>RFZB01000100.1 GCA_009920915.1 Sphingomonadaceae bacterium | reverse complement strand
CAGCGCCTGCAGCCGATCCTGCGCGCCCTGCCGCCCGGCTTCCGGGTGCCGGCGCTCGACCTCGCGATGCCCGCCCTGCGCGTCCTCTCGCCCGTGCAGCGCGCGACCTTCCGCGACGCCTTGGCGCGCTTCAGCGCCTCGACCGAGGACGGGCTCGTCGGCCTGCTCGTCCAAGGGGCCGTCCGTCGCTACCTCGAGCTCCCTCCGACCCTCGCCGTTCGCGACCAGCTGACCCTCGCGCAACACCAAGGCCTGGTCCTTTCGGCCGTCGTGCACGCCTCGGGCGAGTCGGAGGAAGGCCATCAGGCCGCCTATGCCAAGGCCTGCCAGTCCCTCGGGGTCGCGCTCGACCCGCTCCTGCCCGCCGCCGCCATCGACCTCGCGAAGGTCGACGACTCCCTGGCCTGTCTCGCCAAGCTCCCCGTGCCCGCGCGCCGCGATTTCGTGCGCGCCTGCGGCGTCGCCGTGCTCAGCGACGGGCAGGCCGAGCCCCGCGAGGTCGAGATCCTCCGCGCTGTCGCCGACTCGCTCGGCATCAGCTTCGCCACCGGGCTCAAGGCCTGATCCTCTCGGAGGGTAGGGGCAGCACCGCGTGCTGCCCTCGGAAGCCAGTGACGTCCTCATAACGAATACCGACTTAACCTCAGCAAGGGGGTGGCTCGCCCGTTGACTGATGCGGGAGTTTAACAATCCTAGGATCAATCGCCAAGCGACTTTACCCAGAATGAAGCAACAGATTATCATGGGCGTCGTGCGTGGTGAGAAACCGTGGTCAGACTTGAGTCCATTGGGCGTCACGAGGGATCAACTTGGCTGGAGGCTGCCAAGGTTCGACGTGCCGGTCTACGTAACTTTGAAAGACTTGGAGGCGGGGCTGGAGAACAACTCGACTTGCCCGATTAAACGGAGGGAATGGGCTCAGTTTATGCTGGCCGCGTCTGGCCTCGTTGAAATCGACGCAACAGAAGATGCGGCGAGACGGGAGGTGCTCTTGGGCAAGCTCTGGGATATCGCCTTTAGCGATGGGTAGTCTTTAAAAGTGGTAGGCCTTTGGCGCCTGCCGTCTTTAGTTTAAACACCATAAACAGGCCTCCGACTAACACCCCTGTCCGCTAACGGCCTGACCCGTTTTCTCACGGATCTTACTTTCGGGATAGCCACTCAATCCTTGCCTGATTCAAGCTCAACTTGTTTGCGCCTCCCGAATAGTTTTGATCACGGAACTGAACCGGGTCGTCTTCCCATCCGCACAGCTTGCAGATTTCGTATTCGCCCAGCGTCGTAAGCACTTTTGAGCCACAACAAGGACAAGGTCGTAGTTCGCCATTGAGAGCATTGCCATATTTCGTGTTCGCCTCAGTTGACGAAAGGCAACGCAACTGGGGAGGCCCACCTCCCTGCATCCCGCTTTGGGGGTAAGTCAGTTCCCAGAACCGTCCATCGGTAGGGTCACGATAAAGGGTGTCCCATCCGTTTGCATCGCGGCCAAGTTCCACCAAGTGGTTCTGGGTCAAAGCGTGAATTCTCCGGCAAATTTCGTCGGCAACCGCTGCCCCTTGGGATGTCAGCCATTTCCCGGTCAGCACCGTTTCGCTGGATTTAATCATTTGATCAAGCAGTCCGGATTAAATAGAATCGAATTCTCGGACGATGCTGTCCGAATCGCGCGGAGGAATCCTCCCACGGACATGTTTCAATAGTCTGAGGCTGCTATCCAGATAAGATTCGGGGTAGCGTTGTAGCAAGGCCGTGAGTGGACCACCGCAGCCGACGCAATCCCACCCCCTTATTTTTTCTTCGAGCGTCTGGCCAAGGCAGGCCATCTCGATATTGGCCGCATAGAGGTGGCCACACCCGGTGCAGGTGAAGAGGTCGTTTCCGCCGAACCCGTCGGGATAGGCGATGAAGTGCCCGTTCTCGATATGTCCGTCGGCTGAAGGAAGTTGCAGAGGCCAGCACCTTACGAGGATGCGACTGAATTTTTCCTGGTTGGCCATGCTTTGGTTCTAACGAGGTGGACGTGATATAGGTGATATTCCTGCACGCTTACCTAATCAACCACCGTATTGGAGGACTCTGGGCCGCACGCTCAACGAGTGCCCCCAGGGTTTACCGCAGTAAAGGGGTCTGGCCGTCAGTGCGCACTAATGTTGGCTAAACCCCCCGAAACAGGCCTCTCAACTAACACCCCTGTTCACGAACGGCCTGACCCTTTTAGGGGGATTATGTCCATAATCTACATAATTGCTGATTGGGGTCGGTTGCGTCCATATTGCGGCATTTGGCGGGGTGTTTTCGTGCGCCCACTTGCTGAGATGGGCGAGTTTGGAGTTATCTTTTTAACTCCGAATGAAGTCCGACTCCGAATCTTTTAATCCTATATTTCATCTCGAGTCCCGGGGTGTTCACGTTCAGTTGGTTCAGTAGAGCCAGTTTATTCTTCTAAACACGCAGCCTTATAGGCAGACCCGGGGTGACACGAGGAAGCGGAGTCAATCGGCTGGGCTCAGTCCGAGTATGTTCCTGGAGTTTTTGGCTAATTCCTCCAGTAACCGGCCTTCGCGATCGACCTCGAGATTCTCGAGCATTGACTCGCAGTGTTCCCGTATCCGCAAGGTCCATGGATGGCTGTTCGGGGACTGATTTACTCGAGAGATGATTTCCTTCAACTCCACGATCGCCGGTTCGCGCTGACCTTCCTTGGCAAGGCTGTAAGCGTAGGCTTGGCTAAGGTTAAGGTTCTTATTCGGCCCGCGGTCAATTTCAGCGATGACCTGCGAAAGCCGGTCGGAGGTATCGATGGAATGAAGGTAGGGTAGGGCTTCCCTTTTAATGGCTTCGGATAATTCATCGATAGACTCGGCGTCCGAGGCCCATCTCTTTCCGTGGGATAGCCGTTTCCCAAATGTGAAGACGAGCTGCTTTAGCGGAATATAAAGAGGCAGGAAGAACACCCAGACGTAGAAGCTTTGCTTGTCCAATCCAGAGTCCTCGATGCAGATGGCCTGAAGCACGTCATCTTTCTCTTTATAAATCATCGCTCCCTTCGTTTTGAAACCTGGCAGAAGGGGTTTTAGCGATTCGACTACCTTGGCGATATCCTTTGCGCGCATGTGAGTTGTCTGGATAGGAAGTTCGCTGCCTGTGGGTTCGATCAGGCACTCGCTAGTTTTTACCACTCTTTCTACCAGTCAACAGCCCCAATGAGGGGTCAGGCCGTCAGTGCCCACTAATGTTGGCTCCCCCCCCCGAAACAGGCCTCCGACTAACACCCCTGCCCACTAACGGTCTGCCCCCTTTAGGGGATTGCTCGGGGTAAGGGCAGCACCGCGTGCTGCCAATGGAAGTTTACCTGCCTGGCTCGCTGATTGACTCGAGAGTGGCTTCATTTGAAAATTAGCCGCGCCAAAGATGTCTGATATTGAACCTAAACGAGGTCATCCCGCCGACGATGATGCCGAGGTGGCCTTGAATGAGGTCTTGGCTGAGTGTCGCGATGAGAAAGATGGCGAGTATGTCCTAGGACGACTCAGTCATTTTTACTCCCAGCAAAGCTTTGAAAACCAAACCCGCTTGAACGTTGCCCTCGCTGTTTGGTTGGAATCCGGGGAACCCATCAAGGCAGATCTGGCTATCGCGCTAATCGCCCGCCTAAACATCAGGTCGATGTCCCCCAAACTCCTGAAAATTCTTCAGGACATGCAAAACGGGAAATCCAATCTTCCGAGATATTTTGAACAGTTCTTGGTTCCGGCAATTGCCAAGCTCCAACCATAAAACCCGGCCGCTCAACGACCACTCCTGTTCACTGGCGACCTGGGCGCTTTGCTTCGCCCTCTTGGCGGGACGCCGAAGGATTATTGAGGCAATGCGTCCGCTCGATCCGCAAGTAGGTTCGCCGAGCATGGTTGTGCCAACAGGTTCAAGAGGGAAGCAAGCTGTCGCTGGGCCTTGGAGGCTGTTGGAGGGAGATTGGCCCCTGGGCTCGGACGCCCTCGGAAGCCGCAGCGGTTAAGGAGATGGGTGAACAAACTCGACGAGTAACCGCCGTGTCCCAACGCCGCCAGCTTTCCGTCGCGGTAACGCGTCACGACGAGGTCGATCGCTTGGTCTCGGATGTCCAAGGTGAATTCGAACGCGATATTTTGGCCGACATAAACGACCGAAGCCGTCGTCGGCGTCATGGAGTCAAGCTGAGTAGCACGCTGGAAGCCATGCGACTCAAGGCTGATGGCAGCTTCCTGGACTTCGCGTCGGAACTCCTCGCCCGAAATCGATTCATTGCTCATGGCTTGTTTGCGGTTCACCGGTCAAAGCCGGCGAGGCCGCCCCGATCTTGACCCAGTTGCGTGCATTTCTGGTGATGGTAGATCATAGGTTTTAGGCGATTGCTTGAGTCAACGGCCTGACCCCTTTGAGCCCGGGAAGAGCTGCTTCAACTGATCATATGTCGCGCATGTCCTGGGTAATACGATAGTCTTCCGACCGTCCAAAATATCCCTGAGCACAAACGTCCCGCACAACCCTTTCGTCAGCGTCATCGTTATCCGCGGTTGTTTGCAGACGGACGCGCCTTCAGGACAGCCAGATATGTGCTGAGGAAGTTTATAGCTCACGAAATCGGCATGGATTTCGATCCTATCGACGTAACCACTGTCCGAAAAAATCGTACGCAAAAACAAAGACGTCGGGAGGGCCCAGAACACCAGTAATCCGAGGGCAAGTATCATCGTTAAAAGCACTTCCGCACTGTCATGGGCGGCCATGAGGGCGATAGGCAATATCGCCAGGAGGGGTAAACCTAGCAACGCATACAAGAGGCGCTCGATCGGATTCAATACCCGCTGCCAACGGGTCAGCTTGAAGGAGATTGTTACGGGCTCTTTGTTTTCTGCTGGATCCACTTTTTGTTGATGCAGCTTTCATAGGCTATCCTGTCGCGCCCGCAACCCGATAGGACATCGTGGGCGGCCGGCCCGGCTAACCCCGTGATTACCCATCCTCCGGGGCACCCAAGGTCTCAGCGATAGCGATCGAGGGCGATCTTGATCTGCGCGTGCAAGGCGGGCACCCAGTCCGGTTGGCCGGCGGGAATCGTCACGGTGGCCTGCTTACGGAAGTCCACGGGGCTGAGGATGACCTGGATGTTCGCCGGGCCCGTCAGCGCGGCCAGGACGAAGAGCTCCTCCGCGGCGGGATCGCCCATCGCGAGGCAGCCGATGGAGACGTTGCTCCCGTGGATCATGATGTCGCCACCGAGGCGGGTGCGCCCCTCGCCCTGCGCATGGCGACGGTCGTCGGCGTTCGGATAGCCCACGCGGAGCGAGAGGTGGAAGCGACTGTTCGGGTTCAGCGACTCGATCCCGTAGAGCCCCTCGGGCACCTGGCCGTCGCCTTCGCGAAGTTTCGGGCCGACCCCGCCGCTGGCGGCCAAGATAGGGTAGGTTTTCACCAGCCGAGGCCGGCCGGACGCATCGGGCGCCCACAGCTCCAGGCGTTTCTCCGCCTTGAGCCCGATCAGGGTCAGGCTGGCGGGAGGGTAGGCCACCCCTTGCGCGGTGCACGCCGGCTCCAGACGCTCCTTGACCGCCGCGCCATAGGTCGCGACCCGTTCGGCCGTGGTGGCCGCCTTGCCGGCGCAGGCGACGCAAAGCAGGGCCATCGAAAGCAAGATGCGCATGGTCGAGGTTCCGCGGGGTGATGGGGGTTAGACTGTAGTTTCAGGTCCGGCGTGCAAGCCCAGCCAGGCGTTCTCGTCGATTGACTAGGATTACGCAGTAGTCACGATGCGGAGTCACAGCATGCGGTGAGCGCACCCGAACTAAGCACGTAATATTCCCCGCATGTCGCATGCAGAAGCATACTTACGCTTTGTTTCCTCCGAAGGACGTAAGCTCAGAGAACTTAATCCTCAAGGTGACGAGCTGGGTCTAGTGCCATCAAAAGCATTGGAAGCCCTGAACTTACTTCAAGGATGCCCGGTGGCGGTGCTGGGCGGTGACGTGCTTTCGGATTCCTCCGGGAAGTTAGCCTATATTCATGAGGATTGGTATTGCGAGAGGTTGCCGGGCGAGGTCCCGATGGATTTCGCTCGGCGTAGCCAAATTATTGCGCGGGATTTCATCACGGGATTAGAAAAACGCGGCGACAGTAGCCTTTTCGTTGTGTTGGTTCATTCCGAACTTGGTCCCGTTTGAACTATTCACGCCGGGGCTCGGTAGTCTGCCCCCTGTTAGTTAAAACGCCTAAAACAGGCCTCTAAACTAGCACCCCTTACTCCTTGGTAGGCCGCTGTATCAGCGGGCGCCCCCGTCGTTAACCTCCTCGATGCAACGTCGGTTGAGCATCATCTTGTCGATGAAATCGATGCCCAATTCATAATCGGTGCTGGAGTTGTTGATGCTCACGTGGGCTCCGTAGCAAATGCCGTCACGCCGGAGTCGGGTGAGTTTAAAAGTCGCCCCGGCAGGGTAGCTTGCCGACTCGGTTTTCCAGACCGGGGACACCTTCCAGCTTCCGAGCGTGATGAGACGCCCAGAGTTATCCCACCAGGTGTGGGTCGGCACTTTGAAACGATAAGTCCGATTCATTTTCAGCGGGATACCCGCGTCAGGATTCGCCTGACTTTGTTCGGCGGCGAGAACCTTGGCCGTTTCCTCAAGAGGAACATCCACGGTGGGGAAGGGGTCGATGATGCACCCGCTCAAGAGCAAAGCCACGACAAGGGTGATCAATCGCTGGGGTTGCATGTTGCGAGGTTGGTGGGGGCGTTTTTCGTTTAAAGGCCTAAATGTGCTAAAGGTGGCACTCCCTTGGCGAGCACCTCCGGGTTTTACCTCAGCCAAAGGGGTCAGGCCGTTAGTGCCTACCCCTGTTAGTTAAGAAGCCCGAAATAGGCCTCTCAACTAATACCCCTGTTCACGAACGGCCTGACCCCTTTGCATGCGCCGGGCGTTCCGGACCGGGGTCGACTCACAAAAACGTGTGACTGACGGTGCTCTCGACTTCGGTCAGGCTGTTTTGCGCGTCGAAGCGAAAGACGAACCGGATGCTGGTGCTGGAGCCCCAGAAATCCTTGTTCACATCCCTCACGATGGCCTCGACCAGGTGCTCTCCCTTACTGGTGTGATGCTCCATCTTTCGGGCTTCGAGGAACGCCTCCACTGTCTCCAGTTTTGTGCCCATGGGCAGCGCGGCCTTC
>RFZB01000099.1 GCA_009920915.1 Sphingomonadaceae bacterium | reverse complement strand
GAACGGACCAGATCCGCAGCGTGCGTGAGGCGCATGATGGCAGAATTCAGCGCGTTGATCCCAATCTCGCTACGCATCCCAGTGCTCAAAAAATGCTGGTGGCGCATGGGCAATTGGCAGACTTTCGCGCCACTTATGGATGGGTTGCCGCAGATGGGGATGGCCTTGTCATGGATAGCGCCAGCGCAGCCCTGCTGCATGTGAGCGAAGGCGATGTCATCACGCGTGTCGGCCGGTGGTAAGCGATGCTGGTTGAAATCAACTTTGATGGATTAATTGGCCCCAGCCATAATTATGCTGGCCTAAGCCTTGGCAATTTGGCCTCAGCCAAAAATGCGGGCGGCGTTTCTTCTCCGCGTGCCGCCGCGCTGCAAGGGTTGGAGAAGATGCGCGCCAACATCCAGCTTGGCCTGACCCAAGGGCTGTTTTTGCCGCATGACCGGCCTAATCTCCGCTGGCTTGCCTCCTTGGGAACCGAATTGGAAACAGCCACGCCGCAGCTGCGCGCCAATGCGCTGTCCGCCTCTGCCACGTGGGCAGCCAATGCCGCCACTGTCGCGCCCGCGCCCGATACTAGAGACGGACGGTGCCATATGACAGTGGCGAATTTGATGACCATGCCGCATCGCAGCCATGAATGGCCGGGCACGCTGAAACAGCTTAAACTGGCCTTTGCCCATCCCAGCTTTGCCCTCCATGCACCCGTGCCGCCGCCATTTGGTGATGAAGGCGCTGCCAACCATATGCGGCTCTGCACAGACCATGGCGCGGCCGGCGTTGAAGTTTTTGTGTATGGCGTGACGGGCGGCCCCTTCCCTGCCCGCCAACATCCAGAGGCGTCGCAGGCAGTTGCTCGGCTCAATCAGGTGCGCCAGGCCCTGTTTGTGGCCCAATCAGAAGCGGCGATTGCTGCAGGGGCATTTCACAATGACGTGGTGGCCGTGGCCAATGAACATGTCCTGTTTTGCCATGAGCAGGCCTTTGCCGAAAAAGACCAATTTTACGCCGCGTTAAAGACAGCACTTCCCCAAGTTGAAATTATTGAGGTGCCGGCCTCACGCATCAGCCTTGCCGATGCCATCCAATCCTATCTTTTTAACGCGCAATTGGTGACCTTGCCTGAGGGCGGCATGGCGCTGATCCTGCCAACCGAAGCGCAGGAGAATGAACGGGTCTGGACGTGGCTGACTGAGATGGTGGCAGGCAATGGCGCCATCCGGCGGCTTATTCCTGTGGATGTTCGGCAATCTATGGCGAATGGCGGTGGCCCCGCCTGCTTGCGCTTGCGCGTGGTGTGTGATCCAGCCCATGTTGACCCCCGGTTTTTGCTAAACGAGGCGAAGATTGACGTTATTTCGCGCCATGTTGCGCGCAACTGGCCAGCAGAACTCACGCCCGATGCCCTCGACAATCCAAATCTATGGGCAGACATAGCGCAGGCGCGCGCTGTGCTTTTAACTGACCTCCATCTGGACGATTTGATCTAATGACTGTGCCTTCTCCCCTTGACCAGATGGATCGCTTGCTTAGCATCATGGCGCGCCTGCGCGACCCCGTTTCGGGTTGCCCATGGGATGTTGAGCAGACCTATGCCACCATTGCGCCCTACACGATTGAAGAGGCCTATGAAGTGGCCGACGCCATTGCCCGGCATGATCTGGCAGAGCTGAAAGAGGAATTGGGCGATTTGCTGCTGCAAGTCGTGTTCCATGCACGCATGGCGGAAGAAGAAGGTGTATTTAGCTTTGCAGATGTGGCCGCGGCCATTTCCGACAAAATGGAACGCCGCCACCCCCATGTCTTTGGCGATGCAACGGGTGTCGATTGGGAAGGCATCAAAGCTGCGGAGCGTGCCGATAGGGCCTCAGCAGAGCCGCACACCGCTCTGTCTGGCGTGGCACTTGGCCTTCCCGCCCTATTACGGGCAGAAAAGCTGCAAAAACGGGCTGCTCGAACCGGCTTTGACTGGCCCGATGCCAATGGCGCGCGCGCCAAAATTATCGAAGAACTGGCAGAAGTGGACGCGGCGACCGATCAGGATGCACGCGAGGATGAGCTGGGAGATCTGCTTTTTGCCGTTGTGAATTGGGCCCGCAAATTGGATATTGATCCCGAGGCGGCCTTGCGTCGCGCCAATCGCAAGTTTGAAAATCGCTTCCGCGCGATGGAGGACATGGCGGGGGATGCCTTTGTCGGCCTTAGCCTGGATGACAAAGAAGCCCTATGGCAGAAGGCCAAAATAGCAGGTTAAGCCTTAGCCAAAGCGCGATTGAAACCGGGCATAATCCTCATCCGACAAGCGCACTGCCAGATGCACTTGGGCCTCGTCCGCCACTTGGGTCACCACGTCGCCATGCGCATGGATCCATGCAAGTGCGGCCCCTTGCGCCAAAGGCAGATCAAGATGGCGGATGCGATGCGTCGAGGTCAGCTTTGCAGAACAAGCCTGCGCCAAATCGTCCGTCCCCTCCCCCGTCAGGGCCGATACCAACACAACATCGTCACGCCGCGCCGCTTCGGCGCGCAGAACATCCCGCGCCTCTGGGCTTAGCTGGTCAATCTTGTTCCACACCTCAATCATGGGCGCTGCGTCTTCGCCGCGTGCCCCAATATCGGTTAAGACTTGCTCCACATCGTCGCGTTGCGCCTCGCTATCGGGGTGCGAAATATCGCGGACATGAACAACAAGATCGGCGGAATTCACCTCTTCCAACGTGGCCCGAAAAGCGGCCACCAATTGTGTTGGCAAATCAGACACAAAGCCAACGGTGTCAGACAAAATGGCTTTATCCACCCCCGGCAGCGAAATTTGCCGCATGGTTGGATCGAGCGTGGCGAAGAGCAAATCTTCGGCCATGACCGTTGCACCTGTCATCTGATTGAACAAGGTGGATTTGCCCGCATTGGTATAGCCCACCAGCGCAATAACAGGCCAAGGCGCTTTCTTGCGCCGATCGCGATGGAGGCCACGCGTGCGGCGGACCTGCTCCAACTCTCGCCGAAGCTTGGCCATACGGTCGCGGATCATCCGCCGGTCGGCTTCAATCTGAGTTTCACCAGGCCCGCCGAGAAAGCCAAAGCCGCCCCGCTGGCGCTCCAAGTGCGTCCAACTGCGGACCAATCGCCCAGCTTGGTAATCCAAGTGCGCCAGTTCAACTTGCAGGCGGCCTTCCGCAGTTGCCGCACGCTCGCCAAAAATTTCAAGGATCAGGCCGGTCCGGTCAATAACCTTGGCCTTGGTTTCCTTTTCCAAATTCCGCTGCTGAACCGGGGTCAGCGCGCCATCAATGATGATCAGTTCGGCATCTTGCGCTGCCCGCCGCGTGGCCAAATCTTCGACTTGTCCAGACCCAAACAACGTCGCTGGGCGGGCCCCACGAATGCGATAGGATGTCCGTTCGACAATTGATATCCCAATGGCCTCGGCAAGGCCCGCAGCCTCGTCCAATCGCGCCTCAGCTGTGCGGGCGCTGCTGCCAATATCGGGATAGGCGATAACGGCCCGGGCGCCGCGCCCAAAGCCGTCCTCTTCCTGGCGATTAAAGACGCTCAATCTTCGTCCGCTTCTTCCTCGGCCAAGTTCAGCGGATGTGCTGGCTGAACGGTCGAAATCGCGTGCTTATACACCAGCTGCGACATGGACTCGCGCTGGAGCAGCAAGCAGAACAAATCAAATGTTGCCACTTCGCCCTGCAGCATCACGCCATTGACCAAAAACATGGTGACTGGCGTTTGGCTGCGTTCCGCCGCCGACAGGAAAACATCCTGCAATGCCTTAGATTTCTTGCCTGTGCCAATGGCGGCGCGCATCCCATCTACATCCACGGGTTGACCGGGCATGATGGTGGAAATGGCATGCTTATAAACCAATTGAGACTGGCCATCGCGCCGCAACAGAACCGAGAAATTATCAAACCACGTGATAATTCCCTGCAGCTTTACGCCCTTCACCAAGAACATGGTGACGGGGATTTTGCCTTTGCGCACGGTGTTAAGGAAAATGTCCTGAAGGGTGTTGCTTTTATCAGCCATGTTATCTTCCTTTTCTATCTTTGGCGGTCAAACCGCAGGCGCACCGCCCAAGGGGAGGTACACCGATCCCCCCAAAAGCCGTGGGGGCATAGCGTGGTTTAGCGCGAAACAGGCTGGGGGTCTACTCTGGCGATGTTAATCGTCGCCAATGTCCCGATCTTCCACCATGCCCAAAATCTTGAGTTTGCGATGCAGAGCGGATCGTTCCATGCCAATAAACTGCGCGGTGCGCGAGATATTGCCCGAAAATCGGCGAATTTGGACACGCAGATATTCCCGCTCAAACGCTTCTCTGGCTTCGCGTAAGGGGGCACCCATAATGGCCGTCGTCGTGCTGGCAGCTGTGCCGCCTGCCGGATCATGCAGCACTTCTTGCGGCAGCATATCCATTTCGATGCACCCTATCCGATCCCCCGGGGCCAGAATGATTGTCCGCTCCACAATATTGCGCAGCTGCCGGACATTGCCGGGCCAATCATAGGCCTGCAGGGCCGCAAGAGCATCGGCTGTCACTTCGGGCGTTGGCACGCGGCGCTCAGCAGCATAGCGCGCCACAAACTGCTCTACCAACGCAGGAATATCCTCGCGGCGCTCACTCAACGCTGGGATAAAGACTGGCACGACATTGAGCCGATAGTAAAAATCTTCCCGGAAACGCCCGGCATCAATTTCCGCCGTCAACGTGCGCGCCGTGGAGGACAAAACCCGCACATCCACTTTCACCTGCCGCTGGCCACCAACACGGGTAAAGCTCTGATCGGTCAGCACCCGCAGAATTTTCCCCTGCGTTGTCATTGGCATATCCGCGATCTCGTCCAGAAACAGCGTGCCGCCATGGGCCCGCTCTAATAGGCCGGGGGTTGTGGACCCATCTGATCGTTCAGATCCAAATAACTCTTCCTCGACACGCTCAGGCGTCATTCGGGCGGCACTGACGACAACAAAGGGGGCAGAGGCCCGTGGGCTCCAGCTATGCAGCATGCGGGCCGCCACTTCCTTGCCCACACCCGCCGGGCCGCTGATTAAGACACGGCTGCCCGTGGGGGCCACACGTTTCAGCGTGGCGCGCACCTGATTAATCGCGCCTGATGTCCCGCTGAGTTGCTCTTCAAAGCCCATTTGCGCCCGCAATGTGGCATTTTCAGCGCGCAATCGCTCTGTTTCTGTCGCGCGCGAGACAAGCAACAACAAACGCTGGGCCTCAAATGGCTTTTCAATAAAGTCGCTTGCGCCGCGCCGAATGGCGGACACAGCGGTATCCAAATTGCCATGCCCAGAAATGACCAAGACGGGCTGGCTGGGATCACGCCGTTTAATCTCATCCAACAGCTCTAACCCATCGAGGCGAGAGCCTTTTAAAAACACATCCAGCAACACCAAAGAGGGCCGGCGATCCGCAATGGCGGCCAGCGCGGCATCACTATCGGCCGCAGTCCGGGGGGAATAGCCCTCATCTTCCAGAACACCGGCCACCAGATCCCGGATATCTTCTTCGTCATCAACGACCAGAATATCGAGGCCCATGAGTTAACTGCTCCTTGCACGTGTCAAAGCAGAAGGAAGGTCCTCCTGCGGTGAGGCTGTTTCTTGCGCGCGGCGCGCAATGGCGGACGCCATTTGAACCGGATCCAGCCGCAGCGTGACCATTGTTCCGCCACCCTCTCGATCCGCAAAGCTGATGCTGCCCATATGTTCCTCAACAATTTTCTTCACAATTGCGAGGCCAAGGCCCGTACCGCCGGGCCGCGTGGTCATATAAGGTTCAATGATACGATCGCGTTCTAAGGGAAGGCCAATGCCATCATCTGCAACTTGCAGAAGAAGCGCGCCATCCCCCGCGGTTGAGATGGCCATCTCAATCGTGCCGCGCCCCCGCTTTGTCTGTTCAATGGCTTCGACGCCGTTTTTAACAATGTTCGACAAAGCTTGGGCCAATTGCCTGCGATCACACAAGAGTTCCGGCGATGGCGATGGCGCAGACAGCGAGAACTGGATCGTCGGATTGGCCACCTCGTGCAGGAACATCGCCTCCCGCGCGATATCGACAATGGCCTCTTCTGCAAATTGCGGCTTGGGCATCCGGGCAAAGGAGGAAAACTCATCCACCATCCGCCGCAAATCTCCCACCTGCCGAACAATGGTGTCCGTCAGCCGGTCAAACGCCGCTGTGTCAGACGAAATTTCCTTGGAAAACCGACGTTTCAGCCGCTCTGCAGCCAATTGGATGGGCGTCAGCGGATTCTTAATCTCATGCGCCACACGCCTTGCAACATCCGACCACGCGGCCCGGCGCTGATCAATAAGTTGTTGGGTAATATCATCAAAAGTGAGAATTTGACCAAATTCACTAGCAACAATCTTGACCGCCAAGGTGCGAGGCTCCCCCGCACTGGCCAGTTGGATGACGGCTTCATGCCGATCTTCATTCATCAGGGCATCAAATTCCGGCGCCAAATCTTTCAACTCAGTTCCAGTGGCTGCCTCTGGGTCAACACGCAGCAGATCGCTGGCCGACCGGTTGATCAGCCGCACGCGCCGCTCTGGCGTGATAGAGACGACGCCCGCTGTGACGCCCGAAAGAACAGCCTCAATCAAAGCACGGCGGCGATCGAGCAAGTCATTGGACGCAATCAGATCCATATTCTGTTCGCCCAGACGTTCCGTCATGCGGTTAAAGGCGCGCGACAAAACACCCACTTCATCGCGGTTCTGCGATGTGGACACGCGGACGGACAAATCCCCACCCGCAACCCGGCGGGCGGCATCCACAAGCTCTCCCACCGGCTGAACAAGCCGGTCTGCCACGCGCAAGGCCGTAAAAACCGCCAACCCAATGATGGTAAGCGATAGCAAATAGAGCGCGGCATTTAGCTGCCACTGCAATTTGGCAGAGCGTGCCAGCAACGCATTATAATCTTTCAAAACACGCGAGGCCCGGCGCGCTTGCGCCAGTGTTTCTGTATCTGCCACGCGGCTGGCATATAGAAACAAGTCCTTCGTCCCCGGCATTGGCGTCACCGCCTCCATGCGGCTGCCCGTATCGCGAAAAACAGTCTGCCGCCGTTCTCGTAAATCCCGCGCAATATCGGCAGGCACCCAGTTGCTGGTTTTGCGCTCATAGGGGTTTACAATGGCAAGCGTTTGCACGCCATTTTGCTCAGAAATTGCAAGAACAGCTGCCTCAGACAATTCTCGCTGATAGACTTGATAGGCAAATTGGTTGGCAAAGGCCTGACTATCAATTGGCGCCACGGCCAG
>RFZB01000098.1 GCA_009920915.1 Sphingomonadaceae bacterium | reverse complement strand
ATTTCCACGACCCCAACACTTCACCGCTCCCGATGTCGTGATGGCGCAGGTTGCGCGCGGGCGCAATCCGGGACCAGCGGCCTCCATGCTCAAAATTCAGGGGACGGAAACCGCGCAAAAAGTGCAAGAATTGGCTGTAGAATTGGCGGGGGACTATGCCGCTGTCAGCCAATTTGCCGCGCGTCAACCCGGCAGCAATATTGAGGCCATAGGTCCGGGCATCGCCCTGACGGCGGTGCCACGCTATTTCAACGGCCGGGCCGCCTCTATCTATGGCGGCTCCAACGAAATTCAGCGAAACATCATCGCGAAGATGGTGCTGGGCTTATAGCAGGGCACTTATAGCGGCGCACTGGGCGCATCGGGTCTGTTGTCGCGCTCACGCTGGCGGGCGGATGTAAAGCCGGGCCGGTCTTTAAGCCGCTGATACCAGCTTTGCGTCAGCGGCCCCAATTCGGCATCATAGCCAAAGCTGCTCGCCAGATGCACGGCATAGCCCACGCAGATATCGGCAATGGTAAAGCGCCCGCCGACCAGCCAATCGCGTCCATCTTCCAGCGCGGTTTCAATCGCTTTGGCTCGGCCCATGAAAAAGGCTTTATAATCGTCGACAGCTTGCGGCAGTTGGCGCTCTTTCGGCTCGAGGCGCGTGTAGCGCAGCACAATGGTTAGCGGAAAGGTGAGCGTTGCGTCACTGCGGTGCAGCCAGTTGAGATAGGGGAGGTAATCCGCCTCATCGCTCCGCACTTCTAACTCTGTACCCGCTGCAATACGCTGGCAGATGGCGGCGCTTTCAGTCAGCAAATGGCCATTTTCTTCCCAAGCGGGGATCGTGCCCAGCGGGTTCACATCCTTAAATTCTTTCGCAAACCAGCGCGGCGGGAAGGCCCACATTTTGAGGTTCAGCGCAAAGCCCGCTTCTTCGGCGGCCCAAAGGCAGCGAAAGGATCGGGCGCCTTCGCAATGGTGCAAAATCGGCAGGCTCATATCGAAATCTCCCGTGGCTTGGCGATGGCCAAGCGATGTTCCCGCCACGCGATATAAAGTCCGCTGGCAATGATGATCGGCGCGCCTGCCCAAGTTGAGGGGCCGGGCAGCACGCCCCAGATCGCCCAGCCGTAAAGCGTGGACCAGATAAGCGCGGTATAATCCATGCCCACCACAGTAGAGACGGGCGCATAGCGCAGCGAGGCCGTGAGCGCGATTTGCGCCAGCCCCCCACACAGGCCCAGCCCCGCAATAATCAGCCATTGCCGTGCGTCATGACTTTGGTCGCCCCATGACAGCAATTCCCCCAAAGGTGCGGGTAGGGGCAGCAGATGCAGCGTCAATAGCATGATCGACGAGAGCAGTGAGAAATAGAAGACAGTGGTTGTCGGCGCTTCGGTGCGGCCCAAATCGCGCAATTGCAGGCTGATAACTCCAATCATCAGCGAGGCAGTCAGGCCCACCAGCGCGCCTTTAAGCGGAAATCCGCCGCTTCCCGGCTGGATAACAATCAACACGCCTACAAAGCCAATCAGCACGGCGCCCCAACGATGCGGGCCAACACGTTCCTTCAGCACCAACGCAGAGAGCAATGTGGCGAAAATGGGGACAGTAAAGCCCAACGTCGCGGCCTCCGCCAAAGGCAGCAACAGCACCGCGCCAAAGGTGAAGAACATCCCTGTTGCGCCAAGGAAGGATCGGCGGATATGCGCGCCCAGCCGCTCTGTGCGCAGGCTGGATAAGCCGCTCGACAGGATCACCCAAGTCAGCACAACGGGAATGGCGGCAAATTGACGCCAGAACATAATCTCAGGCAGGTGAATGCCGCTTTCGCTGGCGAGTTTTACGCAGAGCGACAGCGAGGAAAGGCCAAACACCGCCAGCAAGCGCAGTCCCAGCGCCAGCATCCGTCTATCTTGATGAGAGGTTTGGCTTTTCGTCACGCAGCACAGGCATAGACGGCGGCTTTTCTTGTGCAACAGGAAATGCACGGGGGTGATGGGCTTGCGAGAGGAGGCCCCCCTCGGCTAACGCCGCTGATATGAAGCACGCACTCACCACCACTCGCGCCCAGAATTTCGCTGCTTGGTATCAGGAAGTCATTTCAGAGGCTGACCTTGCCGAAGAATCGGGGGTGCGCGGCTGCATGGTCATCCGCCCTTGGGGCTATGGCATTTGGGAACGTATCCAAAAGCTGATGGACGCCCAGATTAAGCTGGCCGGTGTTGAAAACTGCTATTTCCCGCTGTTCATCCCCTTGTCTTTCTTTGAGAAAGAGGCGGACCATGTGGAGGGCTTTGCCAAGGAAATGGCGGTTGTCACGCACCATCGGCTGGTGGGGGATGGTAAGGGTAAGCTGGTGCCCGATCCTGAGTCCAAGTTGGAAGAGCCGCTGGTCGTCCGCCCGACATCCGAAACCGTAATTGGCGCGGCGATGAGCCGCTGGGTGCAGAGCTGGCGTGATCTGCCACTCTTGACCAACCAATGGGCCAATGTGGTTCGCTGGGAAATGCGCACCCGCATGTTCCTGCGCACGTCCGAATTTTTGTGGCAAGAAGGCCATACCGCGCATGTCGACCGCGACGATGCGATGGTTGAAACACGCCGCGCGCTGGAAATGTATCGCGCCTTTGCCGAAGGCCCGCTCGCCATGCCCGTGGTGGCAGGCGAAAAGCCGGAAAATGAGCGTTTCCCGGGTGCGGTTGCGACCTATTCGATTGAAGCGATGATGCAGGATGGCAAGGCGCTGCAAGCGGGCACCTCGCATTATCTGGGTACTGGCTTCGCCGAAGCCGCAGGCATCCGCTATCAGGATAAGGAAGGCACGCAGCAATATTGCCATACGACCAGCTGGGGCGTCTCCACGCGCCTCATTGGTGGCGTTATCATGACGCATGGCGATGATGATGGCCTGCGCTGCCCACCTCAAGTCGCGCCGCAGCAAGTGGTGATCATCCCCATGCTGCGCGATAGTGATGAGGATGACGCGATCCTTGAGTATTGCCGCAGTCTGGCCGCCGAGTTGCGCACGCAGAGCGCCTTTGGAGAGCCCGTGCGTGTGCTGTTGGACACGAAAGCGACCAAAGCATCCAACAAGCGTTGGGCCTGGGTGAAAAAGGGTGCGCCAATCCTGGTGGAAGTTGGCCCGCGTGATGTGGCGGGCGGCAATGTCGCCGTGCTCCGCCGCGATCGGCTGTATAAGGACGATGACAAGCTCGCGTCCTCCTTTGATCCGCGCGATGGCTTTATTGCCTCCGTGTCCGCGACGCTCGAAGATATTGAGCGCACGCTCTACACCGAGGCGAAGGATCGGCTGGAGGCCAATATCCGCCGCGATGTGACGGATCTGGCCACCCATTTTGCCGCTGAAGAGAAAGTCGTCGGCTGGGTGGAAGTGCAATGGTCACGCCCGACAGGTGAGGCGCTTACCAAAATTGTGGACCAGCTAAAGGGCCTAAAACTCACGATGCGCAATGCGCCTTTGGATGCCGCGCCTGCCGATGGCCCCTGTTTCTTCACAGGCGATGCGGCTGTGGAGCGTATCTTGATTGGACGCACCTATTAATCCCGCTAGACAGACGCGATAAACATTTGTGGACATGCCGGTAGGGCCGGCTTTTTGGGGGGATTTTACATGGAACGCACCCTGATCGGTCTGGCGGGCATTGCCCTTATCTTGCTGATTGCTGTTGCGCTGTCCTCTAATCGCCGGGCGATCCGTCCGCGCGTCGTGGGCGCGGCCTTTGGGCTTCAGGCAGCGATTGCAATTCTGGTGCTGTATGTGCCTGCGGGTAAAGCCATTATCCAGATGATGGCGCAGGGGGTCAGCAATCTTTTGGGCTATGCCCGTGCGGGCGTTGATTTCCTCTTTGGCAATTTGGCCAAGCCCGAATTGGGCGGGTTCAGCTTTGCGATTTCGGCGCTGCCTGTCATCATCTTCTTCGCCAGCCTTGTGTCGATCCTCTATTATCTGGGCATCATGCAGTTTGTCGTGAAATGGATTGGCGGCGGCATTCAAAAGGCAACGGGCATTACCAAGGTCGAATCCTTGGGCGCCGCAGCCAACATTTTTGTGGGGCAAAGCGAAGCGCCGCTGGTGATCCGCCCCTATCTCGCCACGATGACGCCGGCCCAGCTGTTCACCATCATGACCGTGGGCATGTCGGGCGTGGCAGGCACAATTTTGGCCGCCTATGCCTCAATGTTGGGCAATGAAATTCTGCCTTATTTGCTGGCGGCCAGCTTTATGTCGGCGCCGGGCGGGATTTTGATGGCCAAGCTGATGATGCCCGATGATCCGGCTGATTATGGCAAGGAACCTATTGTCGAAGGTGAAATCCGCTTTGGTGATGAACAACCTGCCAATATCATCATGGCCGCAGCCGAAGGCGCACAAACAGGGGTTCGATTGGCTGTTGCCGTGGGCGCCATGGTGCTGTCCTTCGTGGCGCTGGTTGCCCTTGCCAATGGCCTTTTGGGCGGCGTTGGGGCGTGGTTTGGTTATCCTGATCTTAGCTTCCAACAGCTTGTTGGCTGGGTCTTTGCGCCTGTTATGTACATGCTCAACGTCCCGTGGTCCGAGGCGCAGGCCGCAGGGGGCCTATTTGGCACCAAACTGGTGCTCAATGAATTTGTTGCCTTTTCCCAACTCGGGCCAATGAAGGCCACGCTATCGGCCACCACGGTGGCGGTCGTCACCTTTGCACTGTGCGGCTTTGCCAATTTCAGCTCAATTGCCATTCAAATGGCAGTCACAGGCGGGCTTGCCCCCAATCAGCGGGCAACAATTGCACGTTTGGGTTTAAAGGCACTGCTGGCCGGAAGCTTGGCGAATTTGATGAGCGCGGCCTTGGCAGGCTTGCTCGTCGGAGCGTGATGTCAGGCGGTTTCTCGCGCCGTTAAATCGGCAATATCAATATCCAGCCTGTCAACCAGGGTGCGCATACGCGGCCAAATGCGCGTCAGGAAAATCTCACGCTCTTGCTGCTTAAGCGCGGCGACAGCACCGGGGGCGACAAACATGCCAATGCCGCGCCGCACGACCACATGGCCATCATCTTGCAGCGTTTGATAGGCTTTGGCGACCGTTAGCGGATTGGTGCCCGTTTCCGCTGCAAAGGCGCGGACAGAGGGAAGCTGATCGCCCTCCTGATATCGGCCTTCGATAATCTGGATCGCCAGCATACCGCGCAGGCGCAGATAAACGGGAATTTCATCAAAGCTTGCTGCTGTCATGCCACCTTAATACAGCAACGCAGTTTCTAAGTCACGTAAAAATCAAGCTTCAGGGCTGCCAAGCGCGCACGACATCCCCCCAAATGGGCCGTGGACGCTCTTCCAGGGCTTTGCTGGGGGAGCCAAGGAAGACAAAGCCGGCAATGCGCTGGTCTGCACTGCCAAAGGCATCTCGCACATGGGCGGAATAGGTTGGCCAGCCTGTCAGCCACCCGCCGACAAAGCCCAGGGCGTGCGCCGCATTCAGCAACTGCATACAAGCTGCCCCGGTGGACAATTCCTGCTCCCAAAGCGGGATTTTGCTGCCGGCAACGGGGCTGGAGAGAACCACCACCAGCGTTGGGGCCTGATGGGCAAATTGCACCATGGCCTCCAATTCCAGCTTGCCGGCCTCTGGCTTTTCCGCCTGATAGGCGTTGACCAACAGGTCTGCGAGCGCATCACGCTGGTCCGCCGCCACTGTTACAAAACGCCACGGCGCCAGTTTGCCATGATCGGGCACGCGACTGGCAACCGTCAGGATTGTCTCTAACTGTGCCGCATCCGGGCCGGGGGCGATCATATCGCGCGGTTTGCCAGACCGGCGGGACAGAAGAAGCGAAAGGGGCGTGGTCGTGTCGTTGAACATAGGGCGGCGCTAACAGGCGGGATTGGCAGGTGCAATCTGTCTATTGGTCGGTCCCGCGCTCTTTGCCCCATTGGCGGGCGGCGGTGTAGCCGAGATAGCCTGTGCCGAAGAGCGCCCAAAGCGGTTGGGGAATGCCGTTGAGATAGGCGTTCATGCCACCCGCAATGTCGTGCGCCATTTGCGGCTGTACGGCGGCAATCAGCCCCATGGGGATCGACCAGAGGATGATCGCGTACATCACATAGAGAAAACTGGGACGCGCCCGGCTTGTCCACGGGTCCGGCGATTGTGCTTCAGCAATCAGTGCCGAAAGCTGCGTGCGCACGGCCTCCAGCTCTTGCGTGCCTTGCAGCTTCAGCAACTCCAGCTTGGCCGCATCGCGCGCTTTTGGGTCAGGGATGATCTTATCGATCAACTTGGTGACGGGGGAGAGGATATCAATCAACGCCATCTGGCTATCTCCGGTTCATGAGTCGCACCGAAAATAACCAGATGGGTTAGGTGTAGGAAAGTTGTTTTTCCAAAATTCGCCTATTTTGCGGCTTCCTGGGCAATCCAGCGATCAACAGCAGCTTCCAAAACATCCAGCGGAACAGCCCCTTGTGCCAACACGATGTCGTGGAATCGGCGCAAATCAAATTTGGTGCCTAGCTTGGTCTCGGCCCGGCCACGCAATTCACGCAGCTTTATTTCCCCGATTTTATAGCCCAGTGCTTGGCCCGGCCATGAGATATAGCGGTTGACCTCTGCCTCAATATTCGCCGCACTCAGCGCCGAATTTTCGGTCATAAAGCGAATGGCTTGGTCTTTGGTCCAGCCTTTGGCGTGCATGCCCGTATCCACGACGAGACGGCAGGCGCGCCACATTTCATAGCTCAGCCGACCCATCATTTTTTCGGGCGTGTCATATAGGCCCATTTCTTCGCCCAGATATTCGGAATACAGGCCCCAGCCTTCGCCATAGGCCGTGAACCAGGATGCGTGCTTGCGGAAATCGGGCAGGTCAATTTCCTGTTGCAACGCCCCTTGGAAATGGTGGCCGGGCACTGATTCATGCGCGGTCAGGGCCGGCAATTCGTAGATGGGCCGTTGGTTCAGCTTGGACGTGTTGACGTAATAAAATCCAGCAATTCCAGCCGTTAGCGATCCACCATTATAATAAGCGGTGGTCGTCGTTTCGGCGATTTCCTTAGGAATTTCGCGCAAGCCATAGGTCAGGCGGGGCAACTTGCCAAAATATTGCGGTAGCTTGCCATCAATCAGCTTTGCTTGGCGCGCTGCGGCCTGCATCAATTGCTCAGGCGTGGTTGCATAATATTGCGGGTCAGTCCGCAATTTGGCGATCATTGCTTGCCGATCTGCATAGCCCGCGGCTTTTGCAACATCATCCATGCGCGCCAAAATGCGCGAAACTTCACCCAAGCCAATTTGGTGGATCTGCTCTGTACTGCGTCGCTTCTTCATCCGAGAACCCTTTCCAGCCCCATCTGGGGCAAGAG
>RFZB01000097.1 GCA_009920915.1 Sphingomonadaceae bacterium | reverse complement strand
ATCGCCGTGAAGCGACGGCCAAGATCGTGCTGATGAACCGCCAGCAAGGGCCCGATCTCGTGCTGGACCTGGCTGCGGAACGGCTGGATGCGGCGTCCGGCTCGCTCGATGAACTGCTGCCAAAGACCGAGCGTGAAGCCATTGCTCAATCCTACAAGCAGACTGCGGGATTTGATCCGGCTGTCCTAAATGCAAGCCCTAGTCTCTCGGTGTCTGGCTAAGGCCCAATTTTCTTACCGGGCTTTTTAGTGTGGCATGATGCAGTGCAAACTCGCGTTTACGCAGTCTTGGGGCAACCAAGCCGAAGCGCGCGATGGCCACTCAGACGGAAGCTGTCCAATCATCTTAACACGCGTCAGCTCTACCCGCCGGTTGACCAATAGCTGCTTGTCAGGACTGTCCGACGATGCTGTCACTTCATTGATCGCCCCTCCTATCCTCGACGGGCTGGCTTGCGCCCCCGCCACCTCGGCCCTTTAGCTAGCCTATATGCGAATGATAGTTCCTCCAATTCCCTGAGTTCGCCAAGTAATTCACTGCGCTTGGCTTTCGCTTCAAACGTCTCTTGACCATTTCTATATTGCGGGTGGCTTGCACCTCGTTTGATTGAAGTTGGATGGCGTGCTCCATGATAACGACATGTTTTGCAGCCCCACGCCGCTGGATTGAGGCACCTGTCGCCGCGTGCCTTGCACTTTGTTGTGCAGCGAAGGGCTTTACCTGATTTGATACCGGGGAGTGGTGACCGGCCAAATCAGGCGCATCGCAGACGTTAAACGCATGATTATCTCCCCTCCCGAAGGTCCGAACGTGTTCCCGGACTGACGAGAGAGTAGCTATGCCACCTGATCCAGTATTGGCGGATCACGATGATAAATGATCATATTATGAATATTGCTGCGCATTTTGTCGTAGCTAGGCGCCAATGACTCCCCCGCTGCTGTTTGGTCAAACTTAACGCAAAACATTATCATTCAGAATGTTTCTAAGTCATTGAAAAATAAGGTGAGCGTGCGACCTTTTAATCAGTAGGTCGCTGGTTCGAATCCAGCACGGCTCACCATTAAAGCATTGGAATTAAAGGACTGTTTTCCTTCCACTGCTTGGTGAGATGCCAGTCCGAACAATTTGAACAGGTAACACCTGATTTTAGGGCCTCGAATCAAGGGATTCGATTCAGAGATCAGATCAGCCATGTGCTCATTTGCGCGCCGCGCGCTGGATGGCCCGAGTTTAGGCAGTTCCGCGGAGTATGAGTTGTGGGGGCATGACGACCGATTCAGAGGTGTGCCCCGCAATGCGGCGCAGCAGCAAATCGACCATGGATTGTGCGCCCGCCCGGATATCCTGCCGAATTGTCGTCAATGGCGGGTTTGTCTGGCTGGCAATCGGCAGATCATCAAAGCCGACCAACCGAACCTGATCCGGCAAATGCACACCCATTTTGGCAAGCTGATGCAGGACGGCGACGCCGATTGTATCAGTTGCCGCGAAAATGCCGTCATAGTCTTTGATCAGCCCGGGCAGATATCGAGCGACTTCGCCTTGCATGACATCGCGTGACAAATGCGTGGGAAAGGCCTTGATGGGCACACCAAGGCGCTGCGCCGCCTCTTGCGCGCCGGCAAAGCGTGCGCCAAATTCAATGGGCCCTGTATCGCCAAGAAAAGCAATGGCCTTTGCACCATCGGCAATCAGGCGCTCTGCAGCCAGTCGACCGCCGAGCCGGTTGTCCGTGCCAACGACGCAATGCCGCTGCCCCTCCCGGTGATTGCCCCATACGACCATTGCACGATAGCCATCGGCCACGTCCTCCAGCCGATCAAACTGATCCGACTGGCCAATCACAATCAGACCATCAATCATGCCTGACCCGATGAACTTATCTAACCAATCTTCATCTCGGTCGGGGATCACGCGCCGCAACATTAAGTCGAACCCTTTGTCCGTCAGCTCATCGGCCAAATGCCCCAATAGAGTCATGAAAAAGCTGTCAGAGACCTGCTGGTGCCGGTCATGGCCAAGGGGAATGGCAACGCCAACAACGCCCGTTTTCTGGCGGCGCAAATTGCTGGCCATTTGATTTGGACGAAAGCCATATTCCCGCGCCAGCGCTTGTATTCGGTCGCGCGTTCGGGCTTTGACAAGGCTGCTATTGGCTAAGGCGCGCGAAACAGTTCCTGCGGACACCCCCGCGATACCGGCCAAATCTGTAATCGTGCGGACCGAGTCTTTCGGCCGCTTTTCTTGGCACAGATCATCAAATTCATCTCGCGCACTCATCCGCGATCCTGCCCCGACGGTTCCGCCGCCAATTGCCGTGGGCGCGCACCGGCATCGACAAACAGCGTGGCGATAGCCCCCGCCAGCATCATAACCCCACCCAACACCAGAACATTGCGCGGATCGCTGGCCAAAAGCCCATCATATAAAAGCGGCATAGTCAGCGTCTGAATTAGCATCGGTATGACAATGAACATATTGAATATACCCATGTAAATCCCGTTCCGTTCCCGCGGAATGACGCCAGCCAGCATTACATAGCTGTTGCCCATCATACCAGCCCAGCCAATCCCAATCCCAATCATAAGGAGGAAAAGGCTGGCAGGCGTTGCCGCGCTGGGAATTAAAAGCATGGCGGCGCCCGACACGGCAAGGCAGACAACATGGGCGTTGCGCGCGCCAAAGCGGCGGACAATTGGGATCAGCGCCAACGCTGCCACAAATGCGAGGAAGTTATACAGGGCGCCTGCCTGTTGCGTTGTTAAAACAGCGTCTCGAAACGCCGCGCTCTTGGCATCGCTGCTCTGGTAAATCGACAAGCCCACGGCAAAGCTAATATACTGCCAATAAGCGAACATCGCATACCATTGGCACAGCATGGCAAGCGCGAGTTGCCGCATTGGTTTTGGCATATCGCGGATGGCATCCATAATTTCGCGCGCCGTGGCAGAGACTGTGAGCGGCTTGGCTGCCAAGTCTTGCTGCTCGGCCGGGCTTAACGGCAGTTCCGGCACTCGGAAGACTGACCAGATAATGGTCGAGAGCGATAAGATCGCCCCGATGATAAAGGCAATTTTCACAATGACAGGAATGCCATTGGCATCCAAAATATCCTGCGAGATGAACGCCGTTAAAAGCGTTGGCGCAAGATAAGACGCAGTCTGCGCCAGGCCAGTAAAGGCACTTTGGATAAGGAAACCGGCAGTCTGCTGATCGGGCAAGAGGCGATCGGCAACATAGGCGCGATACGGCTCCATCGTGATGTTATTGCCAGCATCCAAAATCCACAAAAGCGATGCGGCCATCCACAAGCTGCTGGAATGCGGCATGGCCAATAGGCTTAAAGAACAGAGAATGGCGCCAATTAGGAAATAAGGCGTGCGTCGACCAAAGCGAGATTTGGTCCGGTCGCTCATCGCGCCGACAATGGGTTGAACCAGCAGGCCCGTCATTGGCCCCGCCAGCCATAACAAGGGCATGGTGGCATGGTCTGCGCCCAATATGCCGTAAATTGGGCCCATATTTGCCTGTTGCAGCCCAAAGCTGAACTGAAGGCCAAAGAAACCAATGTTCATTTCGATGAGTCGCAGCAAGGATAGCCGCGGTTTTTGGCCAAGCATCCGACCCTCTCCCTCCATCATACACAGCCCCAAAGCCGCTTTTTCTGACCATAGGACTGACACAAGAACGTCGATAATGCAAAGGTTTGTATTTTTTAATTGCAAACCTTTGCATTTTGTCTAATCGACTCGCCGTGTAAATTCAGGAGAGGAAAGAGGTTGTTATGAAAATTCGTCATGCACTCGTTCTTGGGGCAGCCGTTTCGGCCCTCACAATGCCCGTTTTTGCCCCGGCTTTTGCGCAGTCCGCAAAGGGCACAACGGAAGACACTGATGCCCAGGATAGCCTGGGCCTTGATGAAATTGTGGTGACGGCGGTGCCCCGCAGCGCCAATCGTCTGCAAAGCTCTGTTTCTGTAAGCTCGCTTGACAGCGCGGCGATTGCCGAGGCTGCCCCCCGCACCACGGCAGAAATCTTCCGCCAGATTCCGGGGATCCGGTCAGAGTCCACAGGCGGTGATGGGAATGCGAATATTGCTGTTCGCGGGCTTCCTGTTGCGTCTGGCGGTGCGAAGTTCCTTCAACTTCAGGAAGATGGGCTGCCCGTTCTTCAGTTTGGCGACATCAGCTTTGGGAATGCCGACATCTTCTTGCGCGCTGACCAGACCATTCGGTCGGTGCAGGCGGTGCGCGGTGGCTCGGCGTCGACGCTTGCCTCCAACGCGCCGGGTGGCGTGATCAATTTCATTTCCAAGGATGGCAGCCAAGAAGGCGGCACGGTAATTGCCACGGCTGGCCTTGATTATGAGGACTATCGGCTCGACTTTAATTATGGCGGCAAGATTAGTGATAAGACCCGCTTTAACATTGGCGGCTTTTGGCGCGATGGCGAAGGCCCGCGCCGTGCCGGGTATAACGGCAATAGCGGGTATCAGATCAAAGCCAATCTGACGCAGGATTTTGAGGGCGGTTATGTGCGCCTTTATGCCAAGCACTTGAATGATCGGGCCATTGGCTATCTGCCTATGCCCGCTTTGGTCACGGGCACCAACGCCGATCCGAAATTCCAGTCCTTCACCAATTTCGACATTCGCAAGGACACGCTCCACAGCGCCTATTTCACCAATAGCTTTGGTCTGGATGGCAACAACAACCGCCGCACCACTGACATCACCGATGGCATGCATCCAGTTGTAACAACGCTTGGCTTGGAAGCGGTGTTTGAAGTCGCTGACGGCCTGACACTGGAAGAGCGGTTCCGCTGGTCAGACATTTCGGGCCGCTTTGTGTCGCCCTTCCCGGCCAGTGTTGGCAATGCCGCCACGATTGGCAATGCAGCTGGCAAGCTGTTGACGGGCGTTGCAGGCAATTATGGCCTTGTCTACGCCAATGGCCCCAATGCGGGTAAGGCGTTCAACAATGCCAACGGCCTGTTGATGCAGGTGCATCTCTTTAACACCGAAATTAATGATCTGGGGGGCTTTACCAACGATCTGAAGCTGGTGAAGTCGCTGGGGTCAACCACGCTGACAGGGGGCTTGTACAAGGCGCGCCAGACCATCAGCATGGACTGGGTCTGGGACAGCTTCTTGATGGAAGTGCGGGGCAACAACGCAGCGCTGGTTAATCTGGTCAGCCCGGGGACGACAACTGTTCTGTCGCGCAACGGCCTATATGCCTATGGCGTGCCGGAATGGGGCAATTGCTGCCAGCGCAGCTATGACGTCACCTATGACATTACCGCGCCTTATGTTGCCGCGGGCTTTGAAAGTGGCGATCTTTCCGTCGATGCCAGCGCGCGTTGGGACAATGTTTCGGCCCGTGGCACCTATGCAAGCCCGCTGCAGGTCAGCAATTATGATGTCGACGGCAATGGCACGATTGCCCCAGTCGAGAAAAGCGTCTCACTGATTGACAAGGCCAATGCGAGCCTTGTGAATTATGATGTGAATTACGTGTCTTGGTCGGTTGGTGCCAATTATCGTCTGTCGCCTGACGCGGCGGTCTTTGCCCGTGCCAGCCGCGGCGGCCGCGCCAACGCCGACCGTCTGCTTTATGGCACAATCTTGCCCAATGGTTCGGTCCGCAAGGAAGATGCCATTGATTATGTGAACCAGTATGAGCTGGGCCTTAAATATCGCACGGGTGGTCTGGGTCTGTTCGCAACGGCATTCTATGCCAAGACGCAAGAGCAGAATTACGAGGCAACCACGCAGCGCTTCTTTGACCGTACCTACACGGCCAAGGGCCTTGAGCTGGAAGCTGCCTATCGGTCGGGTATTTTCGATGTGCGGGCAGGCGCAACCTGGACGGATGCAGAAATCTCAAAGGATGCCATCACGCCCGCCAATAAGGGCAATACGCCGCGTCGTCAGGCCAAGTTGATCTATCAGCTGACACCGGCCGTTAATTTGGAAACCACACGCGTTGGCTTCAACATTGTCGGCACGACAAAGGCCTATGCTCAGGATAATAATCAGTTGATTTTCCCGGGCTATACGCAGGTCAACGCCTTTGTGTCCTATCGTCCGATTGATCGAGTTGAACTGTCGCTGAATGCGAACAACCTGTTCAATGTCACGGGCATTACAGAGGCGGAAGAAGGTTCGATCACCGCGAACACCAACAATTATATCCGCGCTCGTGCAATCAACGGCCGGACGGTTTCGGCATCGATCCGCTTCGACTTCTAATCTGGACAATCAAGGGGCCTGTCGTCATGTGCGGCAGGCCCCTGTTTTTTTGAGTTTTCTAAGAGAATTGACATGACGACCCACTGGACACCAGATGATGTTCGCCGCATTTCTCTGACACAGCTTGCCACGCCCTGCGTCATCAGGGCTGTCGATCGATCCTATCCTGATCCATCGACACTCTATTGGGATATGTGGCCTATCCAACGCCGGGACGGGCATATTGCCCAAATTTATGGTCGTGACGTGTGGATGGCTTTAACGGCCCCAGACCGCGGCGATCCCAGCCTGCGTCATTTCGAAGCAAAAATCCGCTTTCTGGAACGGCGTGACGGCCACTGGCATGATCTTGGCCCGGTGCTGCCTGACTTTAAAGTCCCTTATGAACGAGAATGGGCGGGCTCTGCCTGTCTCGATGGCGATCATCTAACACTTTTCTTCACTGGGGCTGGCGTCCATGATCGTCCCCATGGCTATCAGCAGGCACTGTTTGAAGCGCATGGCACGCTGGCCATGCAGGGACATGGCTCTGGCCTTGCCATCAGCTGGGATACCCCGCGCCTGTCCATCACCCGAATGACCCCGGACTATATGCCCGCCGATGCGCATGAAGGGGAAGCGGGCAAGATCAAGGCGTTCCGCGACCCGGCCTATTTTTGTGATCCCGCAGATGGTGGCGAGTATTTGATTTTCACAGGCTCGCTTGCCAATGCCAATAGCGCCTATAATGGCGCCATTGGGATTGCGCGCAAGTCCGGCGCGTCTTGGGACCTTTTGCCCCCACTCATTCACGCAGATGGCGTCAATAATGAGCTGGAGCGTGCCCATATCATCTATTCAGCAGGCCGATATTACGCTTTTTGGGCAACGCAGACGTGCACGTTTTCACCTGAGTTGCGCCATGCCCCCACCGGCCTTTATGGGATGGTGGCAGATCATCTGTTTGGCCCCTATCGGCCCTTAAACGACAGCGGGCTTGTGCTGGCCAATCCTGCACACGCACCAACCCAAGCCTATAGCTGGTTTGTGTCGGCTGATCTTATCGTCGCCAGCTTCGTGGATGCATGGGGAGAGGTTGGAGACGCCGCGCAGGATGATCTGCAATTCGGGGGTGTTCCGGCCCCGCTTTTGAAATTGCGCGTTGATGGCGATCGCTGCCTGCTTGATACTGCGGGGTCACGGG
>RFZB01000096.1 GCA_009920915.1 Sphingomonadaceae bacterium | reverse complement strand
CAGCGCATCGATGCTGGTCCAGATGGAGTGGCCGTCGTCCGAAGATTCGACATCATCTGCGCCCGCCTCCAACGCGGCTTCAAACACCGTATCGGCATCCCCCGCGCTGCCCGGATATTCAATCAGGCCCAACCGATCAAAGCCGTGGCTGACCGAGCCTGCTGTGCCCATATTGCCGCCATTTTTCGAAAAGGCAGTGCGGACATTGGTCGCGGTGCGATTGCGATTGTCCGTCAGCGCCTCGACAATGATGGCAACGCCGCCGGGGCCAAAGCCTTCATAGCGGATTTCCTCATAGGTCTCCATGTCAGAGCCCGAGGCCTTATCAATTGCGCGCTGGATATTATCCTTGGGCATGGATTGCGCGCGGGCCGCGAGAACGGCGGCGCGCAAACGAGCATTGGCATCGGGGTCTGGCAGGCCCATCTTCGCCGCCACAGTGATTTCGCGTGACAGCTTGGAAAACAGCGCCGAGCGCTTTTTATCCTGCGCACCTTTGCGGTGCATGATGTTCTTAAATTTGGAATGACCTGCCATGTCCGTAACTTATCCCAATTTAACGGCGGTGCCTGATGCTGAGACCATCAGCATGGATCCGCCTTGCCCCAGCACTTCATAATCGAGATCAATGCCAATCACGGCATCAGCCCCCAGTGCCCGAGCTTCTTCCTTCAATTCGTTCAGCGCAGTTGCCCGTGCTTCGCGCAATGTCGATTCATAGGCGCCTGATCGCCCGCCCACGATGTCACGAATGCCAGCAAACAAATCTTTAAAAATGTTTGCACCAACAATCACTTCACCCGTCACCACACCCAAATAGTCGGTTACCTGACGGCCTTCGACACTATTCGTTGTTGTCATCAGCATAGAGTGTACTCCTCTTGATACGACCGAGATGGCCTCTTGTGTCTCATGAGGCCGTCCACGGGGTCAAGACAGTGCAGTCTGGGCGATCCGTGGAGCCTCACGCGAGGCCGAGGGCCGCCTTATAGGTATCAAGAATGGCTTCCATTTCCTGACGGTCATGGGCTTCCATTTTCCGCAGGCGGACAATCTGGCGCATGATTTTAGCATCATAGCCGCGTGCTTTGGCCTCGGAATAGACGTCGCGAATATCGTCCGCGATGCCCTTTTTCTCTTCTTCCAGACGCTCAATACGCTCAATCAGCAGGCGAAGCTCGTCTGCTGCGACATTCTCACTCATTTTTTGCTCCAATTCCCCATGGCTCCGGCCCCCTGTCCAGGCGGCCGGAGAGTCGAGCGCTGTTAGTCGCTCAGGCCTTGGCCTTCAAGCTGTCTGCAACTTTCACGCCGTGGCGTTCCAGTGCTTCAACGATTTTTCCAGCACCTTCCAGATCACCCCAGAACATCGGGCCACCGCGATAGACGGGCCAGCCATAGCCATAAATCCAGACCACATCGATGTCGGACGCGCGCTGGGCCTTGCCTTCTTCCAGGATTTTATAGCCTTCATTGACCATCGGGTAGAGCGTGCGCTCAATGATTTCCTGATCGCTAATCTCGCGCTTGGCGAGGTTGGATTTAGACCGGAAGTCTTCGATGATGGCTAAGGCTTCTGCGCTGGGCGTGGCGTTGCGCTTTTCATCATAATCGTAAAAGCCCTTGCCGTTTTTCTGGCCAAAACGGCCTGCGGCACACATCGCATCGCGGATGGTGTCTATCCGGCTTGGGTCGCGGTGCCAGCCAATGTCGAGGCCCGCAAGGTCCGCCATTTGGAACGGGCCCATCGGCATGCCGAAATCGGTGTGGACCTTATCAATCTGCGCTGGCGTGGCACCTTCCATCAGCAATTGGTTGGCCGGGTTCTGCCGCTGAGAGAGCATGCGGTTGCCAATAAAGCCGTGGCAGACGCCCGCGACCACGGCGACCTTTTTGATCTTCTTGGCGAGCGCCATCACCGTTGCCAGTGCATCAAGCGCGGTGGCGTCACCACGCACAACTTCCAACAGCTTCATGACATTGGCGGGCGAGAAGAAGTGCATACCCAGCACATCAGCTGGGCGGCTGGTGGCCGCGGCAATTTCATTCACATCCAGATAGCTGGTGTTGGAGGCAAGGATCGCGCCTTGCTTCACAATCTTGTCGAGCTTGCCGAAAACGTCTTTTTTGACGTCCATGCTTTCATAGACGGCTTCAATCACCAGATCGCAATCGGCCAGATCATCCATGCTGAGCGACGGCGTCAGCAGGCCCATCATCTTCTCCACCTTTTCGGGTGTGAAGCGACCCTTGGCGGCAGAGGCTTCGTAATTCTTGCGAATGACGCCAACGCCGCGGTCCAATGCCTCTTGAGCCATTTCCACGATCGTCACGGGGATGCCAGCTTGCAGGAAGTTCATGGAGATGCCGCCGCCCATGGTGCCTGCACCAATCACGCCGACCTTCTTAATCTCACGCAGTTGGACATCTTTGGGCAAGCCATCAATTTTGGCGGCCTGACGTTCCGCAAAGAACATGTGGCGCTGTGCGGCAGACTGGCTGCCTGTCATCAGCTTCATGAACTCGGTGCGTTCAAACTTCATGCCCTCTTCAAAAGGCAAGCGCGTCGCGGCTTCTACGCAGGCAAGGTTGGCATAGGGTGCTTCAAAGCCCTTCCACTTGCGGGCATTGGCGGCCTTCAACTTTTCGATGACGGCAATATCGCCGATAATCGGGCGGTCGCGCGTGGGGCGCGGGCCTTGCGCGATCATCTTGCGGGCAAAGGCAATCGCATCTTCCGCCAGCGTTGCATCGCCGGCCAGTGCATCGACAAGCCCCAATTCCTGAGCCTTGGCCGCAGGCAGCGGATCGCCTGACGACACCATCTGCGCGGCCACTTCAATCCCCACAATGCGCGGCAGGCGCTGGGTGCCGCCCGCACCGGGCAAGAGGCCCAGCTTTACTTCGGGCACGCCCAACATGGCCGAGGGCACAGCCACGCGATAATGGCAGACCAGCGCGGTTTCCAAACCACCACCCAGCGCCGTGCCATGGATGGCGGCGACCACCGGCTTGCTCGCCAATTCAATGCTGTTGAGCACTTCGTTGAAATCGGGGCCTTGGGCGGGCTTGCCAAATTCCGTGATGTCCGCACCGGCAATGAAGGTTTGGCCCGCACAGCGCAGGACAACAGCCTTAATCGCATCATCGCCCAAGGCTTCGTCAATGCCATCTTTAATGCCCTGGCGCACATGCCAAGACAGCGCATTTACCGGCGGATTATTGACGAGGATAACAAGCACATCATCATGACGTTCAGTGGTGACGGATTGCATTATTTTCTCCGATCAAGGGGATTAAAATTGGAATTAGGCGGCGAGGGCCGCGTACATCATGGTGCGAATTTCGCGGCGCAGCGGGTAAGTGGTGGACGGCATCAGCTGAGTCATGAACACCATTGTCATATGCTCGACCGGATCGACAAGGAACGCGGTTGAGAACATTCCGCCCCAGAAGAATTCACCTTTTGATCCCGGCAGCGCAGTTGCTGCGGGGTCGATATTGCACGCAAAGCCAAGGCCAAAGCCAATGCCGCCATTTTCTGCTTCGCTAAACAGCGCGCGGCTATGCTGGGTCAGGTCACCACCGCCCGGCAAGTGATTGGCCGTCATCAGGTCCAGCGTTTTTGGGCTGATGATCTGCACGCCATCCAGCGCACCGCCATTGAGCAGCATCCGGCAGAAGCGATTATAGTCGGACAACGTAGACGCAAGCCCGCCGCCGCCCGAATGGAATTTGCGCGGGCGCGCCCAGCCGCTTTCCGCCCCGGCCTTGTCGAACAGCTTCATCTTCTCACTTGGGTGGAAGGCATAGGCTGCGGGAAGGCGATGGGCCTGATCAGCGGGCACTTGGAAGCCTGTGTCAACCATGCCAAGCGGACCAAAAATATGCTGTTGAAAATATTCGCCCAAAGGCTGGCCGGACACGCGCGCAACAATCACACCGATAATGTCCGTCGCGACGGAATAATTCCATTCTGTGCCGGGATCGAATTCAATCGGCAGTTGGGCCAGAATATCAATGAATTCCTGATCATTGACCTTTGACCAATTCTCCACCTCGGTGCGGCGGTAGGCTGCATCGACATAGCCCATTTCCTGAAAGCTGTAGGTGAAGCCTGCCGTATGCCGAAGGAGATCAACCACGCGCATCACAGTTTTGGGGGGACGGGTGATGAACGGGGTGGCCCCGCCGCCGCCTTCATAAACACCGATATTGGCAAATTCCGGCAGATAGTCGGACACCGGGTTTAACAAGCCAACCAGCCCCTGTTCCACCAGCTGCATCAACGCGATGGACGTGACTGGCTTAGTCATCGAGGCGATACGGAAAATCGCATCCTGATCGACACCCGAGGTCCAGAGATGCGCAATTTCATCGCCGCGCCCAATCAGCAAGGCACCATGCGGCAGCAAGCCCGTGTCGATATATTTGCGCTGAATGAAGGCCCCAATCCGATCCAAGCGATCAGGAAGCAGGCCAAGGTCTTTGGGGTTAGAGGCTTGGAGCATATTACACCGCCGTCTGGCCGGTCAGCTGGCGCGTGACCGGGTGGGAAGAGGAAAGGCCGCCATCAACGGCAATTGCCTGGCCGTTGACATAGCTAGCCTGATCGGACGCGAGGAAAAGCGCGACATTGGCAAGCTCGTCTGGTTGCGCTGCACGGCGCAGCGGATTGAGGCGGCCGACTTTGTGCATCACATCTTTTTCGCGCGCATAGTCAAACGTTGGCTTGGTCATGCCCGTTTCGGTCAAGCCCGGGCAAATGGCATTGACGCGAATGCCCGTTTCCGAAAGCTGTTGCGCTGAGACTTGCGCCAGATTGATGACACCAGCTTTAGAAGCTGAATAGGCCGGGCCGCCAGCGCCAGAGCGGATGCCCGCGACACTTGCCGTCAGGATGATTGAGCCGCCCTTGCCGCCATCCATCATGGCTTGACCTGCGTGCTTCACCATCAGCCAAGGGCCAATCAGGTTAACCCGCAGAATTTCTGCCCATTCAGTCGGCGTGAGATCAAAAATGCCGGCCATGCCGCCAGAAATACCGGCATTGGCAAAGGCAATATGCAAATCGCCATAAGTGTCGATGGCTGTCTTCACCAGATTTTCAACATCGGCTTCCACGCCTGCGTCCATCTGAACTGCGGTGACAGAGCCGCCAGCATCCTTCACGAGTTGGGCTGTGGCCTGAACAGCCTCGGTCTTATCGCCCAGCACCAACTTCGCGCCCTCGGCTGCAAAGCGCAGCGCAGAGGCGCGGCCAATGCCAGACCCTGCGCCGGTAATGATCGCAACTTTCCCTTTAAGTGCACTCATCTGACGTCTCCTCTCTCTGGCTTAGCTGCCGCTGACCGTTTGGCCGCCGTCAATGACAAAGGTCTGGCCCGTGGTGAATGCGCCCGCGCGCGAGGCAAGGAACACCGCCGCCCCTGCAATTTCCTCTGGCTCGCCAATGCGGCGCAACGGGGAACGCGCGGTAGAGCGCGCCAGCGTATCGGGGTTTTCCCACAAGGCCCGCGCAAAATCGGTGCGGATCAGGCCCGGCGCAATGCAATTGACGCGTACGCCCTTGGGCCCAAATTCATCCGCCAGATTGCGCGCCATTTGCATATCTGCAGCTTTAGAGATGCAATAAGCCCCAATCACGGTTGATCCTTTTAGCCCGCCAATGGACGAGATGATGGTGATTGAGCCTTCCCCGCGCTCCATCATTTCCGGCGCGACCATATGGATCAGCCAATGGTTGGACAGAATGTTATTGTCCATGATCTTGCGGAACTGCTCATCCTCAATGCCCACGGCCGGCCCATAATAGGGGTTTGAGGCTGCATTGCAGACAAGCGCCGTAATCTTGCCAAAGGCCCGGCGTGTTTCATCCACCAGATGCTGAAGCGCATCCTTGGATGAGATATTGGCGGCCACCGCAATCGCTGTGCCGGCGCCATATTTGGCGTTGATTTCGGCTGCCACAGCCTCACACGCATCTTGCTTGCGGCTGGAAATGACAACTTTGGCGCCTTGCTCGGCCATTTCCTCAGCAATGGCCTTGCCAATCCCGCGCGATGAACCCGTGATCAGCGCAACTTGCCCTGTCATGTCGAACAGCGACATCCTCATCTCCCTATCTTTTGGTCGGGTCGCCCCGCCCGGATTTGGTTAGGCCCCAGCCTTTTCGGCAAACCGCCACGCAGTTTCTGCAAGCGGGCTGACGCGTTCGGACATTTCCTTGGCGTGCGCTGAATTGGCAGTGCCATCAATCACGCGCTTTTTAATGCCCTGAATAATCCCGGCGAGGCGGAAGAAGTTATAGGCGAAATACCAGTTCATATCCGGCACGCCGTCACGGCCTGTTGCCGCGCAATAGCGTTCCACCACATCGTCCAGTTCGGGAATTCCAAGCGCCTTGCGATCCACATCTTGCACGCCAGATCGGCCACCATTGTCTGTCACCCATGCCATCGCGACATAGGTAAAGTCCGCCAGCGGATCGCCCAAAGTCGACAATTCCCAATCCAGCACCGCGATAACCTTGGGCGCATTGGGGGCGAAGATCATGTTATCAATGCGGTAATCGCCATGGACAACGGATGTTCGCGTTTGCGGCGGCAGAGACGCAGGCAGAAATTCAATCAGCCGCTCCATCACGGGCATATGTTCCGTTTCGGACAAGCGGTACTGTTTGGTCCAACGATCAACCTGACGGCCAAAATAATTGCCCGGCTTGCCATAATCGGCAAGGCCCGCCGCTTCGACATCGGTATTGTGAAGTGCGGCGAGCGTATCAATCATCGCGAAATAGGTTTGGCGGCGGAATTCGGGTTCGGCACCGGGCATTGCCCCGTCCCAAATCGTCCGGCCTTCCACCATGGCCATGACATAGAACCAGCTGCCAATCACCGCATCATCGGTGCACAGCCCATAGGGTCGCGCAACAGGAAAGCCCGTGGGGTAAAGGCCGTTGATCGCCTTAAATTCCCGGTCCACGGCATGGGCAGACGGCAGCAATGGGCCAAAGGGCTTGCGGCGCAAAACATAAGCGCCGCTTTTGGCGACAATCTTATATGTCGGGTTAGATTGCCCGCCCGCGAATTTGAACACCTCCAGCGGACCTTCAAAGCCCTCCACATTATCCTGCATCCAGGCTGTGAGATTGGCTTCGTTGAGCGCATCTGCCCCTTCGGCTTTCACGACGCCGGAGAAGAGTTTCTGTGCGTCGAGTGCCTCGGTCATTGATCGAACACGATCACGCTGCGTGCGGAATCGCCCTTCTTCATTTTGTCGAACCCGTCATTGATCGCTGAGAGCGGAATGCGCTCTGCAATGATGCTGTCGAGATCCAGCAGGCCACGAATATAGAAATCCACCAGACGCGGGATATCTACGGGGAAGCGGTTTGCCCCCATGATTGCGCCTTGCAGCTTCTTGCCCGACAAAAGGTCCATTGCGCTAAGGCCAACTTTTTCCGCCAG
>RFZB01000095.1 GCA_009920915.1 Sphingomonadaceae bacterium | reverse complement strand
AGGTGCGCGCCATTGGGTGCTCGGCTTCAGCGCCTTGAAGCTCGTGCGCCTTAACGTCACGCACGTGTTTGAGCGCCACGGGCACTTGAACACCTAATCGCCGCGTATGTTCTGTTGTCAGTCGAGCTTCCAATGCGCTGACGAGCGCTCTGGCCAGAATTAGGCGCTTTGTGCGCTGAGCAAAATTTGCATTCGTTCGGGGATCATCCGGCTCTGAAGTGGGGACCAGTTTAGGCGCAAGATATTCCACCAAAACATACTCAACCTCAGGCCCATAAGCGATTGCCTGGTTGACCGGGATCGTCCACGGCGTGGTTGTCCAGATGACGGCATAAGCGCCCACCAAATCAGGCGCATTGGGGGCCTCGACAATCTCAAACGCCACATCAGTCTGCGTTGAGACAATATCTTCATACTCAACTTCAGCTTCCGCGAGTGCCGTCTTTTCCACGGGGCTCCACATCACGGGCTTGGCCCCACGATAGAGCTGGCCGCCTTCGGCAAATTTCAACAGCTCGCGCACAATTGTGGCTTCGGCTTGGAAATCCATGGTGAGGTAGGGATTGTCCCAATCGCCATTAATGCCCAGCCGCTTTAACTGTTCGCGCTGACGGTCGACCCAGTTCTTGGCATAAGCGCGGCATTCGGCCCGGAATTCTTCGACCGGCACCTCATCCTTGTTGCGCTTTTTCTTGCGATATTCTTCTTCCACCTTCCATTCGATGGGCAGGCCATGGCAATCCCAGCCGGGTACATAAGGCGCATCTTTGCCCAGCAGGCTCTGCGTGCGGACGACCATGTCCTTGAGGATATGGTTGAGCGCATGGCCGATGTGCATATCGCCATTCGCATAGGGCGGGCCATCATGCAGGATGAACTTTTCGCGGCCTTTGCGGGCATCGCGCAGGCGACGGTAGAGGTCTGCCTCTTGCCAGCGTGCCAAAATGCCGGGTTCCTTTTGCGGCAGGCCAGCTTTCATTGGAAAGTCGGTCTTGGGCAGGAACACAGTGTCGCGATAATCGCGGGCGTCGGGCGTGGTGGCGTCAGTCATAGCCGGTGCGCCTTACGAGATGCGCGCGGGCAAATAAAGCCTTTGGGCGGATTTCCTTAAGGAGACTTAGTGCGAAAGCCGCAGCCGCGCTTCATCACAATCCCGCGCCATTTGCGCGATCAGCGCGTCGAGCGAGTCAAATTTCGCTTCGGCCCGCAGGAAGGACACGAACTCAACTGCAATGTCCTGCCCATAAAGATCGCCGGAAAAATCAAAGAAATGGGGCTCCAGCAATTCCTTGGGCGGATCAAATGTCGGGCGAATGCCTAGGTTGGCGGCACCGTTCAGCACACGGCCATCCGCCAAATGACCCCGCACCGCATAAATGCCATAACGCGGCCGCAAATAGCCGCCCATATCGACATTGGCTGTGGGGAAGCCCAGCTTGCGGCCATTTTTATCGCCATGGATAACGGGGCCTTGCACGGCAAAGGGGCGGGTAAGGAGGCGGGTTGCCGTCTCACAATCCCCAGCTTGCAGCGCCGCGCGAATCCGGCTGGAGGAAATTGGGCCATCGGCATCGCAAACGGGGCCAACAGCACTGCTCGTCATGCCCGCCGCAGCACCCAGTGTTTTCAGGCTGTTAATATTGCCACCGCGGCCTTTGCCAAAGGTAAAGTCTTCGCCCGTCACAACGCCAGTTGCGCCCAAATGTCCGCCCAGCCAATCCGCCACAAAGTCTTCGGCTGTCACATTGGCCAGCCGATCGCCAAAGGAAAAAACGACCATGGCATCGGCACCGGCCTCTGCCAGATAGGCTTGGCGTTGCGCCAGCGTGGTCAGGCGGAAGGGCGCAACATCCGGCTTGAAATGATGCACAGGGTGCGGATCAAATGTTGCAACAAGGGCCGGCACGCCGCGCGCCCGTGCTTCGGCCACGGCGGCACCAATCACCGCCTGATGCCCGGCATGGACGCCATCAAAATTGCCCAGCGCCACCACGCCGCCGCGAAACGCGTCGGGGATGGGGGCATTTCCGTCTAAACGGGCAATGGCGGTCACGGTCATAAGGGCGGGCTATATGAAGCGCTTAGCGTGGCGGCAAGACAGACTTCAGGACACGCAGCACATTGCCGCCCATCACCTTGGCAATCTCATCCCGGCTAAAGCCTTCATCCAGCAGCGCTTGCGTCACATGCGCAAGATGTGCCGTGTCAAATGGCGTGGTGGTCGCCCCATCAAAATCTGATCCCAGACCGACATGGTCAATCCCGACCAGATCACGCACATGGCGAATGGCCTTGGCAATGGCGCGCGGGTCCGTTGAACAAATCGCCGCATCCCAATAGCCAATGCCAACCACGCCGCCGGTGCGCGCAACACCGCGGATCTCGTCATCCGTCAAATTGCGGTTGACCTTGCAGGTGGCCTGCACGCCGCCATGGCTTGAGACAACGGGGCGTTTGGCAAGCCGCAAAATATCCGCCACTGCCGCATGGCTGCTATGCGCAATATCCACGACCATGCCACGGGCTTCCATGTCGCTGAGGATCTGTTTGCCCAGCGGGGTCAGCCCGCCCTTTTTCTCCCCATGCATCGATCCGGCGACTTCATTGTCAAAGAAATGGGCAAAGCCCGCCATGCGGAACCCCGCATTGTACAAGGCGTCCAGATTGGCGCGCTTGCCCTCCAGATTTTGCAGCCCTTCAATGGAAAGGAGCGCGCCAATAGGCGCTGCCCCGCCCTTTGCACGCGCCGCGACCAGCGCGTCGAGATCAGCCCCTGTGCGGACAATCAGCAATTTGCCTTTTGCTGCTGCCTCGGCCCGGCGCAGCTTTTCGGCGTGCCAAAGTGAGCGTTCGAGCAGCGACGTCCATGTCCGCACTGGCTGCATCTGCCCAATGGCCAGTGCCGTAATGTTGTCCGTCTTGTCTGAATTGGCGTCATAATTCTGCCCGCGCGGGGTTTTGGTGACGGACGAGAAGACTTGCAGGCCCACATGGCCGTCTTGCAATCGTGGCAAATCAATATGGCCGCGATCTGCCCGGTTCAGCAGATTGCGTTTCCACATCAAGGTATCGCCATGCAAATCGGCAATGAACAGGCTGTTGTGCAGCGCCTTGGCATCTGGGCTGACGATCTGTGTCGTCGGCGCCAGCTTGTTCATCGAGTCTTCCGCCAGCTTGGGCGAAAAGGCAAAAAAGCTGATCATGGCCACTGCCAGCAGCAGCCCAAATCCCATACCAATACGACGCATCATCCCCTCCGTTTGAGCGTCACGAAATCATAAGCCGGGCGATCCCCTTCGGCCGCGTGCGATTCCCGCGCCACTTCCACCCAGTCCGCGCCAAAGGGCTCTAAAATCGTGTCGCCTTGTGCTGCAAGATGCACTTCGGTCACTTCAATCCGGTCCGCGCGCGGCAGAAAGAGGCGATAAATTTCTGCCCCCCCAATGATCGAGACGTGCGGGGCATTGGCCAGGCGCATCGCATCGTCCACGCTGGTGGCGGTCTCTGCGCCATCCTCAGCCCAATCGGCATTGCGGGTCAGCACAATATGCCGGCGGTCAGGCAAGAGGCCGGGCAGGCTATCAAAGGTTTTGCGCCCCATAATCATCGGCGCGCCCAATGTCAGTTGTTTAAAGCGCCGCAAGTCTGCGGGCAGGTGCCACGGCAATTTGCCGTCCACCCCAATCACGCCATTATCGGCTCGCGCGACAATCAGGACAACCTCGGGATGGTTCATACCGCCACCGGGGCTGAAATATGTGGGTGCGCCTCATAGCCCTCAATCACAAAATCCTCATAGGCATAGCCATCAATCGCATCGGGCTTGCGTAAGATTCTGAGTGTGGGGAGCGGCTTATGCTCGCGCGCCAATTGCGTTTTGGCTTGGTCCAGATGGTTCAGGTACAAATGGCAGTCGCCACCCGTCCAGATAAACTCCCCCACCTCTAATCCCGCTTGCTGCGCCAGCATATGGGTGAGCAGCGCGTAGGAGGCGATGTTGAAGGGGACACCCAAAAACACATCGGCACTGCGCTGGTAAAGCTGCAAAGAGAGCTTTCCATTGCCGACCCATGTCTGGAACAGGCAATGGCAAGGGGCGAGTGCCATTTGCCCGATTTCGCCCGGGTTCCAGGCCGTAATGATTTGGCGGCGCGAGGCGGGGTTGGTTTTTAACTGCTGCACCAGCTCAGCAATTTGGTCGATCGTCTCGCCATTGGCAGTTTCCCAACGGCGCCATTGCTTGCCATAGACTGGGCCGAGATCGCCCTTTTCATCAGCCCATTCGTCCCAGATGCTGACTTTATTGTCTTGCAGCCAGCGGACATTGGTATCGCCGTTTAAAAACCACAAAAGCTCATAGATGATCGAGCGCAAATGCAGCTTCTTTGTCGTGACGAGGGGAAAGCCTTCCGACAGGTCAAACCGCATCTGGTGACCAAACACGCTCAGCGTGCCGGTTCCCGTCCGGTCCATTTGTTCGACACCTTGGTCGAGAATGCGGTGCATGAGGTCGTGATAAGCGCGCATTGTTGAATGCTTATGGCGAGGCTTTGGCGGCGCGCAATTGAAAATCGCGTCCGCACTCCATTTTCGAGAGAATTAACTTGGAAATGGGTAGAATTAGGCTAGCGACCCTGCGCGCTTTGCGGCACCCCATGACGCATGGAAACAAAACCCCTCTCAGGGTCAGAGCGTGCCCGCGACCCTTGGGCACCAGAATTGGAAATCAGGCTGCGGGGGCAAGATCAGGAACTGGTGGCCATTGCTTATTTGGATGCGCAGGCGGAAACGCTGGGCATCCGCATTTGCACCGATGGTCGGCAGGGGGATGTTGTCCTGCCTCTGAAAGATATTTTGCGCGATGTGCTGGATAAAAATCCCCATGCCCTTGTGGTGGCGCATAACCATCCAAGTGGCGATCCCCGCCCCAGTGCGACGGACCGAGAGGCAACCCAGGCACTGTGCGCGATGCTGCGGCCCTTGGACGTGCGTCTGGCCGACCATATTATTCTGGCCGGGGATGAGCGGATCAGTTTTCGAGATTTGGGCCTGTTATAACAGGGTTTAGCGGCTGATGGCGCGGGAACAGGGCTTGATATCTGCGGGCGCGGGGCGCGGGGCCTTCACCTCAAAGGCGGCATAATAGCCCCCGGCAAAGGCGGCACGTTCAAACCGGACCAAATTATAGCCAATAGCTGCCAGCTCACACTGGAGCAAAAGCGGCGGCGTGCCATGTTTTTCTGTTGGCCGGTCTGCATCCACAATGATGACGCGGCCGCCCGGTTTTAAGGCGGGGTGGAGGTTCCAGAGAAATTGATAGGGGGCCGCAATTTCGTGATACATATGGACCATTAGCACCCGATCAAAACTGGCAGGCGGCAGGCGCGGATCTTGTGGCGCGCCCAGACGGACGCTGACATTGTCGAGCCGTTCTCGGTTCACGCGTTCCGCCAGTTTGTCCCGTACGGCGGGCATAATGTCTTGCGCCAGCACGCGGCCTTTGGGCCCCACGCGCTCAGACAAACGGATGGTGTAATAACCTTCGCCCGCGCCAATATCCGCCACGGTCATGCCCGGCTGAATATCCGCCAAGTCCATAATCCGCTCTGCCTCGTCCAGCCGGTCACGGCTTTCCTCGGTGGACCATCGGTCAGAGATAATCTGGGCAACCGGGCGGTCTGCTGCGGGGAATTGCGCCTCTGCCTGTTTTGGTGCGGGCGAACAGCCTGCCACACCACAGGCGGCGGCCAGCAACAGGTTGCGGGCCAGACGCGCATGGCGGGCAGGGCTGAGCTTAATCAATATCCTCAACAACCACCTTTTCGCCTGTCACGCGCTGTGACAGCGCGGCAGCCATGAATTTATCCAAATCGCCATCCAGCACATCGCCCGGCGCGGTTGATGTCACTCCGGTGCGCAGATCCTTCACCAGCTGATAAGGCTGGAGAACATAAGATCGAATTTGGTGGCCCCAGCCAATGTCCGTCTTGGTGGCGTTGACGGCGCTGGCCTCGGCTTCGCGGCGTTGCAATTCAGCTTCGTACAGACGCGCCTTTAACTGCTTCATCGCTTCTGCCCGGTTTTTATGCTGGCTGCGCTGGTTTTGGCAGGCAACCACAATGCCGGTGGGCAAGTGCGTGATGCGCACAGCGGAATCCGTGGTGTTCACGTGCTGGCCCCCCGCGCCTGAGGCGCGATAGGTATCAATCCGCAAATCGCCCTCATTGACCTCAATATCAATATTATCATCGACCACGGGGTAAACCCAGACGCTGGAAAAGCTGGTGTGCCGCCGGGCGTTGGAATCATAGGGGCTGATGCGCACTAAGCGGTGGACGCCGCTTTCGGTCTTGGCATAGCCATAGGCGTTTTCGCCTTTAATCAACAGCGTGGCTGATTTGATGCCCGCCTGTTCGCCCGCGTGATAATCCACCAATTCCACCTTCATCCGGTGGCGTTCGCCCCAGCGGGTGTACATGCGTTGCAGCATTTCGGCCCAATCTTGGCTTTCGGTTCCGCCGGCCCCTGCGTTGATTTCAATATAGGTGTCATTGGCGTCGGCTTCGCCCGCCAATAGGGCGGCCACTTTGTCCTTTTCCGCACGCTCGGCCAGATCGCCCAGGCTCAGCACGGCCTCATCCGCCAAGGCCTCATCGCCTTCGGCTTCGGCCATTTCCAGCAGCTCAACCGTATCATCACGTTCACGCTCAATGGCGCGTGTGGCGTTAATGGCATCGTCCAGCCGACGCCGTTCGCGCATCACGTCTTGCGCCGCCTTGGGGTCGTTCCACAAGGCTTGGTCTTCGACCTTGGCGTTCAGCTCTTCCAGCCGCTTGAGGGCGCGATCCCAATCCAAAAAGCGCCGCAACAAGGCGACGGCCTGATTGATCTGATCGACATGGGACTGCGCTTCAGCGCGCATTTCAGTTCTCCAATAAACGCTAAGATTGAGGGTAGCGGAACAGCGGGGTTAGTAAATCCCGCCCTCCCTTTGCAAGAAATCACTATCACGACGCAGGCTCTTTTGCGCCGCATCGCCAGCAACAGCCTTATCGGCCGCCTTTTTCTGATCTTCCAGCTCATCGCGGCGAATGGTGCGCCGTGGTTCGCTTTCCGGCTTAAAGGCTTCCCAAATCACGGGGGACTTTGGATCGTCCGTTGGCCACGCGCCATAAACCCGCTTGCCCGACATCCGCTCAATCCGAATCATGCGAATGCCCGGGGGCGCGCGGAACGGCACAATGGGCATATCGGCCATTGCGCGCGTGGCAAAGGATTTGAAAATGGGCACGGCAACAGTGCTGCCCTGCACATAGCCGCCCATATTGCGGGGCTGGTCAAACCCCATATACAGACCGGCAATCAAATCGGGTGATCCGCCCACAAACCAGACATTGGTCGGGCCACTGGTCGTGCCTGTTTTGCCAAACAGCGGGCGGTTCATATCGCGCAGCTGCACAGCCGTGCCGCGTTGGACCACGCCTTCCAGCATATGGACAAC
>RFZB01000094.1 GCA_009920915.1 Sphingomonadaceae bacterium | reverse complement strand
CGACGGCGATCACATCGCCACCCCTGGTATCTTTGTCGACATCGTGGTCAAGGGAGACCGCTATGAAAAGCGCATCGAGAAAAGAGTACATCGCCAGACGAGTGGCGCAGGAGCTTAGAGACGGCTTCTACGTCAACCTTGGCATCGGCATCCCCACGCAGGTAGCCAATTTCATCCCGGAGGGCATGCATGTGGTGCTGCACTCCGAGAACGGCCTGCTGGGCATCGGGCCCTATCCCGAGCCGGGGGATGAAGACGCAGCCCGCAGCATGATTGGCAAATTGGATTTGCCGGCCACGGTGGCGGATGGTGCCGCCGCCATTCGGGCGTTGAAAACCTATCCCGGCAGCAATGGTCGTGTGGGCGTGGTTGGCTTTTGCTGGGGGGGCGCGATGGTCAATCGGCTGGCTGTCGCCGCGGGGGACGATTTGGCTGCGGGCTCGGCCTTTTATGGCCCCGCGCCTGACCCCGCTCTGGCCGCGCGCGTCAAGGCACGGCTCCAGCTTCATTATGCGGGCAATGATCCGCGCGTAAATGGCACGGCCGATGCCTGGGTGCAGGGCCTAAAGTCGGCTGGCACTTCTGTTGAGCGCTTTGACTATCCGGGGACGGAACACGCCTTTCACAATGACACGGCGGTGGCGCGGTATAATGAGGCGGCGGCGCGCGTGGCTTGGGATCGGACGCTAAAGCTTTTTGCCAAGACGCTGCGATAATCGCTTTCGAAAAAAGGGGCGGCCTAGCCACCCCTTTCCCCAGTTCACAGCATTTAGTTGGTCGGCTCTGGCATGGCTGAGCTGTGGAGATGGTCAATCTTCCAATCCCCATCGACATAGCGATAGATGAAGGAATAGCCCGCCTTTACATCGCGCTTGGCGCCCGTTGCAGGGTCTGTCAGGGTGACCGTCCAAGTGCCCAGCCGGGCCGCGCTGTGACAATCAATTTTGACTGTGCTGCTGTTGATGGTTCCAACCGGGCTGCTTTTCAAAAAGCCGACGAAATAGTCGTTAATGGCTGCCGGGTTGGTGCGCGGTGTGTTGGACACGGTGGCAAGCAGGACCGCATCCTTGGTGAACAGGCTGGTCACCTTTGCCGGGTCTTTGGTGGCCCACGCTTCATTAAAGCGGGCAAATTGTGCTTCGACAGCGGCCGGTGTGGCGACCGGGCAATTCGCCTTGGCGGCCCCATGCGCGCCATGGCCTGATGCAGCGCTGGCCATCATCAGCCCCAATGTTGAAAGGATTGCGGACATCATACTCTACTCCTGTTGCAATCCCTCCCCTCAGCGGCAGAAATAGGAAGCGGCGGGCGCAAAAAAAGGGTGCCGCACAAAGAAAAAGGCCCGAGGCAGCGCCCCGGGCCTTCTTATCTTTTTAGGTCAGAACCTTAGTCGCGCTGGCCCATGAAGCTCAGCAGGAACTGGAACATGTTCACAAAGTCGAGATAGAGCGACAAGGCGCCCATGATTGCCGTTTTGCCAATCATGTCGGTGCCCGCCACATAGGCGTACATCGATTTGATCCGCTGTGTGTCATAGGCAGTCAGGCCCGCAAACACGAGAACGCCAATGGCACTAATGACCAGCTGCATGGTGCCCGACTGCAAGAAAATGTTCACAATCGAGGCGACCAACAGGCCGACGACACCCATAATCAAAAAGGTGCCAAAGCCCGACAGATCCTTTTTCGTGGTATAGCCATACAGGCTCAGGCCCAAAAAGGCGGCTGCCGTTGCAAAGAAGGTCTGTGCAATTGAGGCGCCCGTGTAGACGAGGAAAATCGTCGACATGGATAGGCCCATGGCCGTTGCAAATCCCCAAAAGCTTGCCTGCAAGCCAAAGGTGGACATACGGTTCAAGCCGAAGTTCATCACAAGAATGAACGCAAGCGGCGACAGGATGATGGCCCATTTCAGCAAGCCGGGGCCGAACATGATGCTCTGTGCCGCGCCCGAAGACGCAAACAACAGCGCAACAATGCCCGTCAGCAGCACGCCTGAGGCCATGTAATTGTAAACGGACAGCATGTAGGACCGCAGGCCCGCGTCAAACGCGGCACTGCGCGTGCCGAGATCCACGGTCGGCGCGGTGCCTACCATGCGGGGATCAGACCAGTTAGCCATCGAAGGACTCTCCAAAATTATGCCGGCGGAATAGCCGTATGTCTAAAATATCGTGGTTCCCGAGGGAATTTCAAGCAAAACACGACAAAGCCCCAGTCAATTATCTGCGGCCACAAGTTTCCAAATGGGTAAAGCGCAGGCGCTTGGTAAAATTGCTGCGCTTTTCTCTTTGAAAGTGACGGCTTGTCTGTAATCTTGCGCGTTCAGGGGCACGCAATACCCCAAAGATGAGGAGTGCGCATGGCTGGGGAACAGGTCGCAGGCAAAGCATATCGAACTTATGTTCTTGTCCTGCTGATGATCATCTATGCTTTCAATTTCTTGGATCGTCAGGTGGTCACCATCATCGCGCCTTATCTCAAGGCGGATATGGGTGTTTCTGATGCGCAGATTGGGCTGTTATTTGGCACGGCCTTTGCGCTGTTTTATGCTGTTTTCGGCCTGCCGCTCGCCAAATTGGCCGATGGCTGGAACCGCGTGCGCACCATTTCAATTGGGCTCGGCTTTTGGTCGTTCATGACCGCGATTTCCGGTTTCACATCGACGTTTGGTCAATTGGGCTCGGCGCGCATTGGCGTGGGCGTGGGGGAGGCCAGCGCCTCGCCTGCCTCTTATTCGCTGTTGCAGGATTATTTTCCAAAATCGGTCCGCGCGACTGTGCTCGCGCTCTATTCTGCTGGCATTTATATTGGCAGCGGTGCCTCGCTGATTTTCGGAGGTGAGGTCATCAAATATTGGGAAGCCAATTACACGGCTGAAACTGCGCCTTTGGGCCTTGCTGGCTGGCAGGCGACTTATCTGGCCTTTGGTATTCCGGGCATTATTCTGGCCATTCTTATGTGGTTTACTGTGCGCGAGCCGGTGCGTGGCGCCATTGATGGCATGCCCACGCCGGGCCTGCCCAACCCCATGCGTGCGGTCATGGCAGAATTTGCCGCCATGTTGCCACCCTGGAATTGGCGCGGCTTTGCCCGGCTTGAAACGGGCCGGGCCACATTGACGCGCAACATTGCCTTGTTCTTGGCGCTGGTCGTCGGCACTGCGCTGGTCATCAGCTTTACCGATGGTCTGTTGGCGCCGGCCAAGCGGGCTGTTGTGGGGCAGATTGGCAGCTTGGCCATCACAACCAATATGGTCCAGTGGGTGGCGCTGGCCGTTGGCATTTATTGTGTGGGCAGCTGGATACAGACGATCCGCCTCAGGGATCGTGTCAGCTATGCGCTCATGGCCAATCCCGGCTTTATCGGGCTGACCATTGCGGGCGGCCTCATGTCCTATATCAGCTATGGCCTGTCGCCCTTCATTTTCCTCTATGCCAAACAAAGCTTTGGCGTGGGCGCTGAAAGCGGTCTGACGCTGGGGTTGATTACTGCCATTGGTGGCGGGCTGGGGGCCAGCTTTGGCGGCGTCTTTGGTGATTGGCTGCGCAAGCGCCATCCCGGTGGTCGCGTCTTGGTGATGATCATTGCGGCTTTGGGCTCAGCCGTCACCATTTATGCCAGCTATTCGGTGGACAGCTTGTCGGCCTTTTACGCTTTTGCAGGCATTAACATCTTCATTCACATCATGTGGCTGGGGCCATGTGCGGCCACCATTCAAGACCTTGTCTTGCCACGGATGCGGGGCACGGCAACAGCCGTGTTCTTCTTAGGCACAACGATATTGGGCCTGGGCCTTGGGCCCTATCTGGTCGGATTGGTCAGCGATGTGACAGCCGATTTGCGCTTTGCCCTGATGGGCACGCTGGCGGTTATGCCGCTGATCCTCATTGCCATGGTTATTGCGCTGCGGCGTGTGCCAGCGTTGGAAACCAGCTTGATTGATCGGGCACGTGCTGCGGGTGAGGCGGTTTAGCGCGCCCGCAACACGCCGCATAAAATGCGCTTACCACTTTTCCCCGTGGGGTCGGTCATCTCATCATCTGGGTCGGCATGAACCACAACAGCAGCGCCATCGGCATCGAGCAAGGCCATTGGCCCATTGGCAATTGTGCCAGCGCCCAACCAGCTTTTCAGCCGGCCTTTGCCCGTGGCGTCCGCACGCAAATTCGGGGCGTCACCTGCATGGGTTCCTTGGGGATTTTTCCGGCCATGTTGGTGCCCGCCGGGGTTCCAGTGCGGCCCTGCACTGGTAAACTCGGGTGCCGTGCATTGGCCCACGGCATGGACATGTAGGCCATGGTCGCCCGGCGTGATGCCTGTTGCGGTGACATCAATCCACAGTCCGTCTGCTGATTGGGTGATGATGGCGCGGCCAGATGGACGGCCATTGGCATCCAGCAAATCCGCAATTGCGCCGCTGCCGGTCATCCCAGACTGCATGGGCGCCACACAGGCTGCAAGGCTCATGGGCAGCAGGAGGGCAAGGGACGTTAATCGACGCATATCAGACTCCGTTAATAAGAGTTGGTTAGGCCTGCATTGTCCGGATTTTGTGTAAGCTCAAGACGGTCTATGGTTTACGCGGGTTAAAGCGGCGCAAAGTTCAGCCAGGAGGCATATATGGCAATCATCATTACTGGCGCGGCAGGGTTTATTGGCGCTCATGTCGCTCGGCAGTTGCTGGCGCACGGCCATCATGTTGTTGGCCTTGATAATTTGAACGATTATTATGACGTTCAGCTTAAGCGTGATCGGCTGGCGGATATTGCCCATCCCAATTTTGTGTTTCACCAAGTCGACTTTGCAGATCCGCATGCGCTCAATGATGCGCTCCGCACGGTCGAGATCGACACAATTGTCCATTTGGGCGCGCAGGCGGGCGTGCGCTATTCGCTTATCAATCCAACAGCGTATGCCCAGTCAAATTTGGTCGGCCATCTCAATCTTCTCGAGCTGGCGCGTCTGCGGGGTGTGCGGCAGATGGTCTATGCCTCGTCCTCTTCAGTCTATGGCAATGCGCAGACTCTGCCGTTGCGCGTCAGTGATCGAGTTGATCATCCCATCTCGCTCTATGCAGCCACCAAAAAAGCCAATGAATTGATGAGCGAAAGCTATGCCCATCTCTATCGCATTCCCCTGACGGGCTTACGCTTTTTCACAGTCTATGGGCGCTGGGGACGGCCCGATATGGCCATGTGGATTTTTGCTGAAAAGATCCTGAGCGGACAGCCCATCACGGTTTACAATCAAGGCCAGATGCGGCGGGACTTTACGCATATTGACGATGTTGTGGCGGGCATAGTCGCGGCCATTCATCGCCCCGTGGTCGATGATGGTTTGGAAAAATCAGGCGGCAGCATGGCGCCGCATCGCATCTTGAACCTTGGCAATCATCAGGCAGAGGAATTGACCCGTGTTATCAGCCTGATTGAATCTGCCTGTGGCCGCCGGGCTGAGGTGGATTATCAACCGCTCCAGCCGGGTGATGTGTTGGAAACCTTTGCCGATATTCGCGCGTCTACGGCAGACCTTGGCTTTGCGCCAACGACGCCGATTGATGTTGGCATTCCAGACTTTGTGGCTTGGTTACGCGCCTATCGCGGCCTTTAGAAACCCCTTAGGGCCGCCCAACTGAGCTATAGTGAAAGCCTTGGCGGCGGACCTCTTCGGGCTGATAGATGTTGCGCAAATCAACCAACACGGGTGCGCGCATGACGCTGGCAATTCGGCCAAGGTCGAGCGCACGAAACGCATTCCATTCCGTCACCAGCGCCAGCGCATCGGCGCCATCGGCAACAGCATATGGGTCAGACCGAAATTCAACGCCGGGCATCAGCGGCTTGGCAGCTTCCATGCCTTCGGGATCATAGGCCACGACCTTCACGCCCGCGTCTTGCAGCGCCTGCACAATGGCAAGCGAGGGTGCATCGCGCATATCATCGGTATTGGGCTTAAAGGTCACGCCCAACAGTCCCACGGTTTTGCCGCGGACATGATTGCCCATGGCCTGAATGATTTTACGGCCCATGGCGCGTTTGCGGCTGTCATTCACTTGCACCACGGCTTCGACAATGCGGCAGGGCACATCATGGTCTTCGGCTGTCTTTAACAAAGCCAGCGTATCTTTGGGAAAGCAGGATCCGCCATAGCCCGGCCCGGCATGCAAGAACTTGCTGCCAATCCGGTTGTCGAGACCAATGCCGCGGGCCACGTCTTGCACATCGGCCCCCACGGCTTCGCACAAATCAGCCATCTCGTTGATGAAGGTAATCTTGGTCGCCAAAAAGGCATTGGCCGCATATTTGATCAGCTCGGCTGTCCGGCGGGCCGTAAACACAAGCGGCGCCTGATTAAGATAGAGCGGGCGGTAAACTTCTTGCATCACGGCGCGTGCCCAATCGTCAGACGTGCCAATGACAATCCGGTCCGGCCGCTTAAAGTCATGAATGGCGGCTCCCTCGCGCAGGAATTCGGGGTTGGACACAACGGCAATTTGGGCCTCAGGGGCAGCTTCGCGCAAAATGCGCTCCACCTCATCGCCGGTGCATAGACATAGCTTAAATCGGCATGGCCATCGCCGCGGCGCGATGGCGTGCCAACGGCAATGAACACCGCGTCCGCCCCGGCCACGCCGGCCTTTAAATCAGTTGTGAAACTCAGGTGGCCTGCATTGACATTTGCAGCAACAAGGTCGGCCAAGCCGGGCTCATAAATCGGCATAATGCCCGCCAGCAGGGCATCAATCTTACGCTGGTCTAAATCAACGCAAGTCACGTCATGACCAAAATCTGCAAAGCAGGCACCCGATACAAGGCCAACATAGCCTGCGCCAATCATCGTGATTTTCATTCAGCCACCCAGTATATCTGCATTGGAAGACAGCAGTTTTTATGCATTGCGCATCATAAGGAAATTTTCGGTTAATATGAAAAAAGGGGCCAGTCGACTGACTGACCCCTCAATTCTTTGACACATATCTGTGTCAATCGGCTTACTGGCCTGAACCTGGCCCGTAGGTGATTTCCACGCGACGGTTCTGCAGTTCACGCACGCCATCGGCCGTGTCGACACGCGGTGCGCTTTCGCCAAAGGCCTGAGTCGAGATGATGCCCGACGGAATGCCCTTGCCTTCCAGATAGGCGCGGACCGATGCGTTGCGACGCTCAGACAGGCCCAGATTATATTTGGGCTGACCCGATTTGTCGGCATGGCCTGCCAGCATGACCTGCGCACTGCCGCAATCGGCATAGGCCGTCACAGCATTGTCGAGGATCGATGCCGCGTCGTGGCTGTCGCGCACGCTCATCCACGCGGGCAGGCGCACGTGCATGTCGATCCAGTGCTCGCGCCCGTCGTGCCGCGAACGCACCTTGTGGAACGAGCAGATGCGGGGTGCCTCCCCGCCAGGACCCATATGCGACGCGAGCAGCCGCTCGAGCGCCTGCTGGTCCCGGTCATCGCGCTTGTCCATGAGGTTGTCGAAGCTGCGCCACACCAGGCGCACCCCCATCGCGCCGAGCACGATCGCGATCAGGATGGCGGCCACGGGATCGATCCACCACCAG
>RFZB01000093.1 GCA_009920915.1 Sphingomonadaceae bacterium | reverse complement strand
GTGCGGCGCATTTTGGCATTGGCCACAATCTTGGTCGCTTTGTCGGCGTCTGCGGCTTTGTCGACATAGCTGTGGTTGATGCCATCCAAATGCGCGAGCACGGGCACACGCGCCTCTTGCTGCACACGGGCGACTAAGGCCTTGCCGCCACGCGGGATGATGATGTCAATCAGGCCATGCGCGGCCAGCATCGCCCCCACGGCGGCCCGATCTTGCGTGGGGACCAGCTGGACGGCATCCTCGGGCAACCCAGCGGCTTTCAGCCCAGTGTGAAAGGCAGCAAAAATCGCCCGGTTGCTCTCCACGGCCTCGCTGCCGCCGCGCAGCACCGCGGCATTGCCCGAGGCGAGGCAAAGCGCCGCCGCATCGGCAGTCACATTGGGCCGGCTTTCATAAATAATGCCAATCACGCCCAAGGGCACGCGGACGCGGGACATTTTAAGGCCATTGGGGCGCTGTGTTTCGTCAATGATTTGGCCAACAGGGTCGGGCAGCTGGGCGACGGCGTCGACACCCGCTGCAATGGCCTCAATCCGGCCTTCATCCAGTTTCAGTCGATCCAGCATCGCCGCCGAAAGGCCCATTGCCGCCCCGGCGGACATATCTTGCGCATTGGCCGCCAAAATTTTTGCGGCATCGGCACGCAATTGGGCTGCTGCGGCTTTAAGCGCCTGTGCCTTTTGCGTCGTGGGGGATAAGGCGAGCGCGGCTGCCGCGACGCGGGCGCGCTGTCCCATTTTGGCAATAAGTTGGTCGGGCGGCAGGAAATCAGGCATTTTTGCGGGGTAGCAAAGAGCCCGGAAAAACGCAAAACCAGTGACAAGCCCCATGCGCGCTGCAATATTACGCGGATGAGCAGTGATATGGACGCATTGGGCACTGTCGCCACAGGGGCGCTGCTGGCGCGCGCAGTTGAGCCACAATCAGGCAAGGCCAGTCTGGCAGCAGAGGGCGGGGCGTGCCGCAATTGTGGGGCGGTGCTCGCCGGCGCCTATTGCAACCAATGCGGGCAAAAGGCGCATGTCCACCGGACCTTGGCCGCCTTTGGGCATGATCTGCTGCATGGCGTTTTTCATTTTGATGGCAAGATTTGGCGGACGCTGCCGCTGCTTGTCTGGAAGCCGGGGGAATTAACGCGCCGCTATGTCCATGGCGAGCGGGCAAAATTTGTGTCGCCCTTTGCGCTCTTCCTGTTCAGCGTCTTTTTGATGGTCGCCATTTTTGGCTGGGCGGGGCCCACTTCGCGCACCATAACCCAGCCTTTGTCTGCCGCTGAAGCCAGCCAGACGCTGGCCGCCGATCAAACAACTTTGGCACAGACCTTGAAAGCGCTTGAGGCCGAAAAGGCGGCTCAGGGCACTCGTCCCCAGCCATGGCTGGACGCTGAACTTAATCGCACGCGGCAGTTGATGCAGCAGCCCGCATTCGTCCAGCCGCAAACGTCGCCCCGGTTGGTTGCCGACCGGCAGTTGCTGTTGCAGCAGCGCCGGGCGGAAATTGAATTGGCGCGCCTGCAGGCCAAACGGGCCGAAGCTGTCAAATCTGGCCAGCCAACCGCCCAAATTGATGAAGATATTCGCAGTGTGACGCTGGGGGCTAAGTTTCTGCAAGGCGCGGCCAGCACCTTTGGCACAGAGGCCATTCAGGTCGATCGGCTGACAGTTGATCTGGGCATCAAGCCCTTGAATGATTTGGTCCGGCATGGGCTCGAAAACCCGCAGCTGACGCTCTACAAAGTCCAATCAAGCGCCTATAAATTTTCCTGGGCACTCATCCCGATTTCCGTGCCGTTTTTGTGGCTGCTCTTTTTCTGGCGGCGCGACTTATATCTGTTCGATCATGCGGTATTCGTTACCTATTCCATCTCATTTATGACCTTGCTGATGACGGCGTGTGTGCTGGCCATTCAGGTGCCTGCATTGGAAACACTCGGCGCATTTGCGCTGGTGCTCTATCCGCCCTTTCATATGTATCGCCAGTTGCGCGGGGCGTATGCGATTGGCCGGGGCGGGGCGGCGTTGCGAACCGTGTTATTGGTCAGCTTTTCGGTCACCGCGCTTTTGCTGTTTGCGGGGTTCATACTCGCGCTGGGCCTCAGCAGTTAAAATCTGCATCTGAATTTGGCCGCGCGCCATCAGGGGTTGAACAAGGGCGGCCATATGCGCTTGTCGATCGCCGGGCAGCGCCCGTGTGAAGAAGCTATTGGCAATCACATCCGCCAATTGCAGCCCATCGGCATGGTGGCTCATTTGCAACTCTGCCGAGCCGCACGGGCCAATCAGCGTGCGCACATCATCGCGGATCAGCGCCAGCGTTGCATCGCCATAGCGGCCATCATCAATTAAGACCGTTCGGCAGTCATCCATCAGAGGCAGCATAGTGGACACGGCCGTTTCAAGCAGCGCAGCATAGACGTGCACATCATGCAGGCCCTTATCTTCCCCGGGCTGGGGCTGAGTTGCTGAGAGCGCCAGCGTGACCACAGCGTGCGCACTGGATTGGGCCAGCATCTCAATCAGAAACCCGCGTTCCCCCAAGGCGATGCGGCTGCCCTTTACTTCGCCATGATAGCCCGTGACGGCACGAAAGCGGTTGAGGATATGCGCGGCGTCTTCCGGCGCAATGAGAAGGGCCGCAAGCGTCATAACGCCGCGGCCCACACCTCCGGATTCATCGCAATAAAGCGTCGGCAAAATGGGCCTATGCCCCTTCTGCAGCAGGCCCACCAATATTGGTCGACTTACGGCGCGTTTTGGGGATCGAGGTGCCACCCGGACGCAGCGTCACTGCCTGGGGTCGTCCCGTGCCAGATCGGTCGGGCTTGGTGCCATCGTCCAACAGCGCCTTAATTTCATCGCCCGACAGCGTCTCATATTCTAGCAGCGCCTCTGCCAAGGCGTGCAACTGCTTAATATGCTTTTTCAGCAGCTTGGTTGCCTTGCTATGGCCGCCTTCCACAATCCGCTTAATCTCTTGATCAATCATCACGGCCGTTTCGTTCGACATTTGGCGGCTGCGGTTCATGGAATAGCCCAAGAAGACTTCTTCATCGGCCTCGGCATATTGCAGCGGCCCAAGCACATCCGACATCCCCCAGCGCGTCACCATGTCACGTGCAAGATTGGTGGCATATTGAATGTCTGACGAGGCACCCGAAGACACTTTGTCATAGCCAAAGATCAGTTCTTCCGCCACGCGCCCGCCCATTGCGACGGACAGGTTGGCGTACATTTTGTCGCGGTGATAGCTGTAATTATCCCGCTCAGGCAGGCGCATCACCATGCCTAAGGCGCGGCCGCGCGGGATGATGGTGGCCTTGTGAATGGGGTCAGAGGCAGGCTCGTGGATCGAGACAATCGCATGGCCGGCTTCGTGATAGGCGGTCATGCGCTTTTCATCCTCAGTCATCACCATGGACTTGCGCTCAGTGCCCATCATCACCTTGTCCTTGGCCTCTTCAAATTCAGCCATGGCAACAAGGCGCTTGCCCTTGCGGGCGGCCATCAGTGCGGCTTCATTGACCAGATTGGCCAAATCGGCACCTGAAAAGCCCGGCGTGCCGCGGGCAATGACGCGCGCGTCGACATCGGGGGCCAGCGGCACCTTTTTCATATGGACGGACAAAATCTTTTCACGGCCCTCAATATCGGGGCGCGGCACGACAACCTGCCGGTCAAAGCGGCCGGGACGCAGCAAGGCTGGGTCCAGCACATCGGGGCGGTTGGTGGCGGCAATGATGATGATGCCTTCATTGGCTTCAAAGCCGTCCATCTCAACAAGCAGCTGGTTGAGCGTTTGTTCACGCTCGTCATTGCCATTGCCAAGGCCCGCGCCACGGTGACGGCCCACGGCGTCAATTTCGTCGATAAAGACAATGCAGGGGGCAGATTTTTTCGCCTGTTCAAACATATCGCGCACGCGGCTTGCGCCCACGCCGACAAACATTTCGACAAAGTCCGAGCCTGAAATGGTGAAGAAGGGAACATTGGCTTCACCCGCAATAGCGCGGGCGAGCAACGTCTTACCCGTGCCCGGAGACCCAACCAGCAAAGCGCCCTTGGGGATTTTGCCACCCAGCTTTGAGAACTTGCCCGGGTCTTTCAAAAAGTCGACAATTTCCTGAAGCTCCTCACGGGCTTCATCAATGCCGGCCACATCATCAAAGGTGACGCGGCCTTGCTTTTCCGTCAGCATCTTGGCGCGGCTCTTGCCAAAGCCCATGGCGCCAGAGCCTGCGCCTTTTTGCATTTGGCGCATCACCAAATAGCCAAGCCCCAAGAATAAGAGGATTGGCAGCGACTGATAGAGCAGGAATTGCAGGAAAGACGGGCTTTCCTCAGGCTGGCCCGTAAATTCAACATTGGCAGCAATCATGCGCTGCGCAAATTGCGGATCGGGAACGGCAAAGGTCTTAAATTCCTCGCCGCTTTTCAGCGTGCCAGTAATGGTATCGCCCGATTGGACAACAGATTTGACGGAGCCTTGCTCCACGCGCGACACAAAGTCGGAATAGGCAATGGTTTGGCCATTGCCGCTGCTGCCACGTCCCTCAAAAATCGAGACAAATAATGCAAGCGCTGCAAGAATTGCCACCCAGATGGCGAGGCTCCGCATCCAGGGGGACATGTTGGGGCCCTTTTGGTCGTCCATAGTCAAATCTGCCTTTCAGCACCCAAGATAGGCGCCGATTGCTTAATGACAATGTTGCGAATCATGAATTTCTTCAGTTTTTGCGCGGTGGTGGCGCGGCTGAGAAGGTCCAATTCGCCCCGCCACGGCATTTCACCCCTGCCAAGGTGGCTGTCTCGCCCGCGTTCAGCCGCTGGACCAGCCGAATAACTTCATCATCCCGCGGCGCGGCTTGGGGGTTAATTTCCTGCAAACACAGCCACATCATCCGACGCTGCAAGTCAAACGGCACATCCCGTGCATCGATTTGCAAATGGCCCGGGGTTCCGCGCACACCCCGTGTTGCAAACAGCGTCTCGCACGCCCAATTGAGCGCTGCTTCGGCACTTTGCAGCGCGCGTGCCGATTGGCTGGCTGCTGTGGCATTCAGCCAATCTGCCCCAATCAGCGCCTGCCGCAGCCGTGCGCGATCAAATCGGCTGTCGTCATTGCTGGGGTCATGCACGGGTGTGATGCCGGCGTGTGCGACCAGCGCCTCCAACTCTGCCTTGCGCCACCCCAATAAGGGCCGGATGATCTGGCCTTGGCGGGGCCGAATGCCGGCAAGGCCGCTGACGCCAGCCCCCCGGTTCAGGCGCATTAACAGCGTTTCCAATTGGTCATCCGCATGATGGGCGGTGGCAATTGCATTGAGGCCATGCTGGGCCTGCCAGTCGGCAAGGGCGGCATAACGCGCGGTTCGGGCCCAGGCAGAGACATTGCCCTGCACTGGCCCTGCCAGCGTTAAAACATCATGCGCAATCCCGCGTTCGGCGCATAAGTCAGCGACAAAATCGGCCTCCGCCCGGGATTCAGGGCGCAAGCCGTGATCGACTGTTGCAGCCGCAATGGGCAGGCCTGCAGCATGCGCCAAGAGCAGCAAGGCTAGGCTGTCTGGCCCGCCAGAAACAGCGAGGCCAAGCGATCCGCCATCGGGCATTAACGGGGCCAGATCTTCCCGAAAGCGGGCGACAAGCGCCGCATGTGGCGCAGACGCTGTCGATGCGCTTAAATGCACCGGGCTTCGAGACGACCCCGCGCGACCCGGCTCTTCAAATCTGCCGAGGCAGAGCTGCCATAGACGTCGTTAAACTCGTCATAGACTTTGCAGGCATCGGGCAGCTTTTTCAGCCGCGTCAGCGCAACGCCAAGATAATAAAGGCTTTCCGACGCCCGTTCGCCCCGCGGGTTTTTGGTATAGTTTTCATAAAAGGCAACTGATGCCAGCGCGGGCTTGCCTTCATCCAGATAGGCCCGGCCCAGCAAATTCTGCGCATAGCTGGCCCGGCGGTGACGGGCATTTTTGCTAACAAATTCTTTCAGCTTGGCTTGGGATTCTGGATAGAGGCCAGCCTGCCACAGGCGGAACGCATAGCTATAGGCATCTTCCACGGCATCGCCAGTTGCGGGCACTTCAACCGCATCTACCAGCGCCTTGCGCCTGGCGGCATCTGCCGGCGCTGCAGCAACGGGGGCAGCCGCTGTCCGTGGGGCCGGGGCAGCGATGGGGGGCGCCACGGGCTGTGGGCGCGGTGCAGCAGCCATAGGCGCGGTTGCGACAGGCGCAGCGGCCATGGGGGCGGGTTCTGTTATCACAGGTCGCGGGGCGGCCACATTTTGCGGAAGGGCATCGACAGCCGTGGGGGCTGGGGCCTCTGCCAATGCGCTGCCGCCCGATGTGGCGCTTGTTGGCCTGGGTGCGGTTTGCGGCTCAACTGCCTTCAGCCGGGTGTCGAGGGCTTTCAAGGCCTCTTCCAGCTTGCGCAACCGATTGCCATCAAGTTCGACTTGGCCCGTCAGGCTGCGCAGCTGGCCTTCCAGCGCGTCAACGCGTGTGGTCAAGTCCGACAAGGGCGTTGATGTTGGGGCGCCAGCCGTCGCTGGGGCTGCCGCTGGGGTGATGTCAGGTTGAATGGGTGCGCCACTGGGGAACACCTTGCGCTGGACGGCCTTCATTTCCTTTTCCAGCTTGTTGACGCGGCCTTCGACAGTCATTTTTTCCTGCGCAGCAAGCGGTGCTGCAGCAACGGCAGACAAAAGCACAAAGGACACAAGGGCGTGGCGCATCGACATTAACCTCTAACAAGCTGATGCTGCACTATGTGGACCAGAGCGCTTCGCCAATCAAGGCTGTGCGGGTGTCGTGCCTTGCTCGGTTGGGGGCATTGGCGCCTGGCCTGTCGGCGGGGTTTTGGGGGCTGTTAATGCAGCGGCAGTCAAAACCACGTCTTTCACGGTGCGTGCAGGTGGGCCCAAAGGCGCAATCGCGGCGCCGCCAATGGATAGCTCCAGATTTTCAGGCGCGCCAAGGCGGATCATTGGCGTGTCCGCATCGGCAGGCACAGTATAGCTTTCCCCCGCCTTTTTTGTGCCTTCAAACAACACCTTGTTGGTGCGGTCATAAATGCGGAACCAAACATCCTGCCGTGCCGTCAGCACAACCGGCCCTGCAGGCGCAGTGGGTGTGGCCACAGGCTTTGGCTTGGCAATAGCTTTGGGTGCAGTGGGCGTTGCAGCCACAGGCGCATCAGGCGTCAACACGGCCGAGCGCCATAGGGCATAGCCGCCGGCAAACAGCACCAGCACAATTGCCGTTGTCATGACCAGCCACCGGGGCGGCACGCGTGCTGGATCTGCAATATCATCGGCTTGCGCCATGGCCATTGCGTTCGTTTCGCGGCCCAATTCAATGCGCAGATCGCGTGCCAAGCTCACTTCATCGGCGCCAAGCGCCCGCGCAAAGGCGCGGACAAAGCCAGCGGCATAAGTAAAGGAGGGCAAAGCAGCATAATCATTGCGCTCAAGCGCCTCTAAATGCCGCAAAGGGATCCGGGTTTTTTCGGCAATATCCTGCAGGCTGAGCCCGGCAGAAAGGCGTGCTGCGCGGAGCCTATCCCCCACGCGCTCAATCAACGGTAACATTGCGTCGCTTGTTGCCTCTGCCATTTTAAGCTCCGTGGCGAAAACGCTGCCAAAAATCACATATATTAATTTTTTGTTAGCATAGGACGCATTCCTGCGCGAGGCCAGAGTTGTCCGAAAGATTAT
>RFZB01000092.1 GCA_009920915.1 Sphingomonadaceae bacterium | reverse complement strand
GGCAGAAACACGGCAAACCCAATAAGCCCCAGAAACCAGAGCAAGAAAGACAAAGCGATAAGCCGACGGATCATAGCATATGCCTTAGCGCCGCCAGCACGGTGAGGCGAGCCGCAAGCATCGCCAGCAGCGCCGTTGCCAAAGGCAAAGCCAGCAACGCCAGCCAGCCGAGGACACCCAAGCCCAATGATCCCAGTAATTCTGACCCCATGGCCGTAAATCTATAACCCAAAAGCAAAATTGCCAAAGAGCCAGCAAAAAAGCCAAGGCTGGCCCCAAAGAGCGCGTCCAACCCCAAGCGGCGCTGAAACAGCCGGGCAATTTGCGCATCACTGGCGCCCAATAAGTGCATCACCTCAAGCGTGGCACGATGGGTGTTGAGCGCACTGCGCGCGGCCAAGACAATGATGGCACAACAAGCAGCCGCCATCAGCACAACCAACAGGCCCGATAGCCACGCCATGCTGCGCATGACCCCAACCAGCGGGCCAAGCCATTGGCCATGCGGCTCTACGCGGGCAGAGGGGGCCAAATCGTCCACGGCCTGCATCAAACGCGGCAGGGCCTGGGGCTGGGCAGGATCCAACACCATATCAATCATCAACGGCACAGGCAGATCAGCATCAAGCCCCGCCTTGCCAAACCATGGCTCTAGCAGCGCCGTCACCTCTGCCGCGCTTACCCGCTGGAAAGAGCGGACATCTGCTTGACCCGCCAAATGGCGCTCCAGCGCATCGGCTTGTTTGGCCCGGCGGATGGGATTGGCCTCTACCAGTTGCAGCGTAACCCGCCCGGCAACATCCGCATCCAAGCCCGCAGCCGCCCGCGACAGCGCAAGGCCCATGGCGGCGGCCAGCACCGTCAGAAAAATCATGACCGCAATGACCCAAGGCATAGGCCCCGCCATCCGCCCTTCGGGGAAAAGCTGCGCCTCGGCGGGCGGCAAATCGGGGATCGAAAACCGCATCAGCGTGTGCCCATAGGGGGAAGCCCCTGCGCGCTGGGCGGCGGGTTGCGCAACACACCCACAGGATCAACCAGCCGACCCTGTGAGAAAACAAAATCCCCCGCGGCGAAGCGAGAAACTAAGGTCGGACAGTGTTTCCGAGGCATTCCCGTATCTTAGGCCCACATTTTCAAACTGGATGATGTGCGTCATGCGTCCAGCGACACCCTGCGAGCTGAAGAATATCTGTGTTTGTAGAACAGGCGTTGGCCGTGATCCAGCCTTGATTGCACGCAGCGCCTCTTGCCACATAGGGGCTTTCAGTGCTTAGAGACGAGCGACACGCCAGTTTGAGGGGCTGAATTCCACAATGATCCTGTCCTGTCCTGCCTGCCATACGCGTTATCTTGTTCCAGATACCGCGATCTCAGGCGCCGGCCGTCAGGTTCGCTGCGCCTCGTGCCGGCACAGCTGGTTCCAGCCGGGGCCTGAAGCGCCACCGGCACCCGCGGCCGAACTGCCGCTGCCCCCGCCCGACCCACGCGCGGCCCCATTGCCGCCGCTGCCGCCGATGCCCTCGCTTGGCCAAGCCCGTCTGGACAGCGCCTTAGGCGCAGATTTTGCCAGTGCGACAGCACAAGCCGCATCCCCCAGCACCGCACCACCAGCACGCGAAGGCCGCCTGCGTCGTTTATGGCGCAACCCAACTGCGCGCCTGACAAGTGCAGCTGTTATCTTGGCCTTGCTGCTGATTGGCGGGATTGGCGCCCTCTATTATGTCGGCCTGCCGCAGCAGTTGGCGTTTTTGCAAGCAAAAGGCAGTCGGGCCTCCGTTCCCTTATTGCTCGAAGTCCAGCGTCGGCCTGAACGCCGCATCTTGGAAAGCGGCAATGAGCTATTTGCGGTGTCGGGCCGGATCGTAAACCCCACCAGCGATGATCAATCCGTGCCGGATATTCGAGCCGAATTGCGTGATGCCCAAGGCAAAATTGTCTATGGCTGGACGATCACGCCCCCCCGGCGCAGCATTGAAGCCAAAAGCGTAATGGAGTTTAATTCCGCTGAGGTGAATGTGCCGCGCGGGGCAAAAGAGCTGAATCTCAGCTTCTAAACCTGAAAAAGCCTGCGCCCGGTTGAGATCGGCGAAAGCCATTGCCCCCAGCCTAAGCCTCTGCTAGAGGCGCGCCCTGTTGTTTGCCCGGTACAGCCTTGTGTCACGGCAAATTGGCAGAAAATTGTGCGGTCGTGGCGGAACTGGTAGACGCGCAACGTTGAGGTCGTTGTGGGCGAAAGCCCGTGGAAGTTCGAGTCTTCTCGACCGCACCATTTAGTCCGGGGTCCTCTCCCAGACAGACAAAAACCCGCGGGACGCTGGGCCGAAACGCCCAAATGTCCGGCGGGTTTTTTGCATCTTGGCGCCCGCGTGCTGCCGCCTCTATCAGGCGCGCGGGACGTTAGCGGCGGACAGCATCAAACAAATCAATGAGTTCATGAAATTTTGTTCGCTGCTCTTCCGCATCGCCAGAGGCAATGGCCTCGCGCACGCAGCACGCGGCATGGCTTTTTAAAACCGAGCTTTCAACTTTGGCCAGCGCGGCCCGCACGGCTTGAATTTGATGCAGAATGTCAATGCAATAGCGATCATCGGCCACCATCTGCGCCACGCCGCGCACTTGGCCTTCAATGCGGCGCAATCGATTAACTGTGGCTGCCTTGTCCTTTGGCATAAGCCTGCCCTCTTGAAATACCCATGGGGGGTATCTTACTTAGTCGCACGCAACTAGGATGCAAGCCATGCAGGACAGCATAAGAGTTTCCCGACGGTCCTTAGTGACGGGACTGGGGCTGGGCGCGGCGCTTGCCGCCACGCCGGCATGGGCGCGCGGCCATAATATGAAGCGCCATAGCGACACCCCCATTCGCTTGGGTTTTGATGAAGTGCGCGGCACAGAAATTAATCTGGCCGTGGGCGCGGGGGAACGACGTGTGCAGGGCCGCCGGGGACATGGTGTTGCCGTGAACGGCACAGTGCCCGGGCCGCTGATCCGGCTGCGTGAAGGCCAGTCTGTTCAGTTGAACGTCACCAACCATTTGGAGGAAGACACCTCAATCCACTGGCATGGGTTGTTGGTGCCGTTTCAATATGATGGCGTGCCGGGCGTCAGCTTTCCGGGCATTAAGCCAAATGAAACTTTCCGCTATGAATTCCCCATTCGTCAGTCAGGCACCTATTGGTATCACAGCCATTCAGGGATGCAGGAACAATCCGGCCATTATGGGCCGCTGATTATTGATCCCGCAGGCCCTGAGCCTATCGCCTATGACCGCGACTATATTCTTTTGTTAAGTGAATTTACCCCGCTGCATCCGCATTTCATTATGAGCCGGTTGCGCACCGGTGAAGGCTATTTCAGCCGACAATTGTCGAGCTGGACAGACGGCTATCCCATGACGGGGGCCGAACGGCGGATGTGGGCGCAGATGCGCATGATGGCAACTGACATCGCCGATGTCAGCGCGCCCACCTATACTTATCTGGCCAATGGACGCGGCCCGAAAGAGGGGCTGGAATATCTGTTCCGCACGGGGGAGCGCATTCGCCTGCGGATCATCAATGGCTCGGCCATGACCTTCTTCAACATCCGCATCCCCGGCCTGCCGATGACCGTAATCGCAGCAGATGGCCAGAATGTGCATCCCGTTGAAGTTGATGAATTGCAGATAGCGACTGCCGAAACCTATGACGTGCTGATTGAGCCGGGCCGGGCCGCAGCCTATACCATTGTCTGTGAATCCATGGATCGATCGGGCATGGCGCTGGCCATGTTGGCCAGCCAGCCGGGGGCGCGTGCGGACGTGCCGGCTTTGCGTGACCCGCCTTTGCTGACCATGGCCGATATGGGCATGAACCATGATGATGCGGGCCATGGATCGCATCAGGGCGGCGGGGCGCACAGCATGAAGGGTATGAGCATGCGCGACACTGCCTTGCTGCCGCCCGATGTTAAAATTGGCCCGGGGCTCGACATGGTGTCGATGGCGCCCGTCGACAAAACTGGCGATCCGGGGCTGGGCCTGCGCGATGTGCCGCACCGTGTGCTCACCTATCGTATGTTGCGCGCGTTGGAACCCAATAGGGATAACCGCGAACCGTCACGCCTGTTGGAATTGCACCTGACGGGCAATATGGAACGCTATATGTGGTCCTTCGATGGCAAGATGTACCACGCCGTAGACGATGCGCCGATCCGTTTTGCATGGAATGAACGCGTCCGTGTAAAGCTGGTCAACAACACCATGATGGCCCACCCCATTCATTTGCACGGGATGTTTTTTGAAGTCGTTAATGGCCAGCCGCCCGCGCAGCAGCCCCGCAAAAATGTGCTGGTGGTTCAGCCGGGGGCAAGTGCAACTTTTGACCTGACGGCCAATGAGCCGGGGGATTGGTCGTTCCATTGCCATCTGCTCTACCATATGCACGCGGGGATGATGCAGGTGGTGACTGTGGCTGGACCGGGAGAGAAATGATGGTCCGCCACGCTGGCCTGTGCGCCGTGGCGCTGGGTGCTCTGATGCTCACCTCGCCGGGTCTTGCGCAACAAACGCCTCATGCGGGGCAGATGGACCATGGGGACCATTCAGCCCTTAATGACCATGCCAACCATGCGGGCCATGGCCAACCTGCCACTGACCCATCCCCCGGCCCAACCATGGAAACGCCTCCCCCGCCCGAAGCTGGCAGCGGCCCGCCACGTGCCGCAGACGCCATTTGGGGCGCAGAGGTGATGCGGGCCGCGCGTGCAAAAGAACATGGCGCCCATGGCAATTTTGCGACTCTCTGGGTGCAGGCCGATCGGCTGGAAACGCATATACGCCAAGGCGGGGATGGCTATTTGTGGGATGTCCAAGGCTATTATGGCAGCCCGACCAACCGGCTTTGGATCAAGAGCGAAGGCGAAGGCGGCTTTGGCGAAAACATAGACGATGCCGAGGTACAGGCGCTCTGGTCAAAGGCAATTGCCCCCTATTGGGATGTGCAACTGGGCGCCCGCCAAGACGTCGCTGGCCATGGCAGCACCCATGCGGTTCTGGGCGTGCAGGGGCTGGCCCCTTATTTCTTTGAAGTCGATGCCGCCGCCTTTTTATCGCATCGCGGCGATCTCACCGCGCGCATCGAAGCCGAACTTGACCAGCGGATCACGCAACGGATTATGTTGCAGCCGCGCGCCGAGGTAAATGTGGCGGCCCAAGATAATCGCCAGCTTGGCATTGGCGCCGGGATCAACAAAGTCGAATTGGGGGTCCGGCTGCGCTATGAATTTAAGCGCGAATTTGCCCCTTATATTGGGGTTGAGCAAAGCTGGCATTTGGGCAAAAGCGCGTCAATGACGCGCGCCAAGGGGGAAGACCCGCATCAGACCGCTTTGGTTATCGGCCTTCGCTTTTGGTTTTAGGAAAAAGGATATCGCGGATGAAAGCTTCTTATTCGGCTCTGATCGCGGCGGCCCTGGCCTGTGCGGCCTCTTTCCCGGCTGCGGCGCATACGCGCGTGGTGGCCTCTACCCCAGCGCAAGGCGCGCACGTGGCCGCCCCGCGAACCGTGTCGCTCAGCTTTAGCGAGCCGCTCTTGGTGCCAACGGCTGCCATTGCCGTGGTGATGACGGCCATGCCCGGCATGCCAGACCATGGCGATATGTTTATCCGCAATTTCACGCAGACCTGGTCTGACAATAATCGCAAGCTGACGCTAACGCTTAGAAAGCCATTGCAAACAGGCACCTATGATGTTCGCTGGCAAGCCGCCGGGGCCGATGGGCATCGCATGTCAGGCAAAGTCACCTTCACGGTGAAGTGACCTGACCGTTGGACGCGCTGATCGGGCTGCCGACAGAGGGGCGGCGTCGCTTAGGGAAAAATCGTCAGCACAATATAGGCGCCGAATATCGCAAGGTGGACGGCGCCATGCAGCATGGTCGTCCGCCCACGCGCCAAGGACAAGGCCGCAACAAATAATGTCAGGGCCAGCAGCACAATCCCTTTGGCATCCAGCCCAAGTGTCAGCGGCAGGCCCAGCCAAAAGCTAACAATGGCAACGGCTGGGATCGTCAGGCCAATCGTCGCCAGCGCAGACCCCAAGGCCAGGTTCAAACTGGTTTGCAGCCGATTGGCATAGGCAGCTCTAATCGCGGCGAGACTTTCGGGCAGAAGAACAATCGCCGCAATGGCAATCCCCACCAGGGCCAAGGGGGCACCTGCGGCGGCAATGGCCGCCTCAAGCGGGGCAGACAGGCTTTTGGCCAGCAGCACAATGGCCCCCAAACTGGTGATAAGCGCGACGAAGGAAAGCCGCGCGGCCTGCACGGACGGCGGCTGCGCATGGGCGTCGGGCTCAAACTGCAAATCGCCTTGTGGCAGAAAATAATCGCGATTGGCCACTGTCTGAACAAACACAAAAGTGAGGTACAAGACCAGCGCAAAGACAGCGACAAAGGCAAGTTGCGAGGGCGAGAAAACGGGGCCGCTGACGCTGGTGGTGAAATTGGGCAGGACCAGTGTCAGGACCAACAGCGTGGCCAGCGTGCTGAGCGCGGCTGTCGCCCCAGTCCGGGTGAACCGCGCCTCTTCTTTATGGCGCGCGCCGACCAAGAGGCACAGGCCCAAGAGCAAATTCACAATGATCATGCTGGCGGCAAACACCGTATCGCGCGCCAAAGTGGCCGCCGTGTCTTGGCTGGCGAGCATGAGCGAGACAATCAGCCCTACTTCGATCACAGTAACAGAGACGGCAAGGATGAGCGTGCCAAAAGGTTCCCCCACCCGATGGGCGACAACCTCTGCATGATGGACAGCCGCCAACACCAGCGCAACGAGCGTGACAGCAATGAGCAGCGGCGGGCCGAGGCCCCAAAGCCCGGCCAGCAAAACCGCCCAGCCAAGAAGCGGGACACACAAAAGAATGCGCTGAGACAAAGGCGACATAGAGAAAGGATATAGGGCAAAATCTGCCACTTACCACTGGTGAGGGCAGATCAAGGGCAGGGCAGGCCGGGCCGCCTTCGCACCCAGCGCCCGCCCGCCCCTGTCACAGCGCAAAGGCGCTTAGCCTTCCGCCTTATCTGCCCAGGCGATGAAAAAGCCCGGCAGGACCAGCGCCGTTGTGAACATTAGCAGCATGAAATTCTTCATAACCGCCACAGACAAATCAAAGTTGAAAAGCTTTGATAGAAATTCTGGGACCATGCCGCCCGCAATGGTCATCGCGACAAGATATTTAAACGCGGAAAAATAGGCGCGGTTGCGCTCTGCCAATTCACGCTCATCCAACATGGCATCAGGCGCATTGGCCAAAACGCCATAGGTGCCCACAAAAAAGACAATGCTGGCAATCATGCCCGTCAACGCAGCAAAGCCGACAAAAACCTCTGCGCCCCCTGCAGATGAGGGCAAGCCAAGCTTGGCAAAAAACCATCCATGCATGGCAATTAAGGCATAGCTGCCCAAGATTTTGCCTGTACGCGGGCTAAGATTGATCCGCACGTGGCGGGGGGGGTCAGATGTGTTCATGAGGCGGCTCCTCAATTGCTTTGGGGTCAAGCTGTGTGGCGAGAGATGGAAAGGGCTCCAGCGCAAACAGCGTCTCGACGCTCACGCCAAAGGCCCGTGCTAACTTCAACGCCAGCTCCACCGTCGGTCGATACTCGCCCCGCTCAAGATAGCCGATGGTCTGCGGATTCACGCAAACCAGCTCAGCCAATTCCTTGCGGGACAAGCCTTTTTCCTGACGAAAGAGGTTGATGCGGTTGAAAAGCATGGGGTGAATATAGCAGATCGTTGTATATATACAACG
>RFZB01000091.1 GCA_009920915.1 Sphingomonadaceae bacterium | reverse complement strand
GGTGTGAAGGTTATATTGAAAGCGCTGCCATAGGCCTTTTGGCTGCACGGTTCTGGATAGAGGATCTGCGCGGCTCGCCCCCCAGCCTGCCCCCGGCAGAAACAGCGCTTGGCGCGCTTTTGGGCCATATTACAGGCGGCGCAGATGCGGATACATTCCAGCCGATGAACGTCAATTTTGGGCTCTTCCCCCCGCTATCGGGCGTCAACCGCAAGGCCGATCGCAAGCAGATGTATACGGATCGTGCACGATTGGCCTTTGGCGCATGGCAAGGGCTTGAGGCGCCTCAGCCTTCGGCGGCATCGACCAGCGCCGCACTGGCAGGCTGATCCCCGGGCGGACATTTTGCTGTCGGCCGCGCCTTTCGGACGGGCTTTGTGGCGGCAAACTCAGCGCGATCAAGTGATTGGGATTTGCCCTTATCGGCTTTGAGATATTTATCCGTGGCTTTGGCGGCATATTCGGCAAATGATAGGCCGCCATTATGATCTAGATCGAGGCGAGCAAATGCCTTTTGTCGACTGGCTAAAAACTCCATGCGCGCAATACGGCCATCTCCATCCGCGTCATATCGGTCAAACCGCCGCATTTCCTTCGTCCGTTCATCAGCTTGCGGGGGCGACGGGACGTCATCTGGCACAGAGTCTAGAATTTGGGGCTGCGCGGCAGAGGCGGTGGCGTCGGGCGCCATATATTGTGACAGGGCAAATCCAAGGCCAATAAGCGCCAGACAGCCCAAACCGAGGAGGAAAATACGCCGCATACAGCCTCCGCACAGATTGTACAGACCCGCCATATTCCGCAAATGCTAGGCCGTGTCTAGCCCGATTAGCGCGTTAGACTGGCCAGAAGCAGACGCAGATAGTGGCGCGGTCCAAAGCCCCAGCTTGGAATATGCTGCCGCCGGACATCATAGGCAGCAACGGCCAGAGCCAATCGCAACGGACGCTCAACTGCGGCCTTACCAAGCTGTGCCTCTGGCAACAGATCTTGCGCGACGGCCAAACACGCCGCTGCCAATTCAGGATCAGACAGATGCGCTGCCAAGTCCCAAAGGGCCCATATGCTGCCAGCGGCAACAATGGCGGGCGATGATTGCCCTGCCAATAGCGAAAACAGCCCGCCTCCGCGGCCCTGCGCATAGCTGAGCAGGTCCGCCGCGCTCAGTGCCTCTGCCCCGGCAATTTCGCCCCAGCCTTCCACGCAGCGGCCAATATGCTGACGATCAAATTCAGTCAGGCCCGATGTGCGCAAGGCTTCAACCAAGGGCTCACCGCGGCCTTTGCCCTCATCTCCTTGGATCAGCACATCGCGCCACCACGCAAGACGAATGGCCATGATCGCAGGTTCCCGCCCGCCCTGCAAAATGGCGGCCAAACGCTCATCCCAATGCCACCACAAGGCCTGACGCGTGCGGGCATCCGATGGGGCATAGCCCAATAACAAGCGAGACAGCGGCGCGCTGGGGCGTAAGTTAACCATAGCAATTAGTGAGACCGAAACGCCTGTCGCGATAGAGGCCCTGATGTTCCGAAATCAGGCACGATCACATCGCTATCAAGGCTTTCAGGCATGACGCATAACTTCGCTGCAGCGCCGGCACCAGACAGCGGCGGCCTTTTGGCAAGGCTCCGGCGCAATCGGGCGGGTAATATTGGCCTTATGGCAGTGGTCATTGCCGTACCTTTGATGCTGATGGTCGACGGGGCCATAGACATGGGCCGCGTTTACTTGATCAAGAGCCAGTTGCAAGGGGCGTGCGATGCCGCCGTTCTAACCACACGCAAGTCTGTGACGCTGAACAATTTAACGGCCGAGGCAAAATCTGCGGGGGAAGACTTTTTCGCCGCAAACTTTGCGGATGGCAGCTATGGCGCGCGCCATACTGATTTTGATTTAACGCTGGCCCCAAATGGGTCCGTGCGCGGCGCAGCGACAACAACAGCACCCTTAGGTCTTTTGGGAACACTCACGGGCGGCGGCAGCAAACTTAACGTCAATTGTGCAGCCAATATGCAGGTGAGCCATACTGACATTGTCTTTGCGCTCGACACAACCGGATCCATGGCACTGGCCAATCCCGGTGACAGCAAATCACGGCTGGATGCCATGCAAGAGTCAGTTTTGGAGTTCACGGAGTCCCTCAACGCCTCCTCAAATGGAACAGATGCGCAGATCCGCTTTGGCTTCCTGCCCTTTTCGTCCAACGTCAATGTCGGCTATCTGCTAAAGCCTGAGTGGTTGGTCGATAACTGGACCTATCAGAGCCGCGTTGCAAAAGGGCCGCCCGTGACTGCCCCGGCTGATCCCGATAAGGATAATGGCGATTGGAAATTCATTAGTGGATCCAAATCCGTCTCTTACCAAGATGGCAAAGTTGAACGGGTTGAGGCCAAGATAAGTGAAATTGGCGGCAAACCCGCATCTGTCAAATGTGTAGACCTGCCCAAAGACACTGACACATCGGACACAAGCTATACCAGTTGGAGCCCCAGCGAAACGGCCCTGCCGCGATCACGACGGGCAACCCGCACCAAGACTGGGACGGATTATAGCGGCTCTGTAAAAGACGGAAAATGCCGCATTAAAGTGACCAAATATAACAACTACCGCGAATGGCGGATCGAAACTCTTTTGAAAGCGGCTCCAGATACAGAGTATAACTGGGTTTATCGCCCCGTGGACTATAATGTGGCCTCGCTTGCGGGCGACGGGAGGTCCCTGCGCAAGCGGACGATGCTTGTTCCCCGATTGGGCGACGCCCAGTCTGACGTGCTCGTCACATGGGATGGCTGTATTGAAGAGCGTGATACCGTTGCGGCTGATGATTTCAGCCCGATCCCTGACAAAGCCTATGATCTCGATATTGATCTTGTGCCCTATAATGATGACACGCGCTGGCGGCCCTTTCTGCCGCAGTTGGTTTACTGGCGCAAAGACAAGCAGGATTGGAGTTTAGACGATTGGGAAACCACGCATAACTCCACGCGCGCTGATGAATACAAAAATGGCGACGCGGCTGTATGCGCCAGTCAGGCTGCCCGGCTGAGCCCCATGTCCCGTGATCAGGTCCGCAATTACATCACCTCGCTGGAGGCGAAGGGAACAACCTATCTTGATATTGGGATGATCTGGGCTGCGCGGCTTATTTCACCAACTGGCTTATTCCGCGACAGCAATGCCCTTGGACCCGATGGCGGGCCCATTTCGCGTCACATCATTTTCATGACGGACGGCGCAATTGAAACGCATAACTTTGTTTACGATGCCTATGGCCTGCCTGCTCTGGACCGCCGGCGCACAAACCCGAATGAGCTGCCTGAGGATGCCCAGCAAAATGCCCTGGTCGACGCACGGTTTCGTGCGGCCTGCGAAGCGGCCAAAGCCAAGGGAATTACCGTGTGGACTATCGCCTTTGGAACCGAGCTAACGGACTCATTGAAAAGCTGTGCAAGCGACAAACATTACTTCATGGCCGCAAATGCGCGTGAGTTAAGTGCCACCTTTAACAGCATTGCTGCTGATATTGCGCGGCTGAGGCTCGTCGAGTGAGCCGCGCGTTCGCGCCATGTCTGCGCGCACAAGCGCAACGAGCCAAGGCCTGTGACCGCGGGGCAGCTGCGGTGGAATTCATGCTGGTGATGCCTATTTTCCTCGCGATTTCCGGCGGGCTGTTAGAATTTGGGTATGATGCCTATTTGCGATCACAGCTGGGTGGCATTGTCAGCAATGCGGCACGGGACATCACTTTGGAAAGCAGTGCCGACCAAACTGCCCAAAACGCCCTAAATGCGCAGGTTAGCGCGGCCGTGCTGCAAATTGAGCCAAAGGCGCAAATCCGCTTTAAAACAGAGAGTTTCCGCAGTTATGAATCTGCGCGGGACCCAGCCGAACCCTTTGTTGATGCCAATGATAATGGCGTTTGCGACAAAGGCGAAAGTTATGAAGACCTAAATGGCGATAGTGTCTATTCTGCCAACAGCGCCATATCTGGCCTTGGCGATGCCGATGATGTCGCGGTCTATACCGTGACGGTCAGCTATGATCGATTATTTGGGTTTATGCGGGCTATGGGTCTGGATCGCCGTGCCGAATATACCGTCACGCGGATGCTAAAAATACAGCCCTATTCCTCCAAGAACCCAATCCTCGTGCGAGCCTGCGTATGATCCGCGCTTTATTCCAAAACACCCGCGCAACTGCGTCGGTAGAGCTGCTGATTGTCATGCCGCCCTTATTATTTGTGGGCTGGGCCGGAATTGAATTGACGCATAGGATCACCACGCAAAGAGCCGTGGCTGAAATTGCCCAACTCGTCGCGGACAATGCGTCTCGCGCAGGCGATAGCACAGCCCTTGGCCCAATGCCTTTACGCGAATCTGACCTTAATGATGTCATGGAAGGGGCAGCGTTGCAGGGTAAATCCCTCAACATTCAACAGAAAGGGCGGATCATTTTATCTAGCCTCCAACAGGATGCGGCGGGCCGACAGAGTATTCGCTGGCGGCGCTGCATTGGCATGGCAGCTGCCGGATCAGAATATTCAAATATCAGCAATACGCCAACCAGAGACCCGCGCGGCATTCAGATGCGGGGGAAATGGATCAAAGCCCCGCCCCGCGAAGCGTTGATGGTGGCCGAAGTCTATTATGACTATGAACCTATCGTCGAGGTTGAGCTTGTGGGCTATGGCAAAGAAATGCTTGAGGCCAAGGCTGTGCGCCTTGTCCGTGACAATCGAGACCTTTCGGGCATCAAGGGTGATGCAAACGCTGCACGTTGCACCGTCCGGTCTACCTAGCCCTGCGCATGAACTGCTAAAATCCTGATTAGCCTCTGTAACAAACTTTCCGAACGGCCTCGACTGTGGCCGCCGCTGTTACCAAAGCCAGCTTTTCAAGATTATTCGCATAAGGCAGCGGCACATCGACATTGGTGACGCGCGCAACCGGCGCGTCCAGATAGTCAAAGCCATCTTCCATCGCGATTGCCATGATTTCGCTGGCAATCGAGCATTGCGGCCAGCCTTCCTCCACAATCACCAAGCGATTGGTGCGTGACAGGCTTTCCAACACTGCCCCTTTGTCCAGCGGACGCAACGTGCGCAGGTCAATCACTTCGGCATCAATGCCTTCTGCGGCCAGCGCCTCTGCGGCTTCCAGCGCAACGCCAACGCCAATGGAATAGCTGACAATGGTCACGTCTTTGCCCGGCCGCATGGTGCGCGCCTTGCCAATGGGAACAATATGTTCGCCCACGGGCACATCAAAGCTGCGGCCATAGACCAGTTCATTCTCAAGGAAGACGACGGGGTCTTCACTGCGAATGGCGGCCTTCATCAGGCCCTTGGCGTCTGCGGCGTCATAGGGTGCAATGACGACCAAGCCCGGCACACTGGCATACCAAGGGGCATAATTCTGGCTATGCTGGGCGCCAACGCGCGAGGCCGCGCCATTGGGACCACGGAACACAATCGGACAGCGCATCTGGCCGCCCGACATATAATTGGTCTTGGCGGCGGAATTGATGATGTGGTCAATTGCCTGCATGGCAAAATTGAACGTCATAAATTCCACAATCGGCCGCAGACCGCCCATGGCAGCCCCCGTCCCGATGCCAGCAAACCCATATTCGGTAATCGGCGTATCAATGACGCGCTTCGCACCGAATTCATCCAGCAGGCCTTGGGTGACCTTATAGGCGCCCTGATATTCGGCGACTTCTTCGCCCATCACAAACACGCGCGGATCAGCACGCATTTCTTCGGCCATCCCATCGCGCAACGCCTCACGCACCGTCAGACGCACAGGTTCGCCCGCATATTCAGACGCAGCAGCAGGCGCCAAAACGGGCGCCGCGGGTGCGGCGGCGTGCGGTGCCGGCGCTGGCGCAGATTCAGCCGTGGCGGCAGGTGACGCGGCAGGTGCTACTGCCTTTGGAGCCGCACTTTCGCCTTCGCCCAATATTGTTGCAATGACCGTGCCGACTTTGACGTTATCGGTGCCTTCGGCCACCAGAATGTCAGCAATCGTGCCTTCATCCACGGCTTCGAATTCCATCGTCGCCTTATCTGTCTCAATCTCAGCAAGAATATCGCCCGAGCGCACGACATCGCCCGGCTTCACCAGCCATTTCGCAAGCGTGCCTTCCTCCATTGTCGGGGAAAGCGCTGGCATCTTCAGTTCGGTTGCCATTAATAGCTCTCCACCAGCACGTCTGTGTACAGTTCCGCAGGATCAGGTTCGGGCGATGTTTCGGCGAAATCGGCCGCCTCATTCACAATCGCGCGAATGTCCTTATCAATGGCCTTCAGCTCCTCTTCTTTGATGCCCGCAGCCTCAAGATCGGCCTTCAGACCATCAATGGGATCAGATTTTTCGCGGACTTCCTGCACTTCCTCACGCGTGCGGTACTTCGCCGGGTCCGACATGGAGTGACCGCGATAGCGGTATGTTTGGGCTTCCAACACAACCGGGCCGTTCCCGCTACGGACAAAGTCAATGGCCGCTTCTGCCGTGCCACGCACTTCCAAAACGTCCATGCCATTGCAGACCATGCCGGGGATGCGGAACGCTTCGCCACGGCGCCAGAAATGCGTCTCAGCGCTGGAACGGGTGACAGCTGTGCCCATGGCATAGCGGTTATTTTCCACCACGAAGATGATGGGCAATTTCCACAAAGCGGCCATGTTGAACGCTTCGTACACTTGGCCCTGATTGGCCGCGCCATCGCCAAAATAGGCGACACAAATGCCCCCATCTTCATTATATTTATGCGCAAAAGCGAGGCCCGCACCCAGCGGCACCTGCGCGCCAACAATGCCGTGGCCGCCATAAAACTTATGTTCAACCGAGAACATGTGCATCGAGCCGCCCTTGCCGCGCGAAATGCCTGCTTCCCGGCCGGTCAATTCGGCCATCACGACCTTGGGGTCGATGCCGCACAACAGCATATGACCATGGTCACGATAGCCCGTAATGACGCTGTCCTTATCCGTCAGCGCGGTCTGGATACCGGCGGCAACAGCTTCTTGCCCGATATAGAGGTGGCAAAAGCCGCCAATCAGGCCCAGACCATAAAGCTGGCCCGCCTTTTCCTCAAATCGACGGATGAGAAGCATCTCGCGATACAGGTGCAGTAATTCCTCCCGATTTGCCTTGAACCGTTTTGGCTCTGCGGGTTTGGGGAGCTGCTCGGTCGGCGCTTTTTTGGGTGCTGCCTTTGCCAAGTGAGAACCTTCCTCGATCCTGGGGAGAATGAAGCGTCGCCTATAGACATCAAAAGGCCCCCGCCGCAACGCCGGTCATGCGTTTTAACGTTACGGAAACGAATGCAGGGCCTAGTTCAGCGGGATGATCACTTCATCCTGATGGGCAAGACCAAGTTCTCGGCGGACAAGTTCGTCCACCAAATCAGGATTCGCCTTTTGCGGATCGAGCAGTTGAACGCGATTTGCGATCTCTGCTTTTTGCTTTTCAAGCTGCGCCAATTCTTGCTGGCGATCCTTCAGCTGGTGCCGATATTCAATGCCGGCAAGAACGCCATTGGCACCGAACAAGGCATAACCGCCAAAAAAAGCCACGACGATGAAGGCGAGAGCAGGCGTTGCAGCTGTCCGCAAAAGATTCCAAAGCTGTTGGGCCTGCTTCATATTCCGCCTTGAATCACAAGCGATTCCTCGGGTCAACAACAAATTCGCTCAAGTGCCTTATGGCTTAAGCAAAAATTGTTCGACCGGCGTAGTGCGCGATTGGCCCCAACTCTTCTTCGATCCGGATCAGCTGGTTATATTTGGCCAACCGATCAGACCGCGCGAGACTGCCCGTCTTAATTTGCCCGCAATTGGTCGCAACCGCGAGGTCGGCAATTGTGGAGTCTTCAGTCTCACCTG
>RFZB01000010.1 GCA_009920915.1 Sphingomonadaceae bacterium | reverse complement strand
GGTGGGATTGACCCAGTAGCGCTCAGGAGACCAGAGCAGGTCATACGAGTGGGTAGAAATTTGCTTTTTGGCCCGTGTCATTCGGGCAGGGTGGCCGCGGCATCACGCGCCAGCATCCGGGCGTGCATATCGCGAATTTTGGCGGCCACTTTCTCGGCAAGTCCCGGTTCCGCCTCCGGCACGGGCAGGGGCTTGGGCAGGCCCCGCACCGTGGCGCGGTGGTGTGATAGCAGCGCCAGCGCCAGCCGATGCTTTTGGGCACGGCCTTTCAATGTCGCGTCCGATATTTTGCCGGAAACTGCGGTTAAGGCTTCGGCCAGCAAGTCTTGCTCCAATTTGCCAAAGCCTTCGCTCAGCGCGGCTTGCCACAGAGCTGCAAATTCAGGGTGTCGTCGTCGATAGGCATAGGCCGTTTGGCTGGTCACACCTGCTTTTCGGGACGAGGCCGCGACATTGGCGGTCATCGCCAGATGGTCTAAAAATTGTTTGCGGGCACGGGCATCAAATGCGCGCACGGCGCCGCCCGCGGCCTTGGGGGTCGCTTCTGCCATAACATCTCCGCTGATATGCGCCGGGGCGGCCCCTTTGGCCGACTCACACTGCGCCAGTCTTGCAGTATGTGCCATAAAAGCGTGACGATGTCAAGATGAAATAACCTATCTGGTTATTCAATCTCTCTCTGGCATGGGGTGCCCGCTGGGTGCATAAGGGGCGCTATGCCGCACCTGCTTATTCTGTATGACTCTTTAACTGGGGGAACTCAGGCGATGGCGCAGGCGGCTGCCCAGGGGGCAGTGGCAGAGCCCGCCGTCACAGTGGAGCTGCGCCGCGCGGCAGAGGCTGGCCCGCAAGATCTATTGTCGGCTCATGCTTTCATTTTTGCCTGCCCTGAAAATCTGGGGGCCATGTCGGGCGTCATGAAGGCGTTTTTTGATCGCGCTTATTATCCGCTGCTTGGGGCGATTGAAGGCCGGCCTTATGCGGCCATGATTTGTGCTGGGTCAGATGGGGAAAATGCGGCCCGCCAATTGGCGCGCATTGTCACCGGATGGCGGATAAAGCCCGTGGCCGATCCGCTGATTATCTGCACTCATGCCCAAACGCCTGAGGCCATTTTGGCGCCCAAGCATCTGGCTGAAAAAGATTTGGCTCGCTGCCGCGCGCTGGGTGCAACGCTGGCAGCGGGCCTTGACCTTGGTATTTTTTAACGCGCGGTCAGCTTAGCCATTGGTCACGGGCTCTGCCGATTGCAGATCCAGCGTCGTTGGCGCCTCCGGCGTGTTTGCGGCCAGATGCGGCGTTGCAATTGCGTACAGCCCCAGGCCCAGCAAGGTCAGCATCGTGGTCAGCGTGCCAACTGATCGACCTTTGCCAAAACGGCCGCCATCCATGCCCAGTCCATGCGCAACCCGCCCCAGAAAATAGAGGCTGCTCACGGCCCACAGCCAGGTTGGGGCCGGGCTGCCGCTATGCGCCAATTCAATCACGCCAATCAAAATCAGCACAAAGGGGGCCGATTCAATATAGTTGCTATGCGCCCGCATCCGGCGGATCACGGCTTCATTGCCGCCATCGCCAATCGAGACATTCTGGCTGTGGCGCACTTGGCCCACACGCAGGGCCAGCCAAAAGTTTACAATCGCGGCTACACCCGCAAAGCTCATTGTCACCGGTAAAATCATGATGCTCATCCCCTCTGATTTGGCCCATGCTTGGGCTTGGCTGTCCTGCCACGGGCCGGATGCGCTTGCAACGGCGGGAATTTTGGCTATACGCGCGCCTTCGCCCGATGGTCCGGGGATTCGGTATATATCGTTTCGTTCAGGCCGGTGGGGATTTGTGATCACTCAATTGAATAAGGTGCCGAAATGGCCGTCCCTAAGAGAAAAACCTCGCCGTCGCGTCGGAATATGCGTCGCAGCCACCACGCGCTGACCGCGACCACATTTCAGGAATGCCCGAATTGTGGCGAACTGAAGCTTCCGCACAATTTGTGCCAGGCCTGTGGCCATTATAACGGCCGTGAAGTCGTCGCCGCGGCTGACTGATCCCCGCGTCTGAACCGGGGGACTTGCTGGTGGCCGAAGCGCCGCGAATCGCAATTGATGCCATGGGTGGCGATGACGGGCTGGCAGTCATGCTGGCCGGCGTCACCTTGGCACGTCAGCAACGGCCCCATCTTCATTTTGATCTTGTCGGCAATGCCGCATCCATTACGGCGGCGCTTGCCGATCATCCGCTGCTGCATGGCGCGGTTGAGATTATCGACGCGCCCGAAACCATTGAAGGCAATGAAAAGCCCAGCCAGGCTATTCGCCGTGCCCGCACCACCAGCATGGGCATTGCCATTGATGCGGTGAAGCAGGGTCGCGCCGGCGCCGCTGTGTCTGCCGGCAATACTGGCGCCCTAATGGCGATGGCCAAGCTGGCCCTGCGCACCATGCCCGGCATTGATCGCCCGGCCTTGGCCGCGCTTTTGCCCAGCCTTGGTGAAAAAGATTTCGTCATGCTTGATCTGGGGGCCAACACCGAATGTGACGCCCGCAATTTGGTTGAATTCGCCATCATGGGCGCGGCCTATTCGCGCATTGCCTTGGGCATTGCCCAGCCGCGTGTCGCCCTGCTCAACATTGGCACCGAAGATCAAAAAGGCACCGACGAAATTCGTGATGCTGCCGCGCTATTGCGCGATGCTGCCCATCTGCCGATGAGCTTTGGGGGCTTTATTGAAGGCGATAAGATCGCCCGTGGCTTAACCGATGTTGTTGTGTGTGATGGCTTTTCGGGCAACATCTCGCTCAAGACCATGGAGGGCACAGCCCGTTTCGTGACGGATCTGCTGCGCCGAGCCTTTACCAGCTCCATCCGCTCGAAATTCGGCTTCCTCATTTCGCGCCCGGCGACAGAGCTGATGCGCCACCATCTTGATCCCGATAATCACAATGGTGCTGTCTTTCTGGGGCTGAATGGCGTGGTGGTGAAAAGCCATGGCAGCGCCAGCCCCAAAGGTGTGGCCAATGCCATTGGCGTCGCCGCCAAGCTGGTGGAAGCCAATATCACGCAACGCATTACCGAAGATTTGGCCTGCATTAAGGCGGATGCCGAGGAAGCGGACAGCCAGTGACGTTTCGATCCGTCATTTTGGGCACAGGCTCGGCCCTTCCCAAACAGCGTGTGTCCAATGATGATCTGGCCCAGCGAGTCGACACCTCAGATGAGTGGATTGTTGCCCGCACGGGCATTCGCTTTCGCCATATTGCCGGCGAAGGCGAAACCACGGCCACCCTTGGTGCGCAAGCGGCCCGCCACGCGCTTGCGGCGGCAGATGTTCAGGCGGACACCATTGATTTGATTATCTTGGCGACGGCCACGCCAGATCAAACCTTTCCGGCCAGCGCCACTAAGGTTCAGGCCCTATTGGGCATTCATGATTGCATTGCCTTTGATGTGGCCGCTGTTTGCTCGGGCTTTCTCTATGCGCTGTCGGTTGCGGATTCGATGATCCGCACGGGGGCGGCCCGCCGTGCGATTGTGATTGGCGCGGAAACCTTTAGCCGCATCTTGGATTGGGAAGACCGCACAACGTGCGTGCTTTTTGGCGATGGCGCGGGCGCGGTTGTGCTTGAAGGCCAAGAGGGCGAGGCCGGCATTTTATCGACCAAACTTCATGCAGATGGCCGGCATAATGAGCTGCTCTATGTCGATGGTGGCCCCTCAACCACGGGCACAGTTGGCCATGTCCGCATGAAGGGGTCTGAAGTGTTCCGCCATGCGGTCGTCAATTTGGCCACGGTAATGACCGAAGTTCTGGACTCGACAGGCCTGACGCCTGCCGATGTTGATTGGGTTGTTCCGCATCAGGCCAATGCCCGCATTTTGGACGCCACAGCCCGCAAGCTGGGCTTGTCCGCGGACCGAATTGTGGTGACCGTGGATCAGCACGCCAATACGTCCGCAGCCTCAGTCCCGCTGGCGTTGGACACTGCCGTGCGCGATGGGCGCATCCAGCGTGGCCAGCTCTTGGTGCTGGAGGCCATGGGGGGTGGCTTTACCTGGGGTGCTGCTGCTGTCCGCTATTGAGACGTTAGGCACAATTGACCTTCCCTGCCAATTCGATAAGAACAGGCTCCCCAACCAGTCAAAGAAGAGGGAGTTGCGTAATGGCGGGAGATGGCACTTTAACCCGAGCCGATCTTGCTGAGTCTCTTCACAGAAATGTGGGCCTATCCAAGGCTGAGTCCTCAAAGCTTGTCGAATCGATTCTGGACCATTTGTGTTCAGCCCTATCACGCGGGGAAAATGTGAAGATTTCCGGGTTCGGAAGTTTTCTGCTGCGCGATAAAGGCGAACGTGTGGGCCGTAATCCCAAAACGGGCGTCGAAATTCCGATTGCACCGCGCCGGGTGCTGACCTTTAGGGCCAGCAACACCATGCGCGATCGCATCGCAACGGGCGGCTGATCGTAAGGAGATTTGGGAATGGCTGATAAGGCACCCGGTGCGTTTCTCACCATCGGAGAGCTATCTGCCGAATTGGGCGTGCCCCAGCATATCTTGCGCTATTGGGAAACGCGCTTTCCCAAGCTCAAGCCGCTGACCCGCGCGGGCAATCGCCGCTATTATCGGCCGGAAGATGTGGCGCTGGTGCGCCGCATCCACCAATTGCTCAATGTCGAAGGCTATACGGTTAAGGGCGTGCAAAAGCTGCTTGCGACCAAATCATCTTCGCCAGAGCCTGTGGCAGAACCAGCCATTCCCATTCCCGCGCATAATCAGGTTGCGGCCCCAATGGCCGCGCCTGTCCCGCCACCTGTGGCGGCGCCGTCACCCCCGCCTGCGCCTGTTCCAAGCTATATTCCTGATCTGGTGTTGATCCGGGATCGACTGAAAGTCGCGCTCGCGGCGGAGCGGGGCTAGGCCCAGTTGCAAGGCGGGTAATCGCCCGCGCCAACTTATTCTCCCGGTCGGTCCATGCCCGGGCCTAAGCTCGGGTCCAGATCGCGCGGGCGAATGAGGCGCGTAAAGCGGGCGGTGTTGCTTTGCACATCGGCCCAATGGTCTGTGTCAAACTGCAACTCCGCAACTGATGCTGTTGGCAGCTTCTGTTCCACGGCATCGCGCAACGCATCGCCCTTTTGATCTGGGACGAGCATCAGGATCAGATCTTCCAACCCCGGATTATGTCCGCACATCAACACGGAAGAGACAGTGTCGGGCAAATCCTGAACTACATCCAGCAATGTCGCGCCAGACGCGAGGTAAATCCGCCGATCCCAATTGGGGTGGAGAATTTCGCCATAGCCTTCCCACAGCACGTCGAGCGTTTCGGTGCAGCGCACGGCAGGTGAGGAAATCACATAATCAAAACGCCAGCCCTTGCCTGCCAGATATTTACCAATCAGCCGGGCCCCTTTGGTGCCGCGCGCGTTTATCGGCCGGTCAAAATCCCGGTCGACGGGCGCGTCCCAGCCAGATTTGGCGTGACGAAAGAGGGTCAGCGTTTTCATTGCACTTCCTCATGCGGCAAACTCGTCGCGCTGGGAAGCGGGGATTGTGGATTTTGCAAAACCTGCACTGCCTCGTCCAAGGTCACGCGCCGCACGGGCGTGCCCGGTGGAAAGGCGCTCAGCAGGCGGGACGGGACGGCTGAGGACAGGAGCACAAACACCCCCTTATCCCCTTGCCGCCGGATCAGGCGGCCAAAGGCTTGTGCCAGCCGCGCGCGGATCAGCCGGTCTTCATAGGCTGTGCCGCCGCCCGCTGCCTTGCGTGCGGCATGAAGCACCGTGGGCTTGGGCCAAGGCACGCCTTCCATAATCACCAGCCGCAGAGATTCCCCTGGCACATCCACGCCATCGCGCAGCGCATCAGTGCCAATCAGGCTGGCCCGCGGATCATCGCGGAAGATATCGACTAAGGTGCCTGTATCAATTGGGTCGACATGCTGGGCGTAGAGCGGCAGGCCATCCCGTGCCAGCCGGTCGGCAATGCGGGCATGAACCGCGCGCAAACGGCGAATGGCCGTGAACAGCCCTAATGTCCCGCCGCCTGCCGCCGTCATCAACCGGGCATAGGCATTGGCCAGTTGGGGCACATCGCCGCGTTTTACATCGGTCACAATCAGCACTTCGGATTGATGAGCGTAATCAAAGGGGCTCGCCGCTTCAAAATGCTGGATGGGCGTGTCCACATGGCGCGTGCCTGTGCGCGCTTCTGCGACATCCCAGCCTTCATTGCCTTTCAGCGTGGCGGAGGTGATGAGCGCCCCATGCGCCGGCTGTAGCACGGTTGCGGCAAAGGGGCGGGTGGGGTCCAGCCAATGGCGCCTGAGGCCAATGTCCACTTCGCGCCCCTCAATGCGCTCCACGGCCAGCCAATCGACAAAATCGGGGTCTGCTGGCCCCCCCAAACGTGCGAGCATAGACAGCCATGCGGCTAAGGTATCCGTCCGCCAACTCAGGCTCGACAATGCCCCTTCGACGCGTGCACGTGCCTGCCCATCCAACCAGTCCGGCGCTTCGCCAATCACGGCTTCCAATCGCCGCCCCAGCGCGATGAGCGGGCGGAGAATGGCCTCCAGCGCCTTGCACGCAGGTTCAACGGCCGTCAGCAGCGCACCATCCAATTGCGCGGCCTCCGTCTCCAGCCCATAGCCTGCATCTTCATCGGTGGAGCGGGCAAAAACCAGCCCGCGGATTTCGGCGAACATCGCTTCCATCGGGCCAAAGGGTGCGCCTTCCGCGATTCGTTGCAGCCAGCCATCGCTGGGCAGGGCGGCGGCGGCATGGGCGGCGGCAGCAATTGCGGCAGACCCTTCGGCATCATAGCTTGCCACATCGCCCAGCCGCGCGGCCAAGCCCCGCCTGCGCCCGCGCGATTTGCCTTCGGGGCCAATGATCCAGCGGCGCAATTCAATCGCCTCTTGCCCCGTCAGGGCGGCTGAAAACATCGTGTCCGCGGCGTCAAACAGATGATGGCCTTCGTCAAAGACAAAGCGGGTCGGCGCGTGTGCTTCCTCGCGCCCGCGCGCCGCATTCACCATCACCAGCGCATGGTTGGCGACGACAAGGTCTGCCTCAGCCGAGGCGCGGGTCGCGCGTTCGATAAAGCATTTTCGGTAATGCGGGCAGCCCGCATAGACGCATTCCCCGCGCCGGTCGGTCAGCGCGGTGGATCCATTGCGACGGAACAATGTCGGCAACCAGCCGGGCAAATCGCCGCCCACCATATCGCCATCGCGGCTATAGGCGGCCCAGCGCGCCACCAATTGTGCAAGGATCGCGGCACGCCCCGCAAAACCGCCTTGCAGCGCGTCTTCCAGATTGAGCAGGCAGAGATAATTTTCGCGCCCCTTGCGAATGACGACCTTGCCCTTGGCGGCGGCTTCACTGCCATAAATTCGCGCCGTCTCCGCCGTTAATTGGCGTTGCAACGCCTTGGTATAGGTGGAAATCCACACAGGCCCGCCCGCCTGCTCTGCCCATAAAGAGGCGGGGGTCAAATAACCCAAGGTCTTACCAATGCCCGTGCCAGCTTCCGCCAGCAGCAGCCGGGGCGCATCGGGCGCGGTGCGCGGGAGAAAGGCTTGGGCAGCCGCACCAGCATAGGCTTTTTGTCCCGGTCGATCTTCCGCGCCCGCGCCAGTGACTTGCCCCAGCCGCGTCAGCACATCAGCTTCATTCAACGCCACGGGTCGCGGCGCCGGGCGCGGCGCGGCTTCGTCCCATTCGGGCAGGCGGGAAAACAGCCAACGTTCATTTTGCGCAGGCGCCGCCAGCCGCTCCCCAATCAATGGCGACCAAGGCCAACGCAGCCGCGCCAAGGATTGTGCGGATGTCCAAGCACCCTCACGTTCCGGCCAATCAGTGGAGAGGGTGTTGAGCAATTCAAGCGCCGCTTGCTGGAGAAGAGCAGGTACTTGATCTTCCTTTAGCCCCTCTCGGGCGAGGGGCTGAATATCCAGTGCGGAAACCAACCCCTTAATTGTCGGCACCATGAATTGCGCCGGGTGCACAAAGGCGAATAATTCCAGCAGATCGAGTCCCGACAACTCGCCATAGCCCAGCCGCGCCCCAACCAAGGGCGCATTGAGCATGATAACGGGCGTTTCCGCTGCCAAAGAGATGGCTTCGCCGCGGCTTACCCCGCGCGTTTTGCCATCTGGCGTGGCAATCCAGATGCCGCCATGGCTTGCATGGAGCGCAGGATAAGGCAAAGGGGCAGAGGAAGGTCCGGGCACAGGCCCGAATTGGCCCAACAGAGATGAAAGAGCAACTGACGGTGAGCAATTTGCGCGACGCAGCGATGGTTTCCAAGGCTTGGCCCTTTGAAGAGGCGCGCAAGGTGCTGAAACGTTATGCCACGCCCAAGGCCAATGGCCCGGTGATTTTTGAAACGGGTTATGGCCCGTCAGGCCTGCCGCATATTGGCACCTTTAACGAAGTGCTGCGCACAACCATGGTCCGCCGCGCCTTCGAAGCGCTGACGGATATGCCAACGCAGCTCATTGCCTTTTCCGATGATATGGATGGCCTGCGCAAAGTGCCTGACAATGTGCCCAATCAGGCGATGTTGGCCGAACATTTGGGCAAGCCTTTGTCGCGCATTCCTGATCCGTTTGAGAAGTTTGAAAGCTTTGCGCATCACAACAATGCCATGCTGCGCGAATTCCTCGATCGCTTTGGCTTTGACTATGATTTTATCTCGTCCACCACGCGCTATGAAGGTGGCCATTTTGATGCGGCGCTGAAAAATGTCCTGCGCTGCAATCAGGCGATCCTCGACATCATGCTGCCTACGCTCCGCAAGGAACGTGCCGCCACCTATTCGCCGATCCTCCCGATCAGCGAAAAGTCCGGCATTGTCCTCCAAGTCCCCGTTGAGGTTGTCGATGCAGAGGCCGGCCTTGTCCGCTTTGAGGATGAGGGGGAAATGGTCACCCAATCGGTTCTCGGCGGCAAGGCAAAGCTGCAATGGAAGGTCGATTGGGCAATGCGCTGGGTGGCGCTTGGCGTCGATTATGAAATGTATGGCAAGGATCTGATCGATAGCGGCATTCAATCCGGCAAAATCGCCCAAGTGCTGGGCGGCCGGAAGCCGGAAGGGCTGATCTACGAAATGTTCCTGGATGAAAAGGGAGAGAAAATCTCCAAGTCCAAGGGCAATGGCCTCAGCCTTGAACAATGGCTGGCCTATGGCACGCAGGAAAGCCTCGCCTTCTACGCCTATCGTGAGCCCAAAAGCGCAAAGCAGCTGCATATGGGCGTCATCCCACGGGCGGTGGATGAATATTTCCAGTTCCGCGGCAATTATGCGGGGCAGGCTGTGGAGCAGCAGCTCGGCAACCCGGTGCACCATATTCATAATGGCCAAGTGCCTGCCGATGTGTCGCCGGTCAGCTTTGGGCTTTTGCTCAACTTGGTGGGCGTAATGGGTGAACACGCAACTGCACCGCAAGTCTGGGCGTATCTTACCAATTATGTGCCCGATGCGAGTGCCGCGACGCACCCCGAACTGGCGAACCTGATCAATTTGGCGCTCGCCTATAATCGTGATTTCATTGCCCCAACGCTGAAGCGCCGCAAGCCAGAGGGTGTCGAAGTCGCAGCCCTCCAGCGGCTGGATGCCGAACTGGCGGGCCTCGCCCCTGATACGGGCGCGGAAGACATTCAGAATATCGTCTATGAAATTGGCAAAACCGGCGGATTTGAAAATCTGCGCGATTGGTTCAAGGCCCTCTATGAGACCTTGCTTGGGTCTAGCGCGGGGCCGCGCATGGGCAGCTTCATTGCGCTTTATGGTATTGAAAACAGTCGCAAACTAATTGCCGAGGCGCTGGCCTAATGCCGTGGCATTTGGCGCAGATCAATGTCGCGCGCTTCATCGCGCCGCAGGATGATCCCGCCAATGCCGATTTCATGGCCGCTCTGGATCATGTCAATGCCATGGCCGATGCCGCCCCCGGCTTTGTCTGGCGGCTGGTTGGCGCGGGTGGCGACGCGACGGACCTTGTGCCCGACGCGGCGGACCCAAACCTTATTGCCAACATGTCCGTCTGGACAGATGTGGCGGCCTTGCGCGCCTTTGTCTATGAACAGCCAGACCATCTGGCCGTCATGCGGCGGCGGCGGGATTGGTTCGATAAAATGGACGTGTTCATGGCGCTCTGGTGGGTGCCTGTGGGCCATATTCCAACGCTGGCAGAAGGTATGGGCAAAATTGCCCATCTGGCCGAGCACGGCCCGACGGCTGAGGCCTTTACCTTTCAAACGCTGGTGGCCGCGCCGCAACCTTAGCTGTGCGGGGGCGTGCTGAGCCGCTCTTGCATTCGCGCCAAATACCGCGCGAGCACGTCAATCTCGATATTGACCGCTTGGCCCGTTGCAAGGTCACCCAAGGCCGTTACTGACCATGTATGCGGAATGATATTGAGGCCAAAGGCCGCACTGCCATCGGCATTGTCCGCAACGCTGTTGACCGTCAGCGACACGCCATCGACCGTGACGGACCCTTTGGCGGCAATGAAAGGTGCAATGCCGGCGCCAATGGTGATCATCACACGGTGTGAATCGCCTTCGGGCGTTATCGCTGTCACCGTGCCAATGCCATCGACATGGCCGGTCACAATATGGCCGCCCAGTTCATCACCAATTTTCAGCGCGCGTTCCAAATTAAGCCGGCGGCCTTCGGCCCACATGCCCGAGGCTGTTTTGGAAATGGTTTCAGCAGAGGCATCAATGGCAAACCAATCGGTGCCCTTATCGACCACAGTCAGGCAGACGCCCGAACACGCAATTGACGCTCCCAAATCAACCCCAGCCATGTCATAGCCACAGCGGATGACCAGCCGCAGATCGCCGCGCTGCTCCACCTTGGTGATTGTGCCAATATCTGTGATGATGCCGGTAAACATGATGCGCCTCTTTTCAGGCTCGCTCGTAAAGCTCAAACTGGTCCTTGCCAAGCGGGCGGCTGTCAATCTGCCGCCATTGGCCATGGGCATCGCCCAGCTGGCCCAGCCCGATATCGGCAAGACACGCTTTGCCCCGCCCAATTAAAATCGGCGCACGATACAGAAGCAGCCGATCCACCAGCCCGGCTTTCAAAAAGGCAGCAGCCGTTTCTGCCCCGCCTTCGACCATCAGATATTGGACGCCTGTCAGAGCCATAATCTGCTCGGGCGCGTTCAGGGCCTGCCAGCCTTGCGGGGCGCTGCCGCGCGTCAGCACCGCACGGGCGGGCGAACGGGCCTCTAGCCCGGCCAGCCGCACATCCAGACGCGGGGAATCTGCGTGCAGCGTGCCGCGCCCCACCAAAATCAGGGTCTGGCGAGATCGCTCTAAATGGCTGTGCGCCCGTGCGGCATCGCCAGTAATCCATTTGCTCTCGCCATTTTCCCGCGCGATGCAGCCGTCAAGCGAGGTGGCGAGCTTTAGTGTCACCAGCGGCCGGCCGTGCTGCTGCTGCATCAGCCAGCCAGCCATTGCCCGCCGTGCCGCCTCGGCCTCCAGTCCTGTTTCAACGTGCAGGCCCGCTGCCTGCAGGCGCGCAATGCCGGCGCCATGGGTGCGCGGGTCAGGATCCGTCAGGGCAATCACGACGCGCGCAAGGCCTGCGGCAATCAGGCTCTCTGCACATGTTGGCCCGCGTGGGCTTTGATGCGCGCATGGTTCCAGCGTTACATAGGCTGTGGCGCCTTGTGCGGCGTCCCCGGCTTGCGCCAGCGCCATTGCCTCAGCATGGGGCCGCCCGCCCGCTTGGGTCCAGCCCCGTCCAACACTGCGCCCATCGCGGACAATCAGGCAGCCGACATTGGGGTTGGTGCCCGTCTGCGCCCGGCCTCGTTCAGACAGCGCAAGGGCCGCGGCCATATAGCGTCGGTCCGCTGCGCCTGTCACAGGCCCCATTCATCCAGCTTCTTGTCCATTTCTTTAAATGGACGGCGGTTTTCTTCCAAAATGCGCTGGCGCTCCGCCTCTTCGGCATCGCGCTTTTTCTTGTCGATTTTTTGTTGGGCAATGATGTCGGCATCGCTGCGCTTGGGGTCCAGCTTTTCGACATAAATGATCTTGGGCGGGCGATATTCCATCGGCACCTGATCAATATAAAATAGCGCGATGAAGAATAAGGGAATGCAAATAGATAACAGCGCCAGCCCAATTTTATGGCGCTGGCGTGACCGCAAATAGGCGATGAGATCACGCCATGCGGCTTTGGGACTGACAGGACGAGGGAAAACGCGCATGGCGATAAGATAGGCCTTTGATCTCAAATGCGCTAGCCCAGCCGGGCGCGCGCCAATGCCGCCCCCATTTAGCGGCGGGCAGCTTCCAGTCGCGCCAAGGCGCGGTCCTTCCCAATAATGGGGAGCAGCGCTTTCATATCTGGCCCATGGTCTTGCCCTGTTAAGGCTTGGCGCAGCGGCAGGAAGAGCGGCTTGCCCTTTCGCCCAGTTTCGTCCTTCAGCGCATTTGTCAGGCCGTGCCAAGGATCGTCTGACCAGTCGATCTTTTGCGCCACGGCAATGGCCGTCTGCAGATAGTCTTGATCTTCAGCGGCCACGCTGGCCACAACATCGCCCGTGGCCACCAACCACCAGCTTTCCGCATCGGCCAGCTTTTCAATATTGGGCCGAATGGCAATCCACCCGGCTTCATCCATGGCTGGCGGCAGGCGATCGGCAACTGCGGCAAAGTCCGTCTGGTGCAAAATCTTGGCATTGAGCTGCGTCAGTTCCGCCTCGTCAAATCGGGCGGGGGCGCGGCCAAAATGGCCAAAATCAATGCCAGCAATTAACGGGGCGGGATCTGTGACAGGCTCAACGGGCTGGCTGGTGCCCAGCCGCGCGAGCAGCGACAGGATCGCCATCGGCTCAATGCCCTGATCGCGCAGTTCGGCCATGCCGAGGGAGCCGAGCCGTTTGGATAACTTGCCTTCACTGCCCGTCAGCAGGGCTTCGTGCGCAAATTGGGGGGCAGCGGCCCCCATCGCGTCAAACATCTGAATTTGCGTGGCTGTATTGGTCACATGGTCTTCGCCGCGCACAACGTGCGTCACGCCCATATCAATATCATCAATGGCAGATGGCAGCATATAGAGCCAGCTGCCATCGGCCCGGCGGATGACGGGGTCTGACAGCAATTTGGGATCAAATTGTTGCTCACCCCGGATCATATCAGTCCAACGAATGGGCGTGTCATGATCCAGCTTGAACCGCCAATGCGGGGTGCGACCCTCAGGCACCGGGGCATCGGCATCTTTGCGCTCATAAACGGGCGGCAAGCCCCGACCCAACAGAACCTTACGGCGCAGTTCCAGCTCTTCGGGCGTTTCATAACAGGCATAGACGCGGCCCTTGGCCTTCAGCTCTTCAAAGCGCGCCTCATAGAGTGCGAAGCGCGCGGATTGGCGCGCCATGCCATCCCAATGGAGGCCCAGCCAGCGCAGATCAGCCTGCAGCCCATCAACATATTCTTCGCGGGATCGTTCGAGGTCCGTGTCGTCAATGCGCAGCAAAAACTGGCCACCATGTTTTTTGGCCCACAGCCAATTGTGGAGTGCCGTGCGGACATTGCCAATGTGCAGATTGCCCGTGGGGGAGGGCGCGAAGCGAGTGATAATGGTCATGAAAATCTAAGCCGTTCTAAAGGCGTTGGTAATAGGATAGCGGCGGTCGCGGCCAAAGTTGCGTTTGCCCAGCTTTACACCCGGCGGGGCTTGGCGGCGCTTATATTCGGCCAAGTTGAGCAGCCGTTCAATGCGCGCAACAACCGCGCGGTCAAATCCGCGGGCGGCAATCTCATCCACCGAGGCTTCCTCTTCGACCAGCGCGGCAAGGATCGCATCAAGGATGGGATAATCGGGCAGCGAATCTGAATCTTTCTGGTCAGGGCGCAGTTCGGCGCTGGGCGGCTTAGTAATGATCCGCTCCGGCATCACCGGGCCGTCGGGGCCTAGGCCCAATCGCGGCTTGTGGGCATTGCGCCAGCGGGCAAGGGTAAAGACGGTCATCTTATACGCGTCTTTAATCGGGTTATATCCGCCAGCCATATCGCCATAAATGGTTGCATAGCCGACTGACATTTCGCTCTTATTGCCCGTGGTCATCAGCATATGGCCAAATTTGTTCGACAGCGCCATCAGCGTCACGCCGCGAATGCGCGACTGGAGGTTTTCCTCCGTAATATCCACAGGCTTATCCGCAAATAAGTCCCCAAGCATTGCCCCATAAGCGTCAACGGCTGGCGCAATCGGCACGGTATCAATGCGGCAACCCAGCATCCGCGCTGCTTCGCTCGCGTCTTCCAGACTTTCGCTGCTGGTATATTGGCTGGGCAGCATCACACACCAGACCCGATCCGCGCCCAGCGCATCCACGGCAATCGCCGCGCAAATTGCGCTATCAATCCCGCCGGACATCCCCAGCACCACGCCGGGAAAGCCATTGCGGTTCACATAATCGCGCAGGCCAATCATCATGGCGTGCCAGACATCGCCGGGATTGGCCTCTAACGGGGTGATCTGACCGGGCAGACAGTGCCAGCCTGCTGACCCCTTTTCCCAAATCGTCAGGCGCAGATCTTCTTCCCAATCCGCCAGTTGGTGGACCAGACGGCCATCGGGATTAAGGACGAACGACGCGCCGTCAAAAACCAGCTCATCTTGCCCCCCCACACGGTTTAAATAGGCAAAGCCCAGACCCGTTTCGGCAACACGCGCGCCGGCCACTTTGCTGGCGCGATAATCATCCTTATCAATTTCGTAAGGACTGCCATTGGGCACAATGAAGAAATCAGCACCCTGCGCCTTTAGATGCGCACAGACGTGCGGCCACCAGACATCTTCGCAAATGGGCAACCCAATTTTTGCGCCCCGAAAGGAAATTGGGTCGGGCATAGGTCCGGGGCGGAAATACCGCTTTTCATCAAAGGTGCCATAATTGGGCAATTCATGCTTAAGGCGCAGGGCAGCAACCCTGCCCTGATCCAGCAGCGCATAGGCGTTGTAGAGCGTGCCTGCGTCATCTTTGTGGAGCGTGCCGACCAGCATTGCCGGCCCGCCATCGGCCGTTGCCGCAGCCATGCGCGCCAATTGCTCTGCCGCCCGCTCGCATAGCGCTGGCTTTTCAATCAAGTCCTCGGCGGGATAGCCAATCAACTGCATTTCCGGGAATGCAATAAGATCAGCCCCCATCGCCGCCGCCTCTGCCCGCCGTGCAAGCATGGCATCGGCATTGCCGACAAGATCCCCCACACGCTGGTTTAGCTGGGCAAGAACAATATGGAGACGCTCGGTCATGCGCCCTCTCTATTGGGACGGGCGCACAACCGCAATCACTGCTGTCCAAAAGCAGGTGATGCCGAGGGGCGGCAGGCCAATATCGGCGGCCTGGTTGGTGCAAAAGGAATAACCCTCTTTCCCCAATCGGTCCTGCGCTTTAAGGGGCCTTCATCCTTTCAGGGCGGGGACCGATTCATGAAACTCATCACCGGCAATTCCAACACGCAATTGGCACAGGCAATTGCCGATTATTGCGATCTCCCGCTGACCAAGGCGAGTGTGCGTCGTTTTGCCGATGAAGAAGTTTTCGTTGAAATTCAGGAAAATGTCCGGGGCGAAGATGTCTTCGTTATCCAATCGACCAGCTATCCCGCCAATGACAATTTGATGGAATTGCTGATCATTTGTGATGCGCTGCGCCGCGCCTCGGCCAAGCGCATCACGGCGGTGCTGCCCTATTTTGGCTATGCCCGGCAAGATCGTAAGCCCGGCCCACGCACGCCGATTTCCGCTAAGCTGGTGGCGAACCTCATCACCACGGCAGGCGCCAATCGCGTCCTTTCTGTGGATCTCCACGCCGGGCAGATTCAGGGCTTTTTCGATATCCCGACGGACAATCTTTTTGGTGCGCCTGTCATGTCCGCTGATATTCTCGCGCGCTTTGGTGATCGGAATATCATGGTTGTGTCACCCGATGTGGGCGGCGTGGTCCGCGCGCGTGCACTGGCCAAGCGGCTGGATAATGCCCCGCTTGCCATTGTTGATAAGCGGCGCGAACGCGCAGGTGAATCCGAAGTGATGAACATCATTGGCGATGTCGAAGGCCGCTTTTGCATTTTGATTGACGATATTGTCGATTCGGCGGGCACTTTGTGCAATGCGGCCGCCGCACTAAAGGCGGCCGGTGCCGAAGATGTTGTGGCCTATTGCACGCATGGCGTGTTGTCAGGCGGCGCTGTTGCGCGCGTTGAAGGGTCTGCGCTGTTAGAATTGGTGGTGACTGATTCGATTGGTGCGTCAGACGCCACCAAGGTCGCGCAAAAGATCCGCCACCTCACCATCGCCCCGCTTTTGGGTGAGGCAATTAAGCGCATTGCGGACGAAAGCTCAGTCTCAAGCCTGTTCGATTAAGGATGGGAGGCGCGCCGCCATTTAAGCGGCGTTGGGGGCTTCCAGCCGATCAGCAAAAATCATCCGGCCCGGCCCCATGCGGGCAATGACTTCCACCAGATTATCCCGTGGGAAGGCAAAACAGCCTTCGCTGCGGCCCAATTTGCCCATGGTACGGATCAGATCGGGGTTCGCATAATCAGCGCCATGGACCACAATGGCGCGGGTTTCTGCATTGTTATTATCAGGCTCTAGCCCGGTCAGCCGCATGGAAAGGCCGTGCTTTCCCTCATAATAATTGCGCGTCAGATAGGCCCCGCGCGATGTGGCGTTAGAGCCATAATCATTGGAAAAGGCCTTTAGCCAGCCATCATGTTCGGGGTCAGAGCCGCGACCATGGGTGACATAATAACGGCGGACATCGCCCGATTCCATGTTCACAATGAAAAAGCGTGGCTCGGAGGAGGGCATGGAAAAATCGGCCAGCCCAACCACGTCGCGGACCCAGATATAATTGTCCATCCGGGCCAATTGCTGACGTGCAACGTCCAGCAAGCGTGCATCCGTGGGCGCGGCCATCGCCCGCGCGGGGAGTATCGTCAACGCAGCCGTTGCGATCGACCCAGCCAAAAGCTCGCGCCGACCGAGTGTTCCGGTCAGGAGTTTTTCCATAGCGGCGGTTATACGCACCCCCTGTGGATAAAGTCGAGGCCCACGCGGTGAAGTGCGCGGTTTGCGCGGTGATTAGAACTTCGCGACCAGCGTCAGTCGCGCATTTCGGGGGGCGCCTGTTGTGATATTATTGTCTGTATGCGCGGTCGGAAAATAGGCCGTGTTGGTCAGATTTTCGATGTTGATTTGCGCTTCGAGGCCCCGGCGGATTTTGAAAAAGGCGGCGGCGTCGATCCGCGTATAGGCGGGCAGAATAACTGCGTTGCTGATGGTCGTGTACGAGCGGGATTGATGCGAAAGCCCAAGGCCCAGCCCAAAGCTGCGCGTCAAATCATACCGATTCCAAAAGCTTAGTTGATGGCGCGGCACTTGTGCCACGCGGCGGCCCGCAGGGGCGGCCGTGGTGGTTGATCGAATGCTGGCATCGGTATAGCCATAGCCAAAGGCCATTTCCCATGCTGGGGTCACATGGCCGACAACCGAGATTTCTGCCCCCCGCGTCCGCTGCGCGCCGGTGAGCACAAGCGTGCCGGGCACCGGGCCTGCGGCGCGCGTATTCGTCCGGTCCAATTGATAGACGGCTGCGGCTGCGCTTAATTTTGGGTGGATTTCCCATTTGGCGCCAAGTTCATAATTATGAAAGGCTTCCGGCTCGAGCGCGGCTGTCGTGGCATCCAGCGACGTGAACTGATCGCCAGATTGCGGCAGAAAGCTTTTGGTATAGCTTATGTACAGTGAGGCGTTTTGAGCAGGCTTAAAGACCAGGCCAGCGCGGGGCGACCACAGATCATCCACGCGCGCAAAACGGTCTTGGGTGAAGCTGTTGGTCAGCTTTAGGTCAAAGCGATCATAACGCAGGCCGATAATCAGGTTCAGATGATCGCCAAAGCCTATTTGGTCTTGCACATAGGCCGATGTCTGCCGCAGCACGCTGGTGACTTTGCGATTGCCGTTCGCGGCGGCACCGGCAATGAAATAGGGCTTGGGGATCACCAGCGGCTGGGTGAAGTTGATGATCGTCCGCCGGTTGGCAGCACTGGGCTGAGAGGCGCTGAAAAAGCCGTTAATCCGTTCGTTTTCTGTGTCCTGGTTGGTTCGCTCTACGCCCATCAGGATCAGGTGCTCAACAGTCCCGGTGTTTGCTTTCCATTGCAAATTGGCCTGCGCGATCAGGTTTTCACGCTGCGTTGGATCACGATAGGCTTCAATGCCCAATTGGCCATTGACCAAGGCTGTTGCGGGATAGGCATTGGAATAGATTTTGTCATAATTGGCATACAGGGCACTGACATCGGCTTTCAATGTGCCGGTCAGCTCTGTCTCCGCGCGGAGGCGCAGAATATGGGCCGTGATATCAGCGTCATTCACGCCGCGCACACCAAAAAAGAGATCGCGATGGCCGGTCAATGGGGTGCCATTTTGTGATGGCACACCGCGATCGACCACGCGACTATCACGCACATATTCATAGCCCAGCTGCACTCGCGCGCGGCCCAATTCTGCGCCCATCACGGGGTTGATTGCATAGCGATGGCCCGAAAAACTATCCCGATGATTGTCGAGGCCTTCGTAAAAGGCGTTCATTCTAATGGCCGCCGTGTCTCCCAGCGCCAAATTGCTGTCGACACTGCCATACCAGCTGGCAAAGCTGTTGAGCGAGGCTAGGGCGCTGCTCTGGTTTTCACCTGCCATCGCGCTTTTGGTCACACGATTGATAATGCCGCCGCCGCCGCCGCGGCCAAAGATCATGGCATTGGGGCCTTTATGCACTTCAACCTGCTCAATATTATAAAAGCTGCGATAATATTGGGCATCATCGCGCAGGCCATCGACAAAGAAATCAGCTGTTGAGGCATTGCCCCGCAACGTCACTTGATCGCGATGGCCTTCTCCCTGCCCCGCAGAGGCGCCCGGCACATGGCGGACAAGGTCAGCCACGCTCAAAATGGCTTCGTCGCGCAGCTGCTTTTCTGTGACAACTGAAATTGACTGCGGCACATCCAAAATCGGCGTGTCTGTTTTGGTGCCACTGGTCGTGGAAACCGCGCGATAGCCGTCTAACTGGCCAGTTACGATGATGACCGATCCTGCGTCTTCTGCTTCGGCGGCCAAAGCAGGGCTTGCCCCGCTCAGTACCAGTGCCGTGCTTGCCAGCAGAAAACGCATGTTAAGGCCCTTATTCAATCTATTGAGACTGATTCTCAATGACGATGAAATAGGTCGTTATTGATAATCACTCGCAATTGCAAGCGATGGATGAAGAATTTTCATGTCTTTAAAAATAGGCTAGGCAGGCCAAAAGGGAGACTGAGATGAAAGCAACGATCTGGCACAACCCTAATTGCGGCACATCACGCAAGACGCTGGAGATTTTGCGCGAAACTCCCGGCATTGAGCTGGACGTTGTGGAATATCTAAAGACCCCCCCAAGCCGAGAGGTGTTGGCTCAACTTTATGCAGATGCGGGCTTAACACCGCGCCAAGGCCTGCGCACCCGCGGCTCGCCAGCTGAGGAACTGGGCTTGTCAGAGGCAGATGCGGACACAATTTTGGATGCTATGGTGCGCGAACCAATTCTGATTGAGCGGCCTTTGGTCCGCACAGAAAAGGGCGTGCGGCTGTGCCGCCCGCAAGACGTGGTTCGCGACATCCTATAAGGCATCTCGCGGCAGGCACAGGATCAGGGAGGCTGGCATGCGTATTCTGAAATGGGCGCTGATTATTTTGGCAGCATTGATCACCGGCGCTTTGGCATTTGCCTATACGCCCGATACCGATGCGACGGCCATGCGCGCGAAATATGGCGGCGGGGCGTCCCGCTTTGTGACGCTTTCTCCCGGGCTGACTGTCCATGTCCGCGATCAGGGCGTGCGCACGGGCCGGGCCTTGGTGTTGATCCACGGGTCCAATGCATCGCTGCACACATGGGAACCTTGGGTCACCCGGCTGCAAAGCCAATATCGCATCATCACGCTGGATCTGCCCGGTCATGGCCTCACAGGCGCCCATCCCAATGGCCGATATGACATGGACAGCTATGTCGATGTGGTGGATCAGGTCATGCAGCGTTTGGGTGTGCCCCATGCTGTTTTGGCAGGCAATTCCATGGGCGGAGGCGTCAGCTGGAATTATGCTTTATCGCATCCCGAAAAAGTGGACGCGCTGGTGCTGGTGGATGCCGCAGGCGCCCCCAGTGCCAAGCCGCGCACTATGCCCATTGGCTTTCGCATCGCGCGTATGCCCGGGGTCAGCGCGCTGGCGGAAATCATCACGCCGCGGTCCATGTTTGAAGCCAGCCTGAAAACCAGCGTCTATGACCCCGGCTTTGCAACGCCCCAAATGGTTGACCGCTATTGGGAGCTTAACCGCTATCCGGGCAATCGCGCGGCCAGCATGGCGCGCTTTGCCCAGATGGGCCAGAACCGCGCCGCCTCGCCTGAGCGTTTGGCGGCCATCAAGGTGCCTGTGTTGATCATGTGGGGGCAGGAAGACAATTTGATTCCCGTGGCGGCTGCCCAATGGTTCCATAAAGCGCTGCCAACATCGCAGCTGATTGTTTATCCAAAAGTTGGCCATATCCCAATGGAGGAAATCCCGGATCAAAGCGCCGGCGACGTCAAGCGCTGGCTGGCCGACGTGCCGTTCGCTGCAACATCCTGACGCGCTGATGCCCGCGCCGATCAGCCCGGATCTGTTGCTAAAGGCCTATGCCTTGGGTGTCTTTCCGATGGCTGATGATCGTGAGGCGCCCGACATCTATTGGGTTGAGCCAAAAAGGCGCGCCATTTTGCCGCTGGAGGGGTTTCACCTGTCGCGCTCATTGCGCAAGACAATCCGATCTGAGCGGTTTGAGACAAGCTATAATCGCGCTTTTCACCAAATTCTTTTGGGATGCGCGGCGCCCGCCCCGGATCGGCCGGGCACGTGGATCAACCGCCAGATTGAAGAGGCCGTATTGCGCCTTCACGCCCTTGGCCATGCCCATTCGATTGAAACTTGGTTGGAGGGAGAGCTTGTCGGCGGCCTTTATGGCATTTCACTTGGCCGGGCCTTTTTTGGGGAAAGTATGTTTAGCCGCGCCACTGATGCGTCCAAAGTCGCCTTTGCGCATTTGGTGGCGCGCTTGCGAGCTGGTGGATTCACTTTGCTCGATTGCCAATTTCAGACCCCGCATTTGCAGTCGCTGGGGGCGATAGAAATCAGCAAGGCCCGTTATTCAGGGTTGTTGGCCGATGCGCTATCCACCACCGGGACTTCCGGTGCCGCGTCGGGAGACTTTTCGGCATTGGATGCTTTACCTGCGCCCCCGGCCATATCCCCACCGCGGGCCACAATCGTGCCTGGCCCAACATCGGCATGGCGCATTTTGCAGGCCTTAACCCACACATCATAAATCGGATGCTGGACCAAGTTGATCGACGGGCTTTCTTTGTACAGCCAGCCTGAGAAAATTTTGCGCCAGCGTGTGCCGCTTTCCCGCGTGATGACTTGAACAAAGGCCCCCGTCCATTTTTCTGGTTCCCAAGGGGCTGTTTCTTCACAGGCGCGCAGGCGCACCACCAAATCCCCCAAGCGCACGGCCTTGCCCGGCGTCAGTGTCACGTCGCGGGATAATCCATTGCGCTTGTTCAATACGCCCAGCGTGGCCACCCGCTCGGCCATCGGCGTGGCTTTGGGGTTGGTCGACAAAGGTGGCGTTGGTGCCCGCTTGGCGGTGGTTGCTTCGGGTTCAGCTGTGGCGTCGGCGGGCGTTGCCGTCGCCTCAATAGCCGGGGCTGGCGCTGGCACCTCTTGCAAGGCACGGGCCGCCTGCCAAGCCGCGGCCCCGCCCACAATCAACAGGCCTGCCGAGGCAAGGATGCGTTTCACGCCGCGTCGGGGCTCCACGCCTCATAGTCGCCGGTGGCCGCAGCCCGCTTGCCGCCTGATTCGAGCGCACCTTTCGGGCGATAGGCCAAGGGCGTGCCTGTCAAATTGGGCAAGGGATCTGCTTCCCACGCATGGGGCTCGGCAAGGCCACCTCCAGGCACGGCATCATGCGTGTTGTGCAACCAGCCCGACCATTCCGGCGGAATGCGGCTGGCATCATTATTGCCGTTATAGGTTACCCAACGGCGATAATAGCCCGACGGCTCTGGCTTGCGCGCCTGATAATAGACATTGCCCTCGGCATCCTCGCCAACGCGTACGCCGCGAGTCCGGGTGTGGAGCCAGGTGCCGAAGGTTTGGCCTTCCCACCATGTGAAAATGTTCTTGAAAACGCCCATGGATCGGCCGTTACTGCGTTCAGCCGCGCGATGCAATGTTGGAGGTTACGGATTTAGAACAACCCGATCCCCTTCGCGAATACCCAGCGCTGCAGCACGGCCGCCGGCTATTTCCAAAACAGCGGCCACAGGCTCGCCAGATTCAATTGGGTCTAATGAAAAGGGCTGGGTATTGGCCGCAATGCGGGCAATGCTGCCATTGGCACGCACGAAGATAATGTCCAGCGAGATGAAAGTATTCTTCATCCAAAAGCTGGCCATACGGGGTGGCCGCATGGGGAAAATCATTCCAGCATCTGGCGCCAGTGAGCTGCGAAACATCAATCCACGGGCCTGCTGGGCCTCTGTGGCCGCCACTTCAACGGTAAAGCGGTGAACCTTGCCTGTTGCCGTTGTAATTCGAAGCGGCAATTGGGCCAGTCCGCTGGGGGCCATGGTTGGAGCCTGTTTGGCCTGACAGGCAATGGGAACCAAAAAAAGCGCCGCACAGGCAGCCCGCCAGAGGGTTTTCATCCGGCGCGAACTTCAATGGCCAGATAGCCGCGATCGCTTTTGACCAGCCGTGCCTCAAGCGGATCTTCCGGCTGCACGTCCGCAATTCCGGCGCGGCGCAATGTTTCCATATGTACAAAGACGTCCGCCTGATCGGCGCTGCGGACCAAAAAGCCATAGCCTTTGGGGCGATTAAACCATTTCACAAACACGGGTTCAAAAGGCCCGGCTGCTTCAATTTGTTCCGGCGGCAATTCTCGCGTCCGCTTTGGCACGGCGTGATAATCCGCTTCCTGCACAATCGCCGTCGACAAATCATAAGACAGCAGCTTCACGGCTTGCAGGCCGCGTGCGCCCAGTTCGACATGACAGGAAATGCGCGCCCCTTCAGGCAAAGTGCGGCGGCCATGTTCACGCAAAATGCTGAAATGAATTAAGACATCGCCGATTTCGCTATCGTCGGGGACCATGAACCCAAAGCCGCGTGTGGCATCAAACCATTTCACTTGGCCATCGACCAAGCGGGGTTCAACCGCAGGATTTTGCGTGAGTGGCGCGGGCGTCTCTGTCATCAACGGCGCCCTTCAAAAAACATAATAATAGCCAATTCAACCATATACTCGGCCTCGCACCCCTTGGCAGATTCCCCATCCTGTGTTGCGCCAGAGGCTTGTCCCGACAAGCTTTGTTTGATCCCCAACACTCTGACCCAGCTTAGCTATTGTGGCCAAGTTCTGGAGCCAAATCAAGAATCCGTCGCGCCGTTGCATAATCATGCCCCGCGCGCAACAGCGCGGCAAGCGCCCGTTCGCGCTGGCGCTGATCCTGCGACTGGCGGGAAAAAGGCCCCAGCCGCCGGCGTTGGGCATAGGCCAAGGCGGCGGCCTCTGCCTCTTCGGGGCTCATCGCTTCCAAGTCCGCACGAATATCTGGCGCAATCCCTGCGCTATCAAGGGCTTGGCGCACACGCCGCGCGCCATAGCCGCGGCGCACCAATCCCTGCGCTTTCATTTCCGCATAAGCGCGATCATCCACAAAGCGCGCTTGCGCCATATTCTCTACGACGTGTGCGACGGCGCGGTCTGGCGGCACAGTGTCTTCCCAGCCCCGTTCGCGGATTTTGCGTGTTAAATAGCTGGCAAGCTTGCTTTGCGACGTCGCAAAGCGCCCAACATAAGTCAGGGCCATTTGGCGCAAATCCGCGGTATTTAAAGGCTTTCGGCCAATCATGCGTTTCATAGTCTTGTCCCGGCCCAAATTGTGCCATAGTCGCAAGCGAATGGAAATCTTCGCGAATAGGATGCGCCCAAGCTGCGCGCCTATTGACTGGTTCAATCTGGCGCCTGTGACACCGGGCGCCCTATGGTTTTGGGGGTTTCACCGTGCGGGATAATCTTGACCGACCGGCCCCGGCGCTTGTCGCCACTGCCACGCGGGATGATCTGCCGCGCCGTTTTTCGGACTTTGGGACGCTGGGCGAGGCGCTGGATTATGCCGCCCGTGGCCAGCGGGGGTTGAATTTTCATGATCCTCGCGGTGCGTTGGCCCGGCCCTATCCCTTTTCTGAACTGCGCGAAGATGCGTTGGCCATGGCCTATCGGCTGATTGCCACAGGCGTTGCCCCGGGGGATCGTATTGCCCTGATTGCGGAAACATCGCCTGAATTTGCAGCGCTGTTCTTTGGCACTGTATATGCCGGGGCGTGGCCTGTGCCTTTGCCGCTGCCAACCAGCTTTGGTGGCCGCTATTCCTATGTCGACCAATTGTCGGTCCAGATGCAAAGTGCAGAGCCGACGTATCTTTTCTACCCAGAAAGCTTGGAAACCATGGCGCCGGATGCCGCGCGCAGCGTGGGGGCTGAGCCAATTAGCTGGGAAAGCTTTATCGCGCGCCCAGCCACTCCGGTGGCTTTGCCGGACGCAAAGCCAGACGATATTGCGTATCTGCAATATTCCAGTGGCTCAACGCGCTTTCCGCATGGCGTGGCGGTGACGCACCACGCGCTGCTCAACAATTTGGCAGCGCACAGCCATGGCATGGAAGTCAATGCGCGGGATCGCTGCGTGTCTTGGCTGCCTTGGTATCATGATATGGGGCTGGTGGGCTGTTTCTTGTCCGTCGTCGCCAATCAAGTCTCGGCGGATTATATGAAGACCGAAGACTTTGCCCGCCGTCCGCTTGCTTGGCTGGATTTGGTAACGCGCAACACGCGCGCGGGCGACACGTCGATCAGCTATTCGCCGACCTTTGGCTATGATATTTGCGCCCGGCGCATCTCTAGCCAGACCCAAGTATCCGAGCGTTTTGACCTGTCGGGTTGGCGCATTGCGGGCAATGGCGCGGATATGATCCGTCCCGATGTCATGCAGTCCTTTGTCGATGCCTTTCATCAGGCTGGGTTTAAGGCGAGTGCCTTTTTGCCCAGCTATGGGCTGGCAGAAGCGACGCTGGCCGTCACCATCATGCCGCCGGGCGAAGGCATTCGCGTCGAACTGGTCGAGGAATCGGAATTGTCTGGCGAGGAATGGCCCGGGGATCGGCCACAGCGGTTCCGCGCGATTGTCAATTGCGGCAAGCCGTGCCGCGATATGCAGGTTGAAATTCGCGCCGAAGACGGTCGGGCGCTGCCCGAGCGGCACATTGGCGAGGTTTGGACGGCCGGGCCCTCGGTCATGCACAGCTATTATCGCGATCCAGACTCGACAGCGGCGTGCCTGAAAGACGGGTGGCTGAACACCGGCGATATGGGGTATATGTCGGGCGGGTATCTTTATATTGTTGGCCGCGCCAAAGACATGATCATCATCAATGGCAAAAACCATTGGCCGCAAGATATTGAATGGGCCGTTGAGCAGCTGCCCGGCTTTAAACAGGGCGATATTGCGGCGTTTTCTGTGACGACGCCGGGGGGCGAAGAGGCGCCGGCTGTTTTGGTCCATTGCCGCACTATTGATGAAGATGAGCGGACCAAATTGCGGGATGCCATTCGTGAAAAAGTGCGCGCCATTACGGGTATGAACTGCGTTGTAGAGCTTGTTCCCCCGCGGTCATTGCCACGGACCAGCTCAGGCAAGCTCAGCCGGGCCAAGGCGCGCCGTCTGTATCTGTCAGGTGAAATCCAGCCTTATTCGCTCGCGGCCTAAATCGGATCAACCCGCGTGCGAGGCGGGGCATAAAAACTGGGGCAGATGGTTACCGATCTCTAACATTTGGCGGGTTAGAGGCCGTGTGTGATTGATACTGCCTCTTCCCTCCTGTCTCAGACAAAGCCCAACCGACCGTCTTTTTGGGCCCGCTTATACGCGGATACAGAATGGGCGCTTGTTTTTGGGCAGGACGATGGGGGAGGCAGAGCGGCGCCCGGCCTTCGCGCATTTCAATCAGATGTGCTGCGCCAGATGGCGCCGATGCGCTTTGGTTTGCAAAGCCTGTGCGCCATTTTGCTTGTTCTTTTGCTAGATGGGCGCCTCCTCCAGCCCAGCTTGCTATTATGGTTGTTGGTTACGCTGGCCCCTTCAATGCTCAGCCTGCTGGCCCGCGTTGCTATGCCACAACCGCTTGCAGACCAGGCCCCGCATATCCTGCGGCGAGAAACCCGATTGGGGGCCTTAAGCACAGTCGCATGGGCGCTGGTGCCGCTGATCTTTGGGCTTGGCGCCCCGTTGATGCAGGTCGTGGGCATTTGGGCGACGATGACTGCGTTGATGGCGGGACTAACGGTTACCTTGGCCGCGTTGCCCTTGGCCTTGGCCAGCTGTGTGCTGCTGCTGGGAATGAGCCTATGTATGATGATGCTGATGCATGGCTTGCGCGTGCTGGCGATGACCACTGCGGCCTTTTCTCTGGCGATGCTATGGAGCTGCATCACCCAAAGCCGCAGCCTGATTTTGCGCCAAGCTGCGCATCTTGCCTTGACCGAAAAGCGTGCCCTGTTGGGCCTGCTGATGCGAGATTGCGATGAGGCGGGTGGGGATTGGATTTGGGAAACCGATTCTGCCCGGCAATTGACAAAGGTGCCCAAGCGCTTGGCAGATTTGTTGCAACGCCCAGCCCATGACTTAGAGGGCCAGCCGCTTTTGCCCTTATTGGCAGGCAAAGCGTGGGACACAGGGGAAGTCTCAGAAAATTTGAGGCTCTTGGCGGATCGGCTGCGCAACCGTGAGCGGTTTGCCAGCTTGATGCTGCCAGTGGATATTGCGGGCGAAACCCATTGGTGGGAAATGTCAGCCTATCCGCGCTTTGACGACACAGGCAGGTTTTTAGGGTTTCGGGGTGTTGGCTCTGACGTGACGGAAGCGCACCGGTCTGTCGATCGGATCAGCCGAATGGCGCGGTTTGACACGCTGACCAGCCTGCCCAACCGTGCGCATCTGATGGAAGCGCTGGACCATGCGATGCGCGCCTGTTTGTCCGGTGGCCCCCGGCCAGCATTTTTGATGATTGATCTTGATCGCTTTAAATCCGTGAATGACAGTTTGGGCCATCCCGTTGGCGACCGCCTGCTCGCGCAAGTGGCAGAGCGGTTGCGTGCTTTGGCCAGTGAACAGGCCGTGTGTGGACGGCTGGGTGGCGACGAATTTGCCGTGGTTGTGCGGGATTCCAGCCAGCCAGACCGGCTTGAGACATTCGCCCGACAAATTGTTGAAAGCCTGTCCCAGCCCTATGATGTGGACCGTCATCGATTGGTGATTGGCGCCAGTGTTGGTATTGCCACAGCCCCGCGGGATGGGCGCACGGCGGATATGTTGGTGCGGTCTGCCGACTTGGCACTTTATCAATCCAAAAGCAGCGGCGGCGGCCGGGTGCGCCGCTATGAGCTTCAGTTTGAAGCCGATGCAGAGGCCCGCCGCTTGACGCAGATTGCGCTGCAAACAGCCCTTGCCAAACGTGAATTTCAGCTGGGTTATCTGCCCATTTGTGACGCGCAGGCAGATCAGGTCGCGCATGTCGAAGCGGTCGTCCAATGGTCGAGCCCAGATTTGGGCAACGTGCCACCCGAAAAATTTCTTCCAATTGCCCGCCAAAGTGGGTTGATTGTGCCTATTGGCCTTTGGGCTTTGCGCACAGCCTGCAGTCGGCTCGCCGATTGGCGGGCGGATATAGGCTTGTTCCTTTCCCTGGCGCCTGAACAAATGACGGATGCCAGCCTGGTGCCATCGCTGGTTCAAGCCTTGGGCCTAGCTGGGTTGCCTGCACAACGGCTGACGCTTGATATTGCAGAATCAACCTTGCAGCGCGCGGGGCCTGCCGGGCGGGCCGCGCTTGTGGCGCTGCATAAACTGGGCGTCCGCCTGTCGTTGGGAGATTTTGGCACAGGAGCCTCGGCTTTGGGGCATTTGAGCCAATCGCCCTTTGCCACAGTGCGCATCCACCCAAAGCTGATTGGTGCGGCGGTGCGCAAAGATCGGGAAAGTGCCGCCCGCCTGCGTGCGATTGTGACGCTGGCGGAAAATCTGGGCATTACGCCGATTGTGCAGGGCATTGAGTCTGAAGCTGAATACCGCCTTGCGCTGAGCCTTGGCTGTCGCTTCATGCAGGGCGGCTATGTCACGGGGCGGATTGATGCCGCAGATATCCCAGACCCGTTGGCAACCCCATCGCCAAAGCTGACGACCAGCCAAAAAGGCACAAAGTCGGGGCGCGCGTGAAGGCGCGGGCCACGCGCTGCTTGCGCCCGCGCCCCGCCTTCGCTATGCGCGCCGCCTGGCCATAGGAGTGTAGCTCAGTTGGTAGAGCATCGGTCTCCAAAACCGAGGGCCGTGGGTTCGAGTCCCTCCACTCCTGCCAGATGCGCGACTCGACCGCGCTTTTTGGCCGCCATCTTGCACGGTTGAACCCCACGCACCGCTTGCGTTTTCGCGCAAACCTGCCTAAAGGCGACCCATCCCGACATCAGGGTTTTCGTTTTGGCCGGATTTTCCGGCGGCGGACCTGTTGGCGGAAAACCGATTTTAGGATGGAAAACGGGTTTATGGCAAAGACCAGCCCAGGTGAATTTATCCGGCAAGTCCGGGCCGAAACAGCGAAAGTTGCTTGGCCGACCAGCCGTGAAACCGGAATGACGGTGGTGATGGTCATCATCATGACGTCGATTCTCGGCTTGTTCTTCCTGGGTGTCGATTCGGTGTTCAGCTGGATCGTAAAGTCGCTGCTCGCGCTCGCTTCCTGACGGACAGAAAAGAACAGGCATGTCACGCTGGTATATCATTCACGCCTATTCGGGCTTTGAGAACAAGGTTCGCGACGCCATTCTTGCGGACGCGGAACGCCTTGGCCTTGAGGCGCTGGTGGATGCCGTGGAAGTCCCGACGGAAACCGTCACTGAGATTCGCCGTGGCAAGAAGGTTCAGTCCGAACGCAAATTCTTCCCCGGCTATGTGCTGGCGAAGCTGAAGATGACGGATGATGTCTATCACCTCATCAAGAATCAGCCCAAGGTCACGGGCTTTCTGGGCTCAAGCGGCAAGCCACAGGCGATTAGCGAAGCGGAAGCCGCCCGCATTTTGAACACCAAAGAAGAAGCCGCCGCCGCGCCCAAGCAGCAAATCCGCGTCGATTACGAAATTGGCGATCAGGTCAAAGTGCTGGAAGGCCCGTTTGCAAGCTTCAATGGTCTTGTCGAAGAGTTGGATTTCGACAAGGGCCGCGTCAAGGTGTCTGTATCCATCTTTGGGCGTCCGACTCCCGTCGAACTCGAGTTCGAACAAGTCGAGCGCATGAAGTAACGCCTTTTAGGCGTGCATCCGCGGGAGGGGCTTGCCCCGTTTGAACCGCTAAACTTGAAAGAGAGTGAGAAACAATGGCTAAGAAGATTGAGGGCTATATCAAGCTCCAGGTGCCCGCGGGCGCCGCCAATCCCTCACCGCCAATTGGCCCGGCTCTGGGTCAGCGCGGTGTGAACATCATGGAATTCTGTAAGGCGTTCAACGCTGCAACCAGCGATCTTGAAAAGAATATGCCGATCCCGACGGTCATCACCGTCTATGCGGATCGCAGCTTTTCGTTCGTCACCAAGACGCCGCCGGCCACCTTCTTGATCAAGAAGGCTGCCAAGCTGGACAAGGGTTCAAAGGAACCTGGTAAGTCCGTCATCGGGACCATCGCCCGTTCGAAGCTGTCGGAAATTGCCCAGACCAAGATGAAGGATCTGAACGCAACTGATATCGACGCAGCAACGCGCATCATCGAAGGCTCTGCCCGTTCGATGGGCCTCGAAGTGGTGGAGGGTTAATCCATGGCGTTCCAGAGCAAAAAAGCAAAGAAGCTCGCCGCTGCAATTGATGGCGACAAGCTGTACGGCGTCAGCGAAGCCATCGCGCTTGTGAAAGAGCACGCGACGGCCAAGTTTGACGAAACCATTGAAGTTGCGCTGAACCTCGGCGTTGATCCGCGTCACGCAGACCAGATGGTCCGCGGCGTTGTCTCGCTGCCCAAGGGCACGGGTAAGACGGTGCGTGTCGCTGTGTTCGCCAAGGATGCCAAGGCCGACGAAGCCCGCGCAGCTGGCGCTGACGTGGTGGGTGCGGAAGACCTGATCGACGCCATCACCAACGGCAATATCGATTTTGACCGCTGCATTGCCACGCCCGACATGATGGGCATGGTTGGCCGCGTTGCCAAGATCCTCGGCCCCAAGGGCATGATGCCGAACCCGAAGCTGGGCACAGTGACGCCGAATGTCGGCCAAGCTGTGAAGGACGCCAAGGGCGGCCAAGTGGAATATCGTGTCGAAAAGGCCGGTATCATTCACTCGGGCATTGGCAAGGCTTCGTTCTCGGCAGAAGATCTGCGCGCCAATTTTGATGCGCTGGTCGATGCTGTCATCAAGGCCAAGCCGTCGGGTGCCAAGGGCAAATATTTGCGCAAGGCCGCCATCAGCTCGTCAATGGGCCCGGGCATCAAGCTCGACGTGGCCGAAATCGGCGCTGCCTGATTTTGAATTTTGCAAGGGGTTGCTCTAGAGGCGCCCCTGCAAGACAGAATCGGCCCATGGGTCGGTTCGACCGTCCGAGACAGCAGGTGAAGGGATTTTGCCCTTCTTAATTGCCTGCCTAGACGGGGACATGGATTTTTTTGGTCTCCAAAAGAGACTGCCATTCCCCACGGACAATTGGTTGCGTGCCTTTGTTTTGCAGAGGTGCGGAACCACCCGGTTTGCGGATGGGCCGCAAGCCGAATGTTGAAGGAGAATGGCATGGATCGTGCTCAAAAGGCCGATGCTGTCGCCGAACTCAAGAGCGTCTTCAACGAGGTTGGGGTAGTTGTTGTTACCCGCAACCTGGGGCTTACTGTTGCACAGTCGACAGAGCTTCGTGGGAAGATGCGTGAGGCCGGGGCCAGCTATAAGGTTGCTAAGAACCGTCTCGCCAAGCTTGCTTCTGTGGACACGCCTTATGCCGGCATCAGCGATCTGCTGACCGGTCCGACGGCACTTAGCAGCTCGATCGATCCGGTCGCCGCTGCCAAGATCATCGTCGAATTTGCCAAGACCACTGACAAACTTGAAATTGTCGGCGGGGCAATGGGCTCTCAGGTCCTGGATGCAAATGGTGTGAAGGCTCTGGCCTCGCTGCCGTCGCTTGATGAACTGCGCGCCAAGCTCGTGGGCCTTGTACAGGCACCCGCGACCAAGGTTGCTCAGGTTGTTGGTGCACCGGCTGCGCAGCTGGCGCGTGTCTTTGGCGCATATGGCGCCAAGGCCGCCTAATTTTGACACTCAATTGAAACTCATGCGGGCACTGACCCCGCAATTTGGAGACTTAAAATGGCTGATTTGAACAAAATCGTTGATGACCTTTCGGCTCTGACCGTTCTGGAAGCTGCTGAACTTTCGAAGCTTCTCGAAGAAAAGTGGGGCGTTTCGGCTGCTGCTGCTGTGGCTGTTGCAGCACCTGCTGCTGGCGGTGGCGCTGCTCCGGCTGCTGACGAAAAGTCGGAATTTGACGTCATTCTCGTTGGCGATGGCGGCAACAAGATTGCTGTCATTAAGGAAGTCCGCGCCATCACCGGCCTGGGTCTGACCGAAGCCAAGGCTCTGGTTGAGTCGGCTCCGAAGGCCCTGAAGGAAGGCGTGAGCAAGGACGAAGCTGACAAGGTCAAGGCCCAGCTCGAAGGCGCTGGCGCTCAGGTCGAAGTCAAGTAAGCTTCGCGCGTTTGCGATTAAGAAGAGGGCGGTCCATTTGGGCCGCCCTTTTTTGTTGCACGCGCCATATTCAATCTGCTTAAAATTTAGGCAGTTGCACCCGCCTGCCCCGAAATCAGGCAGTCCTTATGGTCTCCGTCTGGGCACACGGACCCAAATCACCCTTTAAACCACTGAAATTCTGTCGTTTCTGGCAAACTGGCACGGCCTTTGCTGATCCCTTTGTTGACCAAGTCCAAGGGGGTCCAATGAAACTGATCATCGCCATCATCAAACCATTCAAGCTGGACGATGTCCGCGAGGCGCTGACTGCGCTGGGCGTCACTGGCATGACCATCACCGAAGTCAAAGGCTTTGGCCGCCAAAAGGGCCAAACCGAAATTTACCGCGGCGCGGAATATTCGACCAACATGGTGCCCAAGGTGAAGGTAGAGGTCGCGTGCGACGATGCCGTCGCCGATCGCGCGCTGGAAGCCATCCAGCAAGCCGCCAACACGGGCTCCATTGGAGACGGTAAAATTTTCATGCTCGATCTCGGCGCTGCGGTGCGCATCCGCACGGGAGAGACGGGCTCGGTCGCACTCTAAAGATCAAGCAGGGGACTTATGACCAAATTTACAACATGGATTGCCGGGGCCGCGACATTGCTCGCCACTGCCCCTGCGCTGGCCCAGACAGGGCCAATTAAGGCGCCCAGCGCCGAACAAATGGCCAGCATGGTTGATAAGGGAGACACAACATGGATGTTGATTTCGTCTGCCTTGGTCTTGCTGATGTCCATTCCCGCGCTCGCCCTGTTTTACGGGGGCTTGGTGCGGACCAAGAATATGCTCAGCCTGTTGATGCAAGTCTTCATGATTGTGTCGATTGCGGCTCTGGTCTGGGTCAGCTGGGGCTATAGCCTCTCCTTCACCAGCGGATCGCCTTATATTGGCGGCTTCTCAAAGCTGTTCTTGCAAGGCGTGGATGCCACAACATTGGCCGCCACCTTCTCGAACAATGTCTATATTCCGGAATATGCGTTTATCGCCTTCCAGATGACGTTCGCCTGCATCACGCCCGCCCTCATTGTGGGCGCCTTTGCTGAGCGGATTAAGTTCACGCCGCTGATGCTGTTTGTCGTGGCGTGGCTGACAATTGTCTATTTCCCGATCGCGCACATGGTTTGGTACTGGTCTGGCCCAGATTTCTTGCCGGATACGCCCACCGATACCGGTCTGCTGTGGGGCATGGGCGCGCTGGACTTTGCTGGCGGCACGGTGGTCCACATCAATGCAGGCATCGCAGGGCTTGTCGGCTGTCTGATGATTGGCAAGCGCATTGGCTATGGCCGCGAGGCGACACCGCCGCATTCGCTGACGATGACAATGATTGGCGCCTCGTTGCTGTGGGTGGGTTGGTTCGGCTTTAACGCTGGCTCTAATCTGGAAGCCAATGGCTTGGCAGCCCTGGCCTTTGTCAACACCTTCGTCGCAACGGCCGCCGCCGCTGTCAGCTGGGCGATTGTGGAACAAATCCATCATGGCCGTCCGTCGCTGTTGGGGGCTGTGACAGGTGCTGTTGCCGGCCTGGTTGCCATTACGCCCGCCTCGGGCTTTGCAGCGCCCATGACGGCCATTTTGCTGGGCCTTGCTGTCTCGCCGATCTGCTACCTCTTCGTCGCCGTGGTGAAGAACAAGCTGAAATATGACGATACGTTGGACGTCTTTGGCGTGCACTGCGTGGGCGGCATTGTCGGCGCGATTGGCACAGCCATTGTGGCTGATCCTGCGCTGGGTGGTCAGGGCTTCCTTGATTACACTGTCTTCCCAGCCGTTGCCGGCACCTATGACATGGCGGGCCAGCTGGTCACGCAGATTAAGGCCGTTGCTTTGACCCTGCTCTGGTCAGGTCTTGGGTCTGCGGTGCTGTTCTTCGTGCTCGACAAGATCTTCGGTCTGCGCCCCAGCGAAGATGCCGAACGCGAAGGGCTGGACCTCTCCAGCCATGGGGAACGTGCTTACAATTATTAAGCCACCCCGTTCACAAGCTTGGGAAGCCGCTGCACCCTCCTCTCCCAGCGCGCGGCTTCTCTCACTGGGTTCCACCTGCGAACCTGACTGGGCCGGCACGGCAACGTGTCGGCCCTTTTTTCGTCGCTTAGTTCAGCCGCAGGCCCAGCCACAGGGTGCGCGGTGTGGCGCGTTCGACAATGGCAGCGGCGCTCAGCGCTGTTTCCACGCGCGCATTGGCAATGTTTTCGCCGCGGACAAAGACGGATAGGCCTGGGCTGAGCGGCAGGCTGGCCAGCGCATCCAGGGTCACCGCATCGCGTAGGCGGCGGTTATTGGCATCATCTTCAAACTGGGCAGATACATAGCGCGTGGTGAGCGATAATGTGCGCCAGCCAAGCGTCGCGCTGGCCATGTGCCGCGGCGTTTGGGCCGGGCGCAAACCCTGTAAGGCTCGGGCGGCGCCAGTTGCACGCACGCGCGCATTGGTGAAGGCATAGCTGGCAGACAGCGACCAGGCACCCGCCTTATAGCGGGCGTCAAGCTCAAGCCCCTTGCTCGCAACCGCGTCAAGGTTCAGCCGTTGCCGATACGCGCCTGTCACTTGCCCAACGCCGGGAAAGACGCCTGGCCCATTGGCAAGCGTAACATTGCCAATCGCGTCGCGCAGTTGGTTGGTAAAGACTGTGGCCCGCATCCTAAGTTGCGGCATTGGCTGAATATCCAGT
>RFZB01000090.1 GCA_009920915.1 Sphingomonadaceae bacterium | reverse complement strand
TTTGGCAACGTTGCCAAATAGGTAATGTCAAAAGACCCCGCGTGCGTTGCGCCATCCGCGCCAACCAACCCAGCCCGGTCAATTGCAAAGCGTACAGGCAAGTTTTGGATCGCCACATCATGCACCACTTGGTCATAGGCGCGCTGCAGGAACGTTGAATAAATGGCACAAAATGGCCGCATGCCCTGTGCTGCCAATCCGGCGGCAAAGGTCACGGCATGTTGTTCCGCAATGCCAACGTCAAAGGCCCGATCAGGATGGGCTTTTGCAAATCTATCAACACCGGTGCCCGAGGGCATTGCGGCTGTAATCGCACAAATCCGCGGGTCCGTATCAGCCAGCTTTGCCAATGTTTCGCCAAAAACATTCTGATAAGCCGGCGGGCCCGGCGGGGCTTTCACTTGCGTGCCCGTCACCACGTCAAATTTTTGGACGCCATGATATTTATCGGCGGCGGCCTCAGCAGGCGCATAGCCATGGCCTTTTTTGGTGACGACATGGATCAGGCACGGCCCTTCGGCAGCATCGCGTACATTTTCCAGAACGGGAATAAGATGGTCCAGATTATGCCCATCAATGGGGCCAACATAATAAAAACCCAGCTCTTCAAACAGCGTACCGCCCATGGCCATGCCACGCGCAAATTCATCCGTGCGTTTTGCGGCGACGTGCAAAGGAGCCGGTAGGCGGCGCGAGATTTTCTTTGCCAGTTCGCGCAAATTGAGGAACGGCTGGGAAGAGACCAGTCGCGCCAAATACGCCGATAGTCCGCCCACGGGCGGCGCAATCGACATATCATTGTCATTCAGAATAACGATCAGCCGGTTGCCTGCATCAGCCGCATTATTCATCGCCTCATAGGCCATACCCGCCGACATGGCGCCATCGCCGATCACGGCAATACCGCGTCCGGGTCGGTCATTCATCTTATTGGCAATAGCAAAGCCAAGTGCCGCCGAGATCGAGGTAGAGCTGTGCGCCGCGCCAAAAGGATCATACTCACTTTCGCTGCGCTTGGTGAAGCCGGAAAGGCCGCCGCCCTGACGTAGGGTGCGAATGCGATCCCGCCGCCCGGTCAAGATTTTATGGGGATAGCATTGATGCCCCACATCCCACACCAGCTTGTCCTCAGGCGTGTTGAACACATAATGGATAGCAGTTGTCAGTTCGACAACGCCCAGCCCCGCGCCCAAATGCCCGCCGGTCACTGAGACAGCAGAAATGGTTTCGGCACGCAGTTCATCTGCAAATTGACGAAGCTGGTCCGGCCGCAAGTTGCGCAAATCAGCCGGATAGGTCACCGTGTCGAGCAACGGTGTAGCAGGTTGATCAGTCATAACGATCGTTTCTAGCCCAGGCTTTGGACGATGTCGAACATATGTCAGCACCACCCCATCCTTTTTAGGGGGTGTGGCCTAAGCTCTTTGGCAATTGGCGCTAATGCACAAAGCGAGCGACCACATCGCGGTAGCTGCGGCTCACTTTCACTTGTGCGCCACTTTCTAAAACAAGGAAGCACTCACCATTGGTATGCGGCTTGACCTGACGGACCAAATCCAGATTGACAATGGAGGAGCGATGAACCCGCTGAAATTTGCGGGGATCGAGGCGCTTTTCCATGTCTTTCATGGTCTGACGCAGCACCAGCGTCTCGCCGCCAGTGTAAATGCACATATAATCGCCTGCGGCATCAATGCGCTCAATACTGTCAACATCCACGCGGAAAATCTGGCCCTGATCCTTGATATTGATCAGCTTTTCAAAGCGGCTGGCAGATGGGGCATCTTCGCTATCAACAATTTCCTCATGCACATCAGGCGCATGCTCTGCGAGGGCTTCTTTCAGACGCTCAGCTTCTTCGACGCCCTTTTTCTCGGCAAGCCGCTGACGCACGCGTTCCATCGTCGCAGAGAGACGATCTTCTTCAACGGGCTTCATCAGATAATCTGTTGCCTGCGCTTCAAACGCGCGAATGGCGTGGTCGGAATAGGCCGTTACGAACACAAACAATGGCGGCTCAATATCCGCAAGCCCGGAAACCACGGAAAACCCATCAAATCCGGGCATTTGGATATCCAGAAAAACAAGGTCAGGCTTATGCGTTTTGATCGCGCGAATGGCTTCGCGGCCATTATTGCACGTTTCGATGACTTCGACATCGGGATGACCCTCTAACCGCAAGGCTAAGCCTTGAATGGCAAGAGTTTCATCGTCGACCAGAATGGTACGGATGGTCATGCGGCCTCCAACCTCGGGGTTTCTGTCTGAAACGGAATGTCGATCAACACTTGAAAGCCCTTGCCGCTGCGGGCTTGCGTTTCAAAACGATGATCTTCGCCATAGGCTTGGCTCAGCCGATCTCGAATATTGGCCAATCCAACACCCGTTGATCCACTTGCCCCTGCAGCTTGTTCCGCGCATCCAGCGCCCGTATCTGCAACGGTAATCTGCACTCTATCGCCCGATAAGCGGGCGGCCACTGCTATATCGGCGCCCTCTTCTTGCGGGGTGACAGCATATTTAATGGCATTTTCAACCAGCGGTTGCAGCAGCAGCGAGGGCAAGCGGGCCTTGCCAACTGCGGGATCAATTTCAAAAGACGGGCGCAGCCGGTCTTCAAAGCGCATCTTCTCAATCTCAAGATAGAGCTTCAGCGTCTCAATTTCCTGTTCAATGGTCACTTGCGCCGTTGCCTCATTGGCCAATGTATAGCGCAGAAAGGATGAGAGGCGCGATAACATGGCATTTGCCCGCTCTGTCTGCTTCAAAAGCACCAGCGTGGAAATCGAGTTGAGCGTGTTAAACAGGAAATGCGGGTTCAACTGGTAGCGCAGCATGGCAAGCTGAGCCGATGTTGCCTGATTTTCCAGCTTCAACAGCTGGTCAGCCTGTTCTTCGATAATCAGGTAAAAGTTAATGCCATAATATAACGCTGCCCATGCCCCCAAAAGCAAGGAATTGAGCGAGATGGCGCTGAGGAACAGCGCGCCGTTAAATTCCGCCCCTTCGCGTTCCAACAGATTGAATACCCACGCATCCACCATCGAATGCAGCAAGATCGCGACGATGAACGTGACGACAGACAGCCCCCAAGTCACCAAAGGCCGCCGACTGATGAGCCAGCGAAAAATGCCGCCCATAATCAGCGTCAGCGAATAGCCCGTGGCTGTTGAGACCAGCAACGGCACCACCCAAGACAAACTCATCCCCGCGCCAACGCCACTGGCGAGTCGCAGCATGAAATAGAATGACCAGCCGATTGTCTGGAGAATCCAGAAAGCACGGCTCTTATCCGCAAAAAACGGCTGATTGCTAAGTCCAGGTATCGCCATAGCCTGCTGGTCTAGCCGAAGCTGACGCCCAATTGAAGCCTTGTGCCAGGCTCGCTATGCTGCAGGCAAAATGAACATGGGAGATAAAGGATGGCTGATACCGATCTGCTGGAGCAGACTGCCAAATTTCACAGCATGACTGAGGGCACCCAAGAAGACTGGGACATCATCATGACGCATTTGCGCCCCTTTGCCCGCAATGGCGGCGCGCGCGTGCTGGATCATTTGCGCCTTTTAGAAGGCGATTGCGGCGGCTTTGCCGTGGATCGACTAACGCATTGCCTCCAAACCGCCACCCGCGCACACCGCGACGGTCGCGATGAGGCCTATGTGGTGATGGCGCTGCTCCACGATATTGGGGATACGTTGGGGGCCTATAACCACCCAGATGTCGCTGCCGCGATCATCAAGCCTTTTGTCAGCGAAGAACTCCACTGGATCACCCAGCATCATGGGATTTTCCAAGGCTATAACTTCTTCCATTATATTGGCCTGAACCGCGATATGCGCGAAAACTTCAAAGGCCATGACCATTATCAAGCCACGGCAGAGTTTATTGAAAAATATGACTGCCCCGCCTTTGACCCAAATTACGACACAGCGCCGCTCAGCTTTTTTGAACCCATGGTGATGCGCCTGTTCGAAAAGCCGCTGAATTCCATGTATAAAAAGGCGATGGACTAAACCGCGCCGGGCATAGCAGCGGGCAGTTTAGACCTACCAATTGCTCAAAGAAAAACCGCCGCCCCTTTCGGGACGGCGGTCTTTTTTTGCCTGTGACAGATGGGCTTAGAAGCCGATCTGCAGCGTGCCCATGATGGTCCGCGGCGAGCCGACGGAGAAGTTCGGGTTCGCACCCGAAACACCGCCGATGGTGCCATGGTGGATCTGGGTGCTGATGTTGCCGAAGTAGAACTTGTTGAACAGGTTCTGCACGTTGAGCTGGAAGAAGGTCTTCTTGAAACCATAATCTTCGAAGCTGAAGCGGGCGTTCAGATCAAACAGCGTGTAGCTGGGCGACACAACGTCGTTGACGTCGGTTGCAAAGCGGCTGCTGACATATTTGCCCTGCAGACCGACAGTGACGGGGCCCTGCTCGACAGAGACACGGCCACCCAGCGTCCAACGCGGCGTTTCCGTGACAAACTTGCCCTTGGTCGGGGCAAAGACGGTGACGCCATTGACCTTACCAATTTCAATGTCCTGCTGCAGCGTGGAGTGGTTGTAAGATGCAAAGGTGTACAGCGTCAGCGCATCAACTGGCTTGTAGCTGAGGTTGGCGTCCACACCGTAGGTTTCAACCTTACCAACGTTACGGTCAACCGAAATGCCTTGCAGCTGGTCAAACGACGTCACGATGCGGTTCTGATAGCCAATGTACCAGCCCGTCATCTGCGCCTGCACCTTGCGAGTCAGGTAACGCAGACCAAGGTCAATTGCATCAGTCGTTTCCGGCGTCACAACAACGCTCGGCTGGCGATAGAGGTTATCCGTCCGCGGCGCGGAGAAACCCTTTGAGAAGCTGGTAAACAGGCTCGTGTTATCGGCCAGCTTATAGGTCAGGCCAGCGCTTGGCAGGACCTTGTTGAACTTATACTTCGCGGCGAACGGGGCATAGAGCGAACCGCTCGGGAACACCGTCGCATTCGGTGCCACGATTGTCAGCTGGCTAACCGGCTGGGTGGTGCAGGTCGCATTGCCGGAACCACCCGTCTGGGTGTAGCAATATTGGTTCAAGTCACGCTGGAAGAACGGGGCACGAATACCCAGTTCAACGCGCAGTGCGTCATCCATGAACTTACCGACATATTTGGCCGAAACCTGATTGAGCATAGCGATCGAGAGACGATCACGCTGACGCAGGGCATAGCCATCTGCCGACAGGACCTTGCGACCATTGCGACCAGCAAACACGCTTTCCGGGTTACCAGCGCTGTCCAGATAGCCCCATTCGCCCGTCTGACGGTGACGTGCACGGTCAAATGTGTAGGACAGCTGCAGGATCTGATCCGGCGTGAAGCTGTAGACCAGCGACGTCATCGCCGTGATGCGGCGCGTGTTGGTGGTGTTGGGCGTGTAGAAGGCGACACGATCCAGCAGATCACCATCCCCGTTCAAATCAGCGCCAGCCGCTGCAGACGTGCCCTTGGTCACAGCCGACGTTTCGGCTTGCACCGTGTAGCCACCACCATTGGCGAGCACATATTGGAACGAGCTGTCGAGCGTGACGTACAGCTTGTCATTCAGCGTGTAGCGCGAATTGAGACGCACGTTGCCCGTGTTCGACGGGTTGATGCGCACGCCATAGAAGTTGGTGCAGGTAAAGCCTGTTGCACCATCATCCTGTGCCGTGCCGTTGGCCGGGGTGGGCTTGCGGCAGGTGGCGTCGTTCTCAAACTTGAACAGCGACTGCTGCTGTGCGTCCGACAGAACCGACAGGTCCAACGGCGTGGCCGATGAAATGGCCGTTGCAAGCGGCAACGTGGTCGAACCGAACAGCGTGCGCATATCGTTCACGCTTGCGTTGCGATAGAACGAGTTGCGGTTCTGGTTATAGTGCGCCGAAATCGCGAAGAAATCGTCCTTGCCACCCAGCGGCTGATAGAAACGCGCATTATACTGCTGCTTTGCGATGCCACCCGGGCCCTTGAACTTATCGTTGCGGGCGGTGCTGGCAGAAACCCAGAAGCGCGACCCAGAATCGTTCAGCGCGCCCGTGTTGAAGAAGCCAAAAGCACGGCGATAGTTAAAATCGCCGCCCGAGACGCTGGCAAGCGCGCTCATATCTTCGCTGCCATAAATGGTGCGATAGTTGACGGTGCCGCCAGCGGCCGACGCGGTCGGGCTGTCAACATCCGTGGTGCCCAGGTTCACGTTGACCTGCTCGATCAGCTCGGGGTCAACCTGCTGGTTGGAATAAATCGCATAGTTGCCCGAATCGTTCAGCGGGAAGCCGTCGAGGGTCAGCGAGATGCGGTTGCCGTCAAAGCCACGGATACGGATGTTACCGCCCGAAGACCCATAGGCGTCCGACTGGGTGAAGTTCACGCCGGGGATCAAGTTGATCGTGTTCAGAATGGTCTGACCAGCGGCCTGGGTGGTGATGATTTCCTGCGTCAGAACGCCGCGCGCCTTGGGCGCATCAGGAACGACAACGCCCGCGACACCGTCATTTGCGGACTGCGCGGTAACAATAATTTCATCATCGACCGAAATCGAGCCAGTCGACTGCGCAAAAGCAGGCGCAGACGCAATCATCGCGACTGTGGCCACGCCGAAATAGAATTGCTTCTTCATGATAGATCCCCGTTTATAGGCCGGATCCTTCCGGCACTTCTTGTGCTGCCCCGGCCCTGTGGCGCCCATATATTTCGAGGCCATGACAGGCGAGTCGAATTGATCCCTCGTAATCATTTGAAGGGGATGCGTTGCAAAAAAGCAACGCTCCCTTTCAAATTGGCGCTATTGCTGGGACGCGATTTGACGAATGGGCACCGGGATATTGCATAAATCTGCGCCACCTGCAGCGATGTTGAAAAAGGCATCCCGCCGATTGGCGCGCGCTTGGGCATAGGCCTGAAAACTGGCGCTCTCACTGGCAAGCACCGCAAAGCGCGGGCGTTCTTTCTCTGGCAGGTCAGCAACAAGACGAAGGCTGGTGATGCCCGTCCGCTCTTTGGAGTCGGCATAAAAGCCCAAAGCGGCCGTTCCTCGGGGTAAGGAAGAGAGATGCTCTATTCCCTGCACAACCCGGCCGACCACAGCGATATTTCGGTCCAAATGACGCGGCGCATGGCCAATCACGGCATAAAGCTCGGCACCCGTGCCAGTATCTGGTGATAAATTCCGCCCGACGCCAACCATGCCATAGCAATGCACCAGCCAATTGCTGGGGCCACCCTTCCCTTGCGCGCCAGCAACAGGCCAGCCCTTGTAAAAATTGCTCCAGCTTAATGCCGTGTTTCGGGGCAGAAACACCTCCTCCAATCCCTTGGATTGCGGAAGTGCACCCTGCACAACATAGTCCGCCTCTGGCATTTGGCGCAAGCCAGCCGGCAAAGCGCGGGCCTTTACCGGGTCTTCCCCGTCCGGATCGCCCCATTGCGCCACATAATTATCCTGCACACGCGTGATCGCCAGACCATCCCACCAATGCGCCTTGGCCAAAGTCCGGATATTGTTGACCCAGCCTTGGGCAAAAGGCGCTGGCGCCAACTGAATAACCACGCGCCGCTCTTTCCCAGTGGGTAAGCCTGGCCCATTGGGTAAGCTGGGCAACGTCATCACCAGCAAATCTTCCGCCGGAATCTCAACCCATGCTGCAGCGGGAGAGGCCGCCACAATTTCTGCAGGAGATTGCGCCCGGATTTCGCTGCTGAACCCAGCGACAAGCAATGCAGTCAAAAAGGCAAAGTTTTTCATGCCGAGCAAGATTGCACAGCGCAGAGCCTTGCGAAACCCCTCTACCCAATATAGGGCGCTCTCCTTCCAGTGCGAATTCTGGTTGTTTGATTCCAATAAAGACAGCGCTTGCGGGCGTTGCATCCGGTTTCAAACCCTATGCGGAGCGGTGGCCGAGTGGTCGAAGGCGCTCGCCTGGAAAGTGAGTATACGGCAAAA
>RFZB01000089.1 GCA_009920915.1 Sphingomonadaceae bacterium | reverse complement strand
CTATTTGAGCAGAACCAGCTCTTCCGCCATGCTGGGGTGAAGCGCGACGGTATCGTCAAAGGCCTGCTTGGTCAGCCCGGCCTTTACTGCAATTGCCGCGGCTTGCAGGATTTCCGCCGAATCTGGGCCAATGAGGTGCAAGCCAACCACGCGCTCATCAGCGCCCGCCGTCACCATTTTGTACAAGCCCCGCTCCATTCGGCCGGAAACAACATTTTTCATTGGCCTGAAATCACTGCGGAAAATCTTCACGCTGTCGCCATATTGCGCGCGGGCTTCATCCTCGGTCAGGCCGACGCCAGCCAAAGGCGGGCTTGAGAAAACGGCCGTGGGGATGGATTGATAATCCACGGTGCGCGGCGCATTGCCAAACACGGTGTCCGCAAACGCATGACCTTCGCGAATGGCAACTGGGGTCAACTGTACCCGGTTGGTGACATCGCCAACCGCGTAGATGCTTGGAACATTGGTGCAGCTATGCCCATCGACAATCACGGCGCCATCGGCATCAAGGGCCACACCCGCCGCTTCCAGCCCCAATCCGGGTGTCTTGGGCGTGCGTCCAATGGCCCAGAGGAGCAGATCCGTCTCAATCTGGCCCGCGTCTCCACCATCGACCAACAGGCTGCCATCGGCTTGGCGCGTTACACTCTTGAGCGGGTAGTTAAAGCGCAGATCAATCCCCTTTGCGGTCGTCATGCCGACCAGACGATCCACGATTTCAGTATCATAGCCCCGCAACATCCGGTCACCGCGCGTCACCACCGTCACATCCACGCCAAAGGCATGGAGGATGCCTGCAAATTCATTGGCAATATAGCCCGCGCCTGCAATCACCGCACGCTTGGGCAATGCGTCTAAATGAAAAATCTCATTTGATGTTATGCCAAGCTCTGCCCCCGGCACATCGGGAATGGCAGGCCACGCCCCCACCGCAATGAGAATATATCTGGCGCTAATCTCTTGCCCGCTGGCAAGCCGCACGACATTGGGGCCAGCGACGATTGCCCGTTCGGCAAAAATCGTAGCGTGATTGTTATTCAGTGTTTGGGTGTAGAGCCCCTCAAGCCGGGCCACATCGTCCTGCACAATATCGCGCAGCCGCGGCCAATTAAACTCTGCTGAGCCAATATCCCAACCAAAGCGTGCCGCCTCATGCAAATCTTCGGCAAAATGCGCCCCGTAAACGAGCATTTTCTTGGGCACACAGCCGCGGATGACGCAGGTGCCGCCCACCCGATATTCCTCGGCCACGGCCACTTTGGCGCCATGCTGAGCCGCCACACGCGCGGCACGAACGCCGCCAGAGCCGGCCCCAATGATGAACAGATCAAAATCAAACGTCATGGACTAACTTATCCTGCAATGCGGCAGATCAGCCAAAGGCACGATCAATAAGCGCTTGGGTGGAGGCATCAAATTGAATGTCGCCGGCGTCAATGGCTTTGGCCATTTCCTTGCCCAGTTCCACCCCAAATTGGTCAAAGGGGTTAATCCCCAACAACACTGCATTGGCAAATGTCCGCTGTTCGTAAAAGGCAATTAAGGCCCCGAGCGTGCGCGGGTCGAGGTCATCCAGCAAGATCGTGGTGGACGGCCGATCCCCGGCATAGGCGCGTGCGCCATCTTCATGCGTGCGGCCCGCCATCAAAGCAGCACCCTGGGCAAAGCAATTGCCAAGCAATTGCCGGTGATGGGCCTCATCCAAATCATGCCCCGGCTCAACCACAGCGACAAATTCAACAGGCACCAGCCGCGTCCCTTGGTGCAGCAATTGAAACACGGCGTGCTGCGCATCCGTGCCTACTCCGCCCCATGTAATAGCGGCACTTGGGACGCCCAAAGGCGCGCCAGACAATGTCACAGACTTACCATTGGATTCCATCTCAAGCTGCTGAAGATAAAAGGGCAGCAGGCGAAGCCGCTCATCATAGGCAAACACGGCCCGTGTTTCCGCGCCTCGCGCTAGGGAATAATATTGATCCACAAAGGCCGCGAGGATGGGGGCGTTATGCGCCATTGGCGCCAAGCGGAAATGGCGGTCCATCGCCGCTGCCCCTTCCAGCATTTCCTCAAAAGCGGCCCAGCCCAGGGCAAGTGCGGCGGGAAAGCCAATGCTCGACCATAAGGAATATCGGCCGCCGACGGTTTCGGAAAACGGCAAGATGCGCGTTTCATCCACGCCCCAGTCAAAGGCGCGCTCAGGATGCGCGGTTAACGCAACGACACGTCCGCTGGCATCTTCCACCCCAGCCTCCGCCATCCACGACAGCGCGCTTTGGGCATTCAGCATCGTTTCTGTCGTGGTGAATGTCTTTGAGGCAATGACAATCAGGGTTTTATGCGGATCAAAGCGGGCAAAAGCCTCTTTCAGCGCGCTGCCATCGACGTTGGACACCACGGCCACATCATAACGCCCAGAATCGCGGCCAAGGGCATCAACCAGCAGATCGGGCCCCAATGCCGACCCACCAATGCCAATGTGCAGAATATGCGCAGTATCGCCCAGCGCACCGGCCTCAATTGCCTCAATCAACGCGCGCATACGGCCATGAAGTTGTTTTGCCTGCGCCACCGACTCAGGCGCGCCTTCCCCCCGTTCGGCACTATGTTCTGCGGCGCGACCCTCGGTTGGATTGGCAATACGCCCTGCAAAAAGATCATCCCGGCGCTGGTCAAACCCCGCATCACGCAGGGCTTGTTGAAATCCTAAGAGCAAGGATTCGGTTAAATGCGTCTTAGAAAAATCAAAATAAATTCCCTGTTCGCTAACGCTTAGGCGCGAAATCCGGTCAGAATCCTCGGCAAACAGGGCTTCCAAACTTGGGCTTGGGGGTGCCGAGAGAAACGAGAAGCGCGGATCAGAACCGGACATGGGGTCTCCTTAAGGACTGGGCTTTTGCTTGACGAACCTGCCCGTACGCGCGCAGAGCAAGCCCATGCGCGATACACCGAATGAGGCGATGCCGAAAGCGGGGATATCCCCCAAAGCCACTCCATCGTCCGAAATACGGGACTTTCTAGTCTATCTGGCTAAGCTGGGTGCTTTTCTGCTGATCCTGCGTAGCCTGATTATCGCTCCATTCAGCATTCCTTCTGAATCCATGCTCCCCCGTTTGATGGTGGGCGATTATCTGTTGGTGAGCAAATGGAGCTATGGCTATTCTCGCCACGCGCTGCCATTTTCCGTGCCACTGATCCCGGGGCGGGTGCTGGCGTCGCTTCCGGACCGCGGGGATGTTGTGGTCTTCAAGGCCCCGCCCTCCAATAATGTTGATTATATCAAGCGCGTTATTGGCTTGCCGGGGGATCGCATCCAAATGCGGGGCGGGCAGTTGTTCCTGAATGGTCAGGCGATCATGCGCACCCGCAAAGCGGATTTGGTGGTCGCGGTAAGCCCTAATACACGCTGTTTTGCCCCAGTATTTGAGCGCGCAGACCCAAGCGGCAGGTTGAGCTGCCATTATCCGCGATATGAGGAAAGCCTCCCCAGCGGGCGCCGCTATGACGTGCTGGATTTGGCAGATAGCGAAGCGGATACAACCGATGTCTACACGGTGCCGCAGGGCCATGTGTTCATGATGGGGGATAATCGGGACAACAGCTTGGATAGCCGCTTTCCAGCGGAACTTGGCGGCGGAATAGGCTTTGTGCCCGTTGAAAACTTGGTAGGCAAAGCTCAGCTGTCTGCCTTTTCAACCGATGGTTCTGCCCACTGGCTCTTGCCGTGGACTTGGTTTACAGCCGCGCGCTGGAACAGGATCGGCGAGACATTTTGACGACATTAACCCATTGGGTCACCGAGACATTTGGTGTCACCCCCAAGGATGAAGATTTATATGCCCGGGCGCTGACGCATGGCAGCCATGGCAGTGACACCTATGAGCGGCTGGAATTTCTGGGCGATCGTGTCTTGGGCCTTGTCATTGCGGATTGGATTTACGCCCGCTTTCCCCATGATGCGGAAGGCCAGCTGTCACGCCGCTTTAACAATTTGGTCTCGGGAGAGACATGCGCCGATGTTGGCCGCGCCATTGGCCTGTCATCGCGCTTGCGCTTGGGCAAACAGGCGCTGGATGATGGCGCCTATGATAGCGATAATGTGCTGGGAGATGCAGTTGAGGCGCTGATTGGAGCCGTATTCTTAGAATATGGGCTGGAGGCTGCCCGCCGCTTCATTCAGGCACGGTGGGAGCCGCTGCTTGACGTACAGCGCAGTGCGCGCCGCCATCCTAAGTCCGAACTGCAAGAATGGGCCGCCGCGCATAACCGTAAAGCCCCAGTTTATGAGGTCATTGAACGGTCCGGCCCGCATCATGCACCGCGGTTTCGCATCAAAGTATCCATTGGCTCGGCTGGCGCTGCGGAGGCCGAAGGTAAATCCAAGCAGGAGGCCGAGACATTAGCGGCCACAGCCTTGCTCAAAAAATTAGGACATTCATGACACAAAAATGTGGGCTGGTGGCAATTGTAGGTGCCCCAAATGCCGGAAAATCAACGCTGGTGAACGCGCTTGTCGGCCAAAAGGTCGCCATTGTCAGCCCAAAGGCGCAAACCACACGCACCCGGCTGATGGGCATTGCGCTGCATGGCGAGACGCAAATGATGCTGCTCGATACGCCCGGTATATTTGAACCCAATCGTCGGCTGGACCGCGCCATGGTGCAAGCCGCATGGGGCGGTGCGCAAGATGCCGACATCATTTTGTTCGTTGTGGACTCCAAGGCAGGCTTGGGCGCCAAGGTGGAACGGATCATTGAGGGGCTTCGCCACCGGCCTGAGCCAAAGATGCTGGTGCTCAACAAGGTAGATATTGCCGCGAAGGACAAGCTTTTGGTTCACGCAGCGCGCCTGAATGAAATGATGGACTTTACCGATGTCCTGATGGTCAGCGCGGAAACGGGCGATGGGCTTGACCTGTTGAAAGACAAAATTGCGGATTATCTGCCCGAAGGCCCCTGGCATTTCCCAGAAGATCAGGTGAGCGACGCGACTGACCGGATGACGTCGGCGGAAATCACGCGCGAACAACTCTATCTCCAGCTGCGCGCCGAACTGCCCTATGCCACGGCAATTGAAACGGAAAAATATACCGAACGCGATGACGGATCCGTGGAAATCCACCAACAGATCAAGGTTGAGCGGGATAGCCAAAAGGCGATTGTGCTGGGCAAGGGCGGTGCCCGTTTGAAGCAAATAGGCTCCGCCGCGCGCGCAGAAATTGCCAAGTCCTTGGGATGCCGTGTGCACCTGTATCTGCACGTTAAAGTCGACCCGAAATGGGATGAAGATCGCGGCCTCTATCGCGATATTGGCCTCGACTGGGTCGATTAAAGCCAGTCTGCTTGATGGGTGAGCATCTCGTCCACCCACGCTGGCACCAAGTCCGTCGCGCGGCCCATGCGGCATTCGTGGAACATGATGCTGCCTTGGGACGGATCAAGGTTGAGTTCCAATGTGCGTGCACCATAATGGCGCGCCGTGCGCACATAGCCTGCTGCTGGATAGACGGCTCCAGACGTGCCGATGGATACGAACAAATCACATTGGCTGATCGCCCGATCAATTTCATCCATGCGATAGGGCATTTCGCCAAACCACACGATATCAGGCCGCAAAGCCGCCTCGCCGCAGTGTGGGCAGCCGGGCCGATCAAAAAGCGGCGCGTGCCAGCGCGTGCGGCCATCACAGGCCAAACACCATGCAGATAGATGCTCGCCATGCATATGGATCAGCCTTTGCGCCCCTGCCCGCTCATGCAGATCGTCCACATTCTGCGTGACGATCAACAAATTGCCCTGCCAATGCTGGTCAAGCCGCGCCAAGGCCGCGTGCGCAGCATTGGGCTGGGCCTTTTGGATGTTCTCACGGCGCATATCGTAAAAGCGCAAGACCAGATCAGGGTCGCGCGCAAAGGCCTGGGGCGTTGCCACGTCTTCCACACGATGCTGTTCCCACAGGCCGCCCGCACTGCGAAATGTATCAATGCCGCTTTCCGCGCTAATCCCCGCGCCCGTTAAGACCACAATGTTGCGAATATCTGCCATGGCCCTGTCTATGCGCGGACACTGGCCGATCGACAAGACGGGACCGCTTGTCGGCTATACCCCTTTGGCCCTATGGCTGTGCCAATCACGTTCGGCGGGGAAGCATGGCATGGCAGGAATTGGAATTATTGGCAGTCAGGGCCGCATGGGCCAAGCCATCAGCGCCGCGGCTGCCGAAGCGGGGCTGGTCATTGCCGGTGGTATTGATGCTGGGGGTGATCCCTTGGCGCTTGCCCGCACCGCGGATGTGTTAATTGATTTTTCCTCGCCACAGGCATTGGTCAGCAATTTGGGGGCTGCTGTTGCGGCCTCAACGCCCCTTTTGATTGGCACCACCGGGCTGGAGGAAGATCACCACCGCGCGATTGATGATGCGGCAGAGCATATTGCCGTTCTTCAAACTGGAAACACCTCACTGGGCGTTACCTTGCTGGCCCGTTTGGTCCGTGAGGCCGCTGCTGCGCTGGGGCCAGATTGGGACATTGAAATTGTGGAAATGCATCACCGGATGAAGGTGGACGCGCCATCTGGCACAGCCTTGTTGCTGGGCGAGGCCGCCGCAAAGGGCCGTGGCATTGATCTGGCCAAAAACAGCGAGCGGGGCCGTGATGGCGTCACGGGGGCGCGTGCGCCGGGTGCCATTGGATTTGCGGCATTACGCGGGGGCAGTGTTGCGGGCGACCATGATGTAATCTTCGCGACTGAACATGAACGTATTGAACTCATCCACCGGGCGGAAAACCGCACTATTTTTGCGCGCGGGGCCTTGCGCGCGGCCACTTGGCTTCATGGCCAGCCCATAGGCCGTTACACCATGGACCAGGTTCTGGGCCTTTAAACATCATGAAAAAGGCCGATATTTTTGAATTCTACCGGCGGCTTGCAGAGGAAAACCCCTCCCCCGAAACGGAATTGGCCTATGGCAATGATTATCAATTGCTGGTCGCCGTGGTTCTATCTGCCCAAGCAACAGATGTTGGCGTCAACAAAGCCACGCGGCGCTTGTTTGAAAGCGTTAAAACCCCCGCACAAATGATTGCCTTGGGCGAAGCGGGCTTGAAAGAGCATATAAAGACGATTGGCTTGTTCAACGCCAAAGCCAAGAATGTCATCGCTTTATCAGACATCTTAGAGCGGGATTATGGCGGCCAAGTGCCGGCTGACCGCGATGTGTTGGAAAGCCTGCCCGGGGTGGGTCGCAAAACGGCCAATGTCGTGATGAACACGGCCTTTGGCGCCGAAACCTTCGCCGTCGACACGCATATCTTTCGCGTTGGCAATCGCACGGGCCTTGCCAAGGGTAAAACGCCACTCGCCGTTGAAAAAATGCTGGATAAACATACCCCCGCCCCGTTTCGGCTGGGGGCGCATCATTGGCTGATCTTGCATGGGCGCTATGTTTGTAAAGCACGCACGCCAGAATGTTGGCGCTGCCTCGTGGCTGATCTGTGCACGTTTAGGCCTAAGTCAGCCTTGCCCGCTAAACTGGCAGAATCACAAAATGCAGGAGGTGCAGGATGAAAAAAATGGTGTTCACCGCCGCGCTTGCCGGGCTTTTGGCAGCCAACCCCGCCGTTGCACGGACAAAGCCGATCCCTGAGGCCAAACCCGTTGGGGCGCCGGTCAATTGCATTTCCATCAACCAAATTCAGGAAAGCCGGGTGCGCAGCGATTCGATTATCGATTTCCGCGTCAGTGGTAAAAAATGGTATCGCAACACTTTGCCGCAAAGCTGCCCGTCGCTGGGTTATGAAGAACGGTTTAGCTATCGCACGTCCACCAGCCAGCTCTGCTCAGTTGATACCATTGCCGTGCTGCAAAATTATGGAAGCGTGCTGCAAGAAGGCCCGCATTGCGGATTGGGCAAATTTCAGCCGGTGGAATTGGTCCGCGCAACCAAGAAATAGCGGCTATCAGAAATAATCAGAGCCGGGGGCTGGCAGGCAGGCCCCGGCTTTGCTAACGGCAGTCGCACGCACCCATAGCTCAGCT
>RFZB01000088.1 GCA_009920915.1 Sphingomonadaceae bacterium | reverse complement strand
CAGGCGCAAGAAATTGAGCCCCTGCTTGCCATGAGCGAAGAGGTGCTGGCTGGAGGCGATGCCGCCCGCGCGCTGGGCATTTTCCAACAGATCGCCGAAATGGCTCCTGACAATGTCGAGGCGCTGTCTGGCTTGGCGCGCGCGCTGATTGCGGCAGGGCGCGCAGACGAGGCCGAGGCGCTGCTGTCCGCCCTGTCAGACGAGCAGAAAAAAACGCCTGCTCTTTCGCGTGCAGTCTCCGCACTGGCCTTGGCGCGCGATGCCAAGCCGGTGGACGATCTCGCCGGCTTGCGGGCGCGTGTCGCGGCAAACCCTGAAGATTATGAGGGCCGTTTTGAACTTGCCGGCGGCTTGATGGCGGCGGGCGATCGCGATGGCGCGGCAGATGCCCTGCTCGACATCATCCGCGCAGACAAAGCATGGAATGATGGCGCAGCGCGCACACAGCTTCTGAAGCTGTTTGAAGCCATTGGGCTGGAAGATCCTTGGGTGGCGGCAACACGGCGCAAGCTGTCAGCGGCTTTGTTCGGATGAGCGTCGATACACGGACCCGATTGGCGGTTTTTCCGCTGGCTGGCGCGGTCTTGTTTCCGCGGATGCATTTGCCATTGCATATTTTTGAGCCGCGCTATCGGGCGATGGTGCAGCATGCTTTATCGACTGACCAGCGCATTGGCATGGTCCAGCCGCGCGCGGCAGACAGCCTGCCCCCGTTGTTCAACATGGGCTGTGTGGGCAAGATCGTCCATGTCGAGGCATTGGATGATGGGCGCTATAACATTGTTCTGGAAGGCCAATCCCGCTTTCGCCTGACACGTGAGCTGGAAGTGACCACGGCTTTTCGTCAGGTCGAGGCCGAGCTGGTAGAGGACGTCACAGACCCTAATTTGGGCCTGCTGGAACGATCAAGCATTGAGCGCGAGGCCCGGCGATTTGCGGAACGCCAAGGCTATGTCGTCGATTGGGACGCTGTCTCGCGCTTGGATGATGAGGCACTGGTCAATGGCATTGCCCAAGTCGCGCCATTTGACCCAGCGGCCAAACAAGCGCTGCTTGAGGCCGATAATTTGGCAAGCCGTGCGGATCTGATTGTGCAGCTGATGCAGTTTTTTGGCCGGCATGACGGCGATAGCGGCGTGACGCTGCAATGACGCCAGAGCTATTCGCTAGGCTGGTCTGCCCGCTGACGCGGACCAAATTGCGCTATGATGAAGCCCAGCAAGAGCTGGTATCAGACGCCGCCCAGCTGGCCTTTCCCATTTGCGATGGGGTGCCGATTTTGGTGGTAGATGAAGCACGCCATTTCAGCGCGGCCCAAAGGGCACCCTAAGACTTACCCTTCGAGGGCGGCTAGGGCGCGAATATCATCGCCCAATGAGAGGCCGTTTTTGTCGGCCAAACGAACCGCTTCGTCACGGTTATAGATAAAGCCTGATACGGGGTAGCTGGTAAGGCCAAGGCTGCGAGATCCGGCATGCCAAATGCGCACGCGGCTCCAATCGCCTTTTTCGGAGACATCAACGGCCCGCACATTGCGCTCCACCATGCCTGGGCGCGACCAATTGGCGTGCGTCAGCAAAACTTCCCGATCATTCAATACCTTGCTGACCATCGCGACATGGCCATTGCGCATGCCTGCAAAGCTGGGCATCGCCATGACAGCGCCTGCCCGCGGTGTCTGGCCGCGATCATAGCGGCCTTCTGCTTGGCCCCACCAGCTATAGGCATTGCCGCGCAGCTCAATCCCCGAGGCCGCCCGCGCGAACGTGACGCACTGCAAAAAACGGGCCGACTGCGCATAAGCGGGGGCGGACGATGCGAACATCACCATCAGTGCGGCTGCAATGATCTTGATGTGACGCACGATGAAAAAGCCCCTGTCGAGAAGTGATAAGCAATACAGCGTCCCTGCCGGTCGCCCGCTCGGTCGCCAAGCGGCCAGCGGTGAATCGATGAGTCATTGGGATAAGCTGCCGGGGGATTTCACTTCACCGACAGACTCACTCATTTCAACGCGGCACTTGAGGCAAGCTGCTGACAATTTTTGCGAAAAAACCGAATCGGTGCATAGGCCTGCGCTTAAGGCTGGCCTTGCGCTGCGCACATTGAGGCGGCATCTTGCTCCAAAATGAAGCCACTAGGATGAGGATGTTTATGCTCGGGTACATGCAGGATTGGGATCTGCGCGTTAGCCACTTGATTGATTATGCGGCGCGAGAACACGGCAATCGCGAAATCCTGACGCGTTGGGCGGATGGCAGTATTGAACGCACCAACTGGGCCGGCGTGGCACTGGAGGCGCGCAAACTGGCACAGGTTTTTGCCCGCTGGGGCATGAAACCGGGAGACCGGATTGCCACTTTTGCCATGAACCATCATCGCCATTTGGCAGCATGGTATGGGGCCATTGGGTGTGGCGGCGTGATTCACACGGTAAATGTCCGCCTGTTCGATGAAGACCTGATCTACATCATGAACCATGCGGAAGATCGGGTGCTGATGTATGACGCCCAGTTCCAGCCCGTGATTGATCGGCTAAAGCCGCACCTGAAAACAGTTGAGCATTATATCGTGTTCGACAGTGCCGATAGCTATGGCGCGTTGATGGCTGACGCGGACGGCCAATTTGATTGGGTGATGGGCGATGAGCGCGATCCGTGCATGCTCTGCTACACCAGCGGCACCACGGGACACCCAAAGGGTGTGCTCTATCAGCACCGCTCCACCATGCTGCACGCCATGGCCGAAATTGCACCCAGCGTGTTTGATTTGTCTTGCGGATCAGTGCTGCTGCCAATTGTGCCAATGTTCCATGCCGCCAGCTGGGGTCTGCCATTTGCCGGCGCTGCCGCAGGCGTGAAGTTCGTCTTTTCAACCACCAATGATGCGCCGACGTTGCACGGCCTGATGTTGCAAGAAAAGGTAACGCATTCTGCCGGCGTGCCGACCGTCTGGCTGGCCATGTTCCAACATTTGGACGCAACGGCCAAAGCGGGTCGCGATGCATCCTTGGGCAAGTTGCGGCTGGTGACAATTGGCGGTTCAGCCGCGCCCCGTGCGATGATTGAACGGCTGATGAAGCAGGGCGTACGCGTGGCCCATGCCTGGGGGATGACGGAAACCTCGCCCATCGGCACCATGGGCTCCCCCACGCCAGATTGGGATGATCTGTCGATTGAGGCGCAGATTGATATCGTCTGCAAACAAGGCCGTGTCCCCTTTGGCGTCGAACTGCGCATTGTGGATGATGAAGGCACTGTTCTGCCGCGTGATGGGACCAGCTCCGGCAAATTGCAGGTGCGTGGGCCTTGGGTCGTCAAACGCTATTTCAAGGCAGAGGCCGACGCGACGGACGCAGACCAATGGTTTGATACCGGCGATGTTTCTGTCATCCATCCCGATGGCACGATGCAAATCACAGATCGCGCCAAAGACGTCATCAAATCGGGCGGGGAATGGATTAGCTCGGTTGAGCTCGAAAATGCAGCCGTTGGCTGCCCCGGTGTTGCCGAAGCGGCGGCCATTGGTGTGCCACACCCGAAATGGGATGAGCGGCCCATCTTGCTCGTCGTTCGCAAAGAAGGGGCAGCGTTAAGCGAGGCCGATGTTGTTGCCTATCTGGCCGGCGTCGTTGCCAAATGGTGGCTGCCCGATGAGGTGCTGTTTGTGGATAGCCTGCCGCACACCGGCACGGGCAAAATTCAAAAAGCGGAATTGCGCAAACAATATAAGGATTACCAGCTAAAGGCGCTGCGCGCAGCCTGATGCAGATGGACTTGGGCTTCGACAAAAGGTCGAGGCCCAAGCCCATGCTTTAAATCAGGCGCAACTGATCCCCTTCGGGCGGGCAGAATAAATCCGTCCGCAAACTTGTCTGCTGTTCAGTCAGCCCCAATTTGCGGCACGCGAGGCGAAAGCGTGTGCGCAGCAACTGCGCCCACACCCCTGCCCCCTTCATGCGACCAAAAAAGTCCGGGTCATTATCCCGCCCGCCGCGCAGTGACTGGATTTGCGCCATCACCTTGGCTGCGCGGTCCGGGTAATGCACATCAAGCCAGGCGCGAAAAAGCGGTGCCACCTCATGCGGCAAGCGGACAGGAATATAGCTGGCAGACTGGGCGCCTGCCTCTGCCGCCGCCTCAAGAATGGCCTCTATCTCAGCATCGGTAATTGCCGGGATCACTGGCGAAACATTGACATGAACGGGAATGCCAGCCGCACGCAGCGCACGAATGGCCGCCAGCCGCCGTTCTGGCCGGGCGGCTCGAGGCTCAAGCGTGCGGTGGACCTTCGGGTCCAGCGAGGTGACCGAAAGCGACACCGCAACCAGCCCCTTAGCCGCCATCGGGGCGAGCAGATCCACATCACGCACCACGCGATCAGACTTGGTCGTAATGGTCAGCGGATGATGGCAGGCAGCCAGAACTTCAAGGCAGCCTCGCATGATTTTCCAGTCCCGCTCAATCGGCTGATAGGGGTCCGTATTTGTGCCAAAGGCAATCGGGGCAGGCCGATAGCCTTTCTTTGCCAATTCACGCCGTAGCAAGTCGGGTGCATCAGGCTTGGCAAAAAGTTTGCTTTCAAAATCAAGCCCTGGCGACAGATCATGATAGGCGTGGCTGGGCCGGGCATAGCAATAGATGCAGCCATGTTCGCAGCCGCGATAGGGGTTGACGGACCGATCAAAAGGCACGTCTGGACTGGTGTTGCGCGTGAGAATGGTCTTGGGTCGCTCTACTTGAACGCTTGTGCGCAAGGGCGGCAGACCGCCATCAATCTGTTCCGCCTGATCCAGCCAGTCGCCATCCAAATCCCGCGCCGCCAAACCAAAGCGCTGGGGACGATCATTCCGAGGTGCCCCGCGCCCCGCAGGCACCGGCAAAGCTATGCGCGAAGGACGCTGATCGGCCATTGCCCGATCATGGCAAGGCGAACGGAACATTTCAAGAACAAAATATCCGCCGGCTCAGCGCCTGGCCCAAAGTCAATTTGCGCTCGCGCGGGTCCCCGACCGGTCTGACCGCACGGCTGTTGGCCCCGGCAGGCCTGGAAAGCGCGGCCACAGCCCTTGGGATAGCGCCGCAAGACTGGCTGTCTGTTCCCCCGTTTGGCGTTGATACATCCAGTAATTGCGCAAGATGATGGTCACATAAGCGCGCGTTTCCCAATAGGGGATGCTTTCAATATATAGCAGCGGATCATCATTATCCCGCGCCCGCTGGTTCCAGACGTCCACGGGTTGTGGGCCAGCATTATAGGCTGCAATCACCTTGGGCAGAATGCCGCCTGTAATTGGCATATCGCGCAGCCGTTCAATAAAGCTTTGACCATATTCCATATTGGTCGCCGGGTCGTTGAGCGAGCCGATAGTTTCGCGCCCTTTTTGCCGCGCCATCATGGCGGCCGTGCCGGGCATAACTTGCATCAGACCCTTGGCCCCTGCCGGGCTCACAACTGTTGGGCGAAATTGGGATTCTTGCAGGGCATGGGCATAGACCAAGGCTTTATCAATCCGCCAGCCGCCCTCTGGCTGCCAGGTGCGGGGCATGGGGTAGCGTGCCGATGCTGGTGCTTGTGCGCCCGCTGGGCCATTATGCGCCAGCCATAGCTGCGTGGCCGGCATATCCATGCGGCCTGCCAAAGTGGCGAGCGCGGCGTGTTTGCGCGGATCGCCAATGCGGGCCTGCCAGCGGATCACCTCATCTGCGAGGTCCATTTCATTAATTTCCGCAAGCGCCAACGCCGCCCGGACATTGGGTAGATTCTCAACCTCGGCAATATTGTCAGGCACTTTCTGGAAACTGGCGGGCAGACCAAGGCGGTTGGTGGCAAGCAATCCATAAAATGTCTCTGTGGATCGGGCGGCCGCGCGCAAATGTGCATCCGCCTTTTGCGGCTGGCCTGCGGCTGTGGCCGCACGGGCCGCCCAAAAACGGGCCGCAGCCACCATATCGGCATCCTGAAAGCGCTGGGCTGCGGATTCAAACGCGACCAAGGACGCCGCATAATCTGCCATGCGCCATGCCGCGAGGCCTTGCGTCCAATCTGCCTGCGCAGCCCATTGGCCAACGCCCAATTGCGCATTGGCCGCAACGCGGCGTGCCGCCTCATCCTCTCCTGTAATGAAGTAAGACCAGGCAACCCGCTGGAACAATTCGGTCCGCCCCTCGAGCGACAATTGCGCCTCATTATCCAAGACCACGGCCTCAGCCTCAAAGGGCAGATTGTCCTTAATCAAAGGCTGAATGCGCGCGTTGAGTGAAGAGGCGGCTGGATCACTGGTCTGCGCTGTGCGCGACCGGCGCGGGGCACTGCCCAGCCAGATCAGATCGCGCACAACAGGAAGAGTGATATCCCCCATCAGGCCGCGCGATCGGGCCAACCGCGCCAGTTGTGGCGCCTGTGGCAAATAGGGCGCATCTTGCAGAATGGTAATGAGTTGTTCAGCTGTGGGTCGGGGCGAGCCTTTGGCAAGATAGAGTTCGGCACGCGCAACATTGTGCAACGGGCCTTCGGGCATTGAGTCTAACCCTGCCTGTGCGTCATCCCAGCGCCCCTCACGAATGGCGATGAAAACATCTTTATACCGTTGACGCGCATTGGGCCCCAATTGCGGGATAAAGTTGGACACAAAACTGCCAGCAAGCGGCACATCAGGCGCGGCAATCGCGCCGGTTGCAACAGTCGATAAGCTTAGAGCCAGCAGTCCAGCAAAACGTCTCAATTCAATCCCCCGATAAGCACCTGCATGTCCTTCCAGACTGAAGCCTTGCGCTGCGGCGCCTGAAGCAACAGGCGCGGATGCAGGCTGGCAATACAAGGTGCCTTACCGCGGAAGTGGTTAATATTCTGACCTATTTTGTCTAGAGTCGCTGTCGAATCTGCCCCAATCAAGGCACGGCTCGTCGCTTGGCCTAACAGCCAAACAGCCTTTGGCTCTGCCAGCGCGATGTGATGGCGTGCCAGATCTCCCAAATCTTTCAGTGCTGAATTTGGTAAACGTCCCGTTGGGGGGCGGCCGGGACAGAGCGGCAGGCAATAGACTGACTGACGGTCCAGCTGCATTGCCCCAAGCATGGCATCAAAAAGTTGACCGACAGCGCCTGACATCAATTGGCCCGAGTCGGCATCGCCCAATTCAGGCATATCGGTGACAATCAGCAACGGCGCACCGGCGGTGCCAAAGGGGCGCAGGCGCAGGGCGGGCGGGCCAGCTTCGGGCACGGACGGGTCTGTCATCATCCACGTCACAAAATCAGCCAGATTGTCGGGCAGCACCCGTGGCTCAGGCGCCGCCGCCACGGGGCGCGGTGCCAGGGGTGCCGACGCCGGAGATGCAGGCAAAACAGCAGGTGCAGGCTGTGCAGCTGGCGCGGAAACCCGGCCTAACCAAGGCTCTGCTATGTCCTCCACCAAGACATCAACCCCCGCCTCTTCCCACCAGCGCAAGGTGGACGCCATGCGCCGTGCATCAGAAAAAGAGTCCGTCCCAGTCACGCTATGTCTTCAACCCGCATAATTCTGGTTGGTCAACTGCAATCGCTTCGCTATTTGCCAAATGGACTAGGGGCCGAACCGCAAAGACAAGCCGGCTGCAAAGGAGATAAAGAGACCATGAGCGAACGGGAATCGATGCCGTATGACGTTGTGATTGTGGGGGGTGGCCCGGCAGGCTTGTCCGCTGCGATCCGCCTGAAACAGCTCAATGCCGATCTCGCAGTCTGCATTCTGGAAAAGGGATCAGAAGTTGGCGCGCATATCTTGTCGGGCGCTGTCTTTGACCCCAAGGCGATTGAAGAGCTTTTGCCAGATTGGGCAGAAAATGGCTGCCCCATGGCCGAAGTGCCCGTGACGGAAAACCATCACTGGGTGATGTCCGCCAAGGGGCATATGGCGATCCCGCATATCTTCACCCCGGGCTGGATGCACAATAAGGGCACCTATACAGGCTCGCTTGGTAATCTCTGCCGCTGGCTGGCGCAGCAAGCCGAAAATCTAGGCGTGGAAATCTTCCCCGGCTTTCCGGCTGCCGAAGTGCTGTACAATGAC
>RFZB01000087.1 GCA_009920915.1 Sphingomonadaceae bacterium | reverse complement strand
CACTTCGATCCGCTGGGGCGGTTCAGAAAGGTCAAATAATTCCGCCACTTCGCGCAGCAACTTGGCTTGCGTTGTCGTTTCGGCCAAGCGCCGGTCCAGCGCCTCCACGGCATTGCGCCGCGCCTGATCAACCAAGCGTTTCCGATCCCCCCGCTGTGGCATCTGGATATCCACCTTACGGCCCAATTGCGCGGTCAGTGCCTCAGCCAGCAACGCGGCGTCAGGAAGCTCTCGATCCAGCAAGATCGTCCGCGCGGGTGGCACATCTTCATAGAATTGCGCGAGGAAGCTTGAGAAAATATCCGCCTCTTCCAAATCCGCCGTATGGCTGGGGAAAAAGGCGCGATGCCCCCAATTCTGCCCGCCACGGATGAAAAAGGCCTGAATGCCAATATGGCCTGACTTGCCGGCCAGCGCGAAGATATCGGCATCGCCGATACCTTCGGCATTAATGGCTTGGCTCCCCTGAATGAAGGTCAGCGCCTTTAGCCGATCACGCAGCAATGCTGCCCGCTCAAAATCCAGCGCCTCGGCGGCTTTTTCCATTTCACTGGCAAGCTTTGCCTGCACGGCAGTTGATTTGCCGCCAAGGAAGGATTTGGCATCTTCGACCAAATCGGCATAGCCCTTGGCATCAATCCGCCCGACACAAGGCGCGGAACAGCGTTTGATTTGATAGAGCAGGCACGGCCTGTCCCGATTGTTAAAATAACTATCGGTGCACGAGCGGAGCAGGAACAGTTTTTGCAGCGCATTCAAGGTGGTGTTGACCGAGCCTGCACTGGCAAAGGGCCCATAATAATTGCCCTTGGCGCGTCGCACCCCGCGATGCTTTTGAATGCGGGGAAATTCATGGTCCGCCCGTAACAGGATGAACGGAAAGCTTTTATCATCGCGCAACAGCACGTTGTAGGGCGGGCGATAGCGCTTAATCAGCTGCGCTTCGAGCAACAGCGCCTCAGCCTCGCTATTGGTCGTCACAATTGTCATGCTGCGTGTTTGGGCGACCATACGGCGCAGGCGATTGGGCAGCCGCTCCACCTGCGTATAATTGGTCACCCGGTTTTTTAGCGCCTTGGCCTTACCGACATAAAGGACATCACCGCGCGCATCATACATGCGGTATACGCCCGGCTTGGTCGGCAGGGTTTTGACAACATTGCGAATGGCGGCCACCCCCGCCTCAAGATCAGGTTGGTCCGCCCCACGAACGGTGTAGGCTGCACGCTCTTCATGAAAGCGATCGGGCGAATTTGGGTCAGACATAAAGACGAAATAGGACCAATAAGCTCAACAAGACCAACGGGCTGGGGAGACATTAGATGCAACTGGCAGGCAAGACCATAGTATTGACAGGCGGCACCGACGGAATCGGCCGCGAACTTGCGTTGCAATTGCGCGCGAAGGACGCACACCTCATCCTGACGGGGCGGACGGCAAGCCGCGTTGCAGAGATGCAGTCACTGGGCTTTGAGGTGATCACGGCTGACCTCTCCCAGCCAGAGGGCGTTGAGGCCGTTCTTAAGGGGCTAGGCAAGCGCCCGATCGACATCCTGATCAACAACGCAGGTGCGGGCAGCGACCATGATTTCCGCGAGGCACAGCCGGATTTGGCCGATAATGATCGCTGCATTTTCCTGAACCTGAATGCGCCCATTCATCTCATCACCCGGCTGATGGCGGGCCTGAAATCCCGACCAGAGGCGATGATTGTCAATGTGACATCGGGCCTTGCGATTGCGCCGCGCGCGGGTGGGCCTGTGTATTGCGCCACCAAGGCTGCCTTGCGCAGCTATACTCAGGCCATTCGCGCGCAATTGGCGGGCACATCGGTTCATCTGCTCGAAGCTTTGCCTCCAGTTGTTGAAACCAAGCTGACGGCAGGCCGCGGCAGCCGCAAAATGGCCCCCGCAGAATGCGCCCGGCAAATTGTCGTGGGGATGGAAAAGAATGCGCAGGAAGCCAATGTGGGCATGGTGAAGCTGTTACAAGCGGTGCACAGCATCTCCCCGGCCCTCGCGCGAAAAATCATGATCCGGTTTTAAAGAGGGCGCAGCCGCTCGCCCACAAGCCAAAAAGAAAAAGGGCGGCGCCGATCTCTCGGCCCGCCCTTTTCTTATAGTCTCGCGAAAAGGCTTAGTTCAGCGACGAAATCGTCTGATCGATCAGCGCCTTATCCGCCTTGCCGTCATGGCCCTTGGCAATCAGTTGCGCAGCCGCTGCCGCTGCCACTTGCGCGGCACGATTGCGGACGTCCGCCACGGCGGCACGTTCGGCTGCGGCAATTTTTTCTTCCGCTGTCTTGGTGCGGCGGGCGATCAAGGCAGAGGCATCTGCTTTGGCCTTGGCGACAATCTGCTTGGCTTCCTCAGCCGCAGCGGCCTTCATGGCCTCCGCGTCTTTGGCCGCAGCCTTCGCCTTTTTCTGATAATCGGCCTTCAAAGCCTCAGCTTCTTTGCGCAGATTTTCAGCGGCTTCGATATGCTCACGAATACCCGCAATTTTCTTATCGAGGGCTGAGGCAATCAGGCCCGGCACGCGCTGCCACAAAGCAATGCCAATGACGATGAGCATCGCCAGCGCGACCCACATCGTGGCATCCATGCCCAGGGCTGCCGGTTTTGCGTGTTCAACTGCGCCCGCAGCTTGCGTTGAGGCGTGCGTTTGTTCAGCCATTTGCCAGCACCGTCTTTACTGCTTGGGCGGCCTGAGCCGGGGTCACCTTGGCACCCGACACCTTGGCCACAATGGCCTGCGCTGCATCAACAGCCACAGCATCAATGCCCGAAAGCGCCTTGGCACGTGCCTTGGCAATTGCGGCTTCGGCATCAGCCGTTTTGGCTGAGATGTCAGCATCCGCCTTCGCCAGTCGGGCATCCGCATCCTTCTGCGCCTTGGCCTTGGCCTTTTGAGCCTCGGCCTGCGCTGCAGCGCGGGTTTGTGTCAGGTCGGCTTGCCACGCCCCTTCCAGATCGCCTGCCTCAGCGCGCGCCTTTTCGGCGGCGGCAAGGTCCCCTGCGATTTTGGCATCGCGGGCATCGACCGTTGCTTCAATCTTCGGCAGCATCGCCCGGCCAATCCCAAAATAGAGAAGGCCAAAGACAATCAGCAGCCAGAAGAATTGGGACGCATAGGTCTCAAGGATCTGGGAAATCTGGGGCATGGCGGAAAGCCGTCCTTACTGGTTGGTCGGTTCGTTACGCGACGAAGATCAGGATCATCGCAACGACGAACGCCAGCAGGCCGAGAAGTTCGGCAGCGGCGAAGCCGATGAACAGGCGACCCTGCTGGCCATCAGCGGCAGCCGGGTTGCGCAGTGCGCCCTGAAGGAAAGACCCGAAAACATTGCCCACGCCGCCTGCGGCGAGACCCGCACCAATGGCGGCAAGACCGGCACCGATCAACTTTGCAGCTTCTGCGTCCATGATAAACTCCCTTAAAAAATCTTGGTTAGTGGTGGGTACGAAAACTCAGTGCAAATTGACCGCGTCGTTAATGTAGAGCGAGGTCAAAAGCGCAAAGACATAGGCCTGGATCGCACATACCAGCAGTTCCAGCATGGTAATGCCAATCATCAGGATAAAGCTCGGCAAGCTCACAACCGGCGCCACCCAAGCGGCATCGGCGTTGAAGCCATTGATCACAAAGCCCGCGAGCACCTTCATCAGCACGTGACCGGCAGTCATGGCGACAAAGAGACGCAGCGCGAGGCTGAACGGGCGGATCAAGAACGAAAACAGTTCAATAAACGGAATCAGCCACATCAGCCACCACGGCGTGCCATGCGGCACGAACAGCGAGAAGAAGTGCAGCTTGTGCTTCCACAGGCCGACAACCAGCACCGTGCCAAAGCTGAGGATCGCGAGAACCGCGGTCACCGTCAGGTGGCTGGTGACGGTGAAGGCGTGGACGCCCGGCACAATGCCAAAGGGCATCATGCCCATGAAGTTCGCGACCAGAATGAACATGAACAGCGAAAAGACGAGCGGAACATAGGCCTTGCCTTCTGGCCCAACGCTGGTGGACACCATATCGTTGATAAAGCCAGTGACGCCCTCAACAGCCGCTTGCCAGCGACCGGGGACCAAGTCCCGCTTCATACCGCCCAGCATGAACAGCCAGATCGTGCCCAGCACAATCAGCATGAACAACGATGAGTTGGTGAACGAGATGTCATAACCAGCGAGATTGAGCGGCGCGATCGGCTCAATCATGAACTGGTGCATCGGATCGATCTTGCCGCCTTCGGAAGCCACGTGTTTCCAACCCCGTTTATGCACACAAAGCGCCCGGACTATTCCGGACGCTCGTTTGAAATCCTGATGATGTTCCTGAACGCCACCACGATCCCAAGGAACATGGCAACCAACAGGATCCAGGGGGCCGTGCCGAACTGCCGGTCCAAGAACCAGCCGAGCAGCGCACCACCCGCAGGACCGGCGATCAATTCGGTAAGAACCCTATTCCCCTGCCGCATTCCTTTGGCGGGGGCCTGATCCCTTTTCTCCGAACGGACCTTTACGGCTTTTCTGACCTTTTCCAGCTGCATGTCTAACGAATCGAGCCGAGGGTCTGACGAGCCATTTCCGTCCTGCGCGGGATCTTCCTGAGCCATGTCGATTCGTCCTTCTTGCCGAAAGCTAAACCGCCATGGACCTAAACAACCCCGCCAAGGCGCGCTCCCCTTAGGAAGCGGGACAGGCCAAGTCAACAGGCCAATGGCCTAAATCCCCACAAACAGCCCGCTTCTTGTGCGCCCCCAAGAAAAACTTGATTCTTAATTCCTAGCGACCTGATAGTGTTTTGTCGGGACCGGGGAATAGGCTTTCCAGTCTTTGCTTCGCTTTGAAACCCAAATCAGGGTAAAGCGCGGGTCAAGGGGGATCAGAACGTGCCAGAATTGAGCGTAGACCATCTTCAAGCCATCCTGCCTTTTTTGGCGATTGGCTTTTTTGCTCAGTTGGTTGACGGGGCATTGGGCATGGCCTTTGGCGTCATTACCAACACTTTGTTGGTCAGCGTTCTGGGCGTTCCACCGGCACGCGCCTCAGCCAGTGTCCATCTGGTGGAAACGTTCACCACAGCAGCCTCTGCGATCAGCCATATTTTTCATCGCAATGTAAATTGGCGGCTATTTTTCCGGCTGGTGATCCCCGGCACAATTGGCGGCGTTGCGGGCGTCCATTGGTTATCCAATCTCGACGCGAAAGCTGCCCGTCCTTTTGTGATGACATATCTGGCGCTGATTGGCGTTTATCTGTTGTGGCGCGCATGGAAAATGAACCATCATGCGCATAAGCCTGCAAAAGTTGTAGAACCGCTTGGCCTTGTCGGGGGCTTTCTTGATGCGGCAGGCGGCGGCGGCTGGGGGCCGGTTGTGACATCCAATTTGCTGGTGCAAGGCGTCGAGCCGCGCCAGACCATTGGCACCGTCAACACCGCAGAATTTGTGCTGACCACAGTTATTTCAGCGACGTTCATTTATACCATTGGTTTGCAGGCCTTTACCATTGCAGCAGTTGGCTTGATTATTGGCGGGTTGTTTGCTGCGCCCTTTGGGGCGGTTTTGGCGAAACGCATCCCAGCGCGCCGCCTGCTCTTCCTTGTGGGCACTGTGCTGACAATCACCAGCGCCTTTAGTTTATACAAAGCGCTGATTTAATTTCCGCAATATGGGGGCAAGGCAATTGGCTCTGCCCCCTTCACGCGCCAGATACCATCGGCAAGCAGATAGGTTCGGCCCGTCGACACGCGGGATTTGAGTGTTTCACACCCCACGGTGACCCCAACATCCTTCACCGTCACGCCGCGCTGACCTGCCAATTGGGTATAGGCCGCCCGGCGTTTAATGTTGATGGCATCCACTTCGGCCCGCAGCGCCTCGCTGGGCGCATCTCGAAAACCCAAATAGCCATCGGCTTGCTCACCCACGCGCCCGTCGGCCATCGCAGCGGACACAAGGCTGGATTGCGCCATCAGCGGCGTCGCCACAGCCAATGCGCTGCCCAAAGCCAAGGACACGCCAATTTTGAAAAGCGACACGCTCATTGTGGGAACAACTCCGGGTTATTGGTCACAAGCTCTTGTGCATCTTTCTTCAGGCTCAGCACAACTTCCTGCCGAATATTGACATTGAGGTTGATCTCAATGGGCTTGCTGGGCGCCTGAATTTGCACACAGCCTGCCAAAGCCAAGCCGACACCGCTTCCCAACAGGGCACATATCCGTTTCATGGGCCAAGGGTTCGCACCAGATCGACCGAAGGTCAACATCTGCGCACTTATCGCTTGTCCGGCCTGTCTGCAGGCTGAACAGGCTGTTGGGCCTTGGGGTCGGCAACAGGCTCAACCAATAATTGCGGATAGGCCCGGCTGATAAACACCGACGGATCATTCACGCTGCGCGCCATATTGAACAACTGCCGGAATTTGGCAGTGATCGTAACGTTGAAAACAAAGGGAATGTTAGAGGCACCCAGTACTTTAATCGGCAAACGCGTCCGCCCGCCACTTACGGGTGCCTGATTAACCCCGGCAAAACTGACGCGTGTAATGACATCGCCATCTATGGCGCCGTTCAAATCAATTGCGAGGCGCGAATAGCGCATGGATTTCAGCGCATCAAAGGCGAACCGGCCCATCAGCCCTAAATTTTCATTTGAGACGGGGCCAACATAGGACACTGTTCCGCCGCCCTGTGCAGCCAGGCGCCCGCCGACAATGCGGCCACCCTGCGCGTCAAACACCATGGGGAGAACCCCGTCATAAACGCCTGTTGCGGCAATGTTTTCAAATTGCATCGCGGCAATGAAGCGCGCAGCATCAAGCCCTTCCGCCCGAAAGGTCAAATGCCGCTCGGCGCTTTGTGACATATCTAATAAAGTCGGCTCCAAAACCAGATTGCCCCCAGCAAAGGGCCAGCGTCCGCCCTCTACTGCGACTTTAAAGTCAGGCAAAAGGCGATAGCGGATAATGCCGTCTTCAACCTCGACGCCCGGGTTAATCGAGGTGACACGCGCTTCCTGCACCCCATCTGTTACCAATCCCAGCAAGTCGGAAAAGCGGATAGCACCTGCCAATCCGCGAACAGGGCCAAAGGCAGCGGCAAAGTCTAAGCCTGTCGATTGGAAGCTGCCGGAACTGCGCAGCTGCCCCTGTGCCCAATCTATCCGCCCAGTGCCCGACACAGCGCCGGTGACATTGGCCACCACGCCTTTTGTGACCGGGGTCAGCGCGTCTGGCTGCAAATCTGGCCCAAAGGCCAGCATGGGCACCATGATGTCTGCATGGCCCTGGGCGGGGCCAAGTTGATGGACCAGTGCAATATCTGCGACGGCCTTATTGCTCTGCGGCTCACGCAGCTGGGTGCTGGCGCGCAGCGTGCCATTGGCCAAATGGGCCCTTACATTGGCTGCACGCAGCGGCAGGAAGCGAGGGTCTGGCGTGGCATCGGCCAGCATGGCACTGCCTGTCACATCCAGCCCCGCACGCCCCGTCTGCCATTGCCCCGTCATCTGGCGGATATGGAGGGGAATAGCCGCCAATTGGCCGTCCAGCCCGATGATCTGCCCGCCAAGGCCCAGGCGCCGGGGCTGGCTGGTTAGCGCAGCCATCTGCAGCGCTGAGGCGTCCTGCCCCTGCCCCCAGTGCAGTGCCAGGGCACGGACCACCCCCGTCTGCCGCCATGGGCTGAACCGCGCCTCTGCCGCCCTAAACCGCAAGGGGGCTTGCCCCCATTTTCCCCTCATTTCAGGGGCGACCAACCAAATATCTTGGCCATTGCTGCAACTGGTAAGGCGCGTGGGACCAATGCGGGCCGCGTCTATATAGGCGGACTGAAAGCGCAGGGGAAAACAGCCTTGCGGCATGATTTGGCCCGGTTGCAGACGCACGGGAATCGTCAGCCCGTTCATGCGCCCTCGGCCCAAGGGACCATCAAGCGCTACTTGCGTTGCGACACCTATGCCCTTGTCTGTCCACCAAAAAGACAAGGGGGTGAGCCGCGCCTCTGCCCCTGTTGCGCGATAGGGCGCCAGGACAATCTCGGCCCGACGTCCGGCAAATTGCGCACGTCCAGCGGGAAAGCCACCGCCGCCAAAGCGCGCGGCCCCAGCCAGCGAGAGCCCGGCCGCGTCATAGCGCACAACCGCTTTGCCCGGCCACGCCACAAAGCCACCCCCGTCTGCCGCCAGACGAATATCGCCCAACGCCACGCCCATCTGGCCCTGTTTCTGCGTCAGCGAAAATCCAGCAGCGCCATCAACACCCGCCCCAGTGCGCGCCACGGCCGCCGCCAATTGGCCCGCCAAAGGACCAATGACGGGCGCCGATGCCAGGCGCGCCAACGATTGACGCACCGCACGCGCCGGCA
>RFZB01000086.1 GCA_009920915.1 Sphingomonadaceae bacterium | reverse complement strand
TCCCTTTGAAGTGGATGGCCAGCCCGTCGATTGGGCCGATACCGTCACCTATCGCGGCATGATGTTTACGGGCGTCCCCAATATGGCGTGGGTGTTTGGCTATTTCCGCGCCAGCTGGACGCTGCGCGTGGATATGATGGGCGATTTTGTCTGCCGCTTGCTCAAACACATGGGCGAAAAGGGCGCCGAGCGGGTGGAAGTGCAATTGCGGCCCGAAGACCATAATATGCCGAAGCTTCCGTGGATTGAGGAAGAGAATTTCAACCCCAGCTATTTGATGCGCGATCTGCACAAAATGCCCAAGCGCGGCGACAAGCCCGAATGGCGCCACAACCAAGATTATTGGCAGGAAAAGGATGATTTCCCAGCCATTAATCTGGATGGGGCAGAGTTTGCTTATCGTTGAGGTGAAAAAGGCCGCCTGAATGGGCGGCCTTTTCTTTTCGGCTTACGCCGCAGCGGGCAGCAAATGGCGTTCGCCGGCAATCCGCATCATCGCTTTTTGCAGTTTTTCGAAAGCGCGGACTTCGATCTGGCGGACGCGTTCGCGCGAGACGCCGAATTCCTGGCTCAATTCTTCCAGCGTGCGCGGTTCATCAACCAAGCGACGCTCGGTCAAAATCTGCTTTTCGCGGTCCGTCAGGCTCTGCATCGCTTCAATCAGCAGGGCATGGCGCTGAATGCGTTCTTCGGCATCGGCCACCAGTTCATCTTGCAACGGGCCATCATCGACCAGCGTGTCCTGCCACTGGCCCTCGCCATCTTCATTCAGCGAGACATTGAGCGAGGTATCACCGCCGCCCAGCATCCGCCGGTTCATGCTGATGACTTCTTCTTCGGTCACGCCGAGATCAGTTGCGATTTTGCGGACATCTTCGGGCCGCAAATCGCCATCTTCATACGCGTCGAGATTTTTCTTCATCCGGCGCAAGTTGAAGAACAGCTTTTTCTGCGCGGCGGTGGTACCCAGCTTCACAAGGCTCCATGAGCGCAAGATGAATTCCTGTATCGAGGCCTTGATCCACCACATCGCATAGGTGGCGAGGCGGAAGCCGCGATCGGGCTCAAATTTCTTAACGCCCTGCATCAGGCCAATATTGCCTTCGGAAATCAGCTCAGACACGGGCAGGCCATAGCCGCGATAGCCCATGGCGATTTTCGCCACGAGTCGCAGGTGCGAGGTCACCAGCTTGGCAGCCGCCTCAGGGTCTTGATGCTCTTCGAAACGCTTCGCGAGCATATATTCTTCTTCGGCCGAAAGGATCGGGAACTTCTTGATTTCAGCCAAATAGCGGTTGAGCCCTTCCTCGCTGTTGAGCGCAGGAATGGTGGCACTGCCCTTTGCTTTTACCGCCAGCGATTTGCCGGTCATCGTCTTCTCCCTGTCCGCAGCGCCCTCATCAAGCGACGCTGCCAAACGATGTTCATAGCTTAAGATTTATGAACAGTCGCTGCATATCAGATGGGATGGGGCTTTCGAAATTTAAAGCCCCCCCCGTGATAGGGTGAATAAATCCCAAAAATGCGGCATGAAGCGCCTGTCTTTCAAAGGCCAAACGCTTCAGAACCTCCCTGTGTTCCGGGCGGGTGCGGCCATAAACAGGATCGCCCAGCAAAGCATGGCCAATTGAGGCCATATGGACGCGCACTTGGTGGGTGCGGCCCGTTTCCAGCTTGCATTCGACCAAAGCCGCATGGCGCAGAGGTTCAACCATTTTCCAATGTGTGACGGCGCGCTTGCCCTTATCTGCCCCAACAATGGCAACTTTCTTGCGATTAACGGGGGACCGGGCCAGCGGGGCATCGACCGTGCCAGACCCGGTTTTGGGTAGGCTTCCCACAATGGCGAAATAGCGCCGATCAATGCTGTGCGCCGCAAATTGCGCCGCCAGCCCTTCATGGGCGCGGTCCGTCTTTGCGACGACCAGCAGGCCTGACGTGTCCTTATCAATCCGATGCACAATGCCGGGCCGGGCCACCCCGCCAATGCCCGATAAACGGCCTGCGCAATGGTGCAGCAGCGCATTCACCATTGTGCCATCCAAATTGCCAGCGGCCGGGTGCACAACCATGCCGGCGGGCTTGTCAACGACCAGCAGATGATCATCCTCATGCACAATGGCGAGGGGAATATCCTGCGCCACATTATGCGCTGGCGTTGGTGCAGGCACGCTTAGTGCATAGGGTGTGCCGGGCTTTACCTTGGTTGCCGGGTCACGGATCAACTGGCCCATGCTGGTCACTTGGCCTGCAGAAATCAGGTTTTTCAGCCGCTCACGCGAATAAACGGGCAGCAGCGCTGCAAGCGCACGATCCAGCCGCCACCCCGCCATATCATCGGGGATCATTGCGGCTTCTTGGATTGCGCTATCGCTCATGGCATAGCCTTGGGACCATGACGGTCGAGATTTCAAGCCTTTTACTTGCAAAACTGCAGGCAGCCGTTGCGGCAACGCCGGAGGTTGAGCGCTGTGGCTTGCTTTTTGGGGCGGGCGGACGCGTCACGGATATCAGCTTTGCAGAAAATAGTGCTGCACATCCCCAGCGTCATTTTGAGGTAGACCCGGCGCATCTCATCGCTGCCTATCGTGCGGCACGCAGCGGCGGCCCTGCAGTTATTGGCTATTGGCATTCGCATCCCATTGGAACGGCAGAGCCTTCGCCAGAAGATGCACGCTGTGCGGCGCCAGATGGCAGCCTCTGGCTTATTCTATCTGCCTTGGATGTTCGCGTGTGGCGCGCGGTGGACCATGGCTGTGTTCACGGACGATTTGAACCGCTTACCCTTGCCGTTGTCTAAATGCTGGGCCATTGCGGGCTTTGCAGGTCCTGTCTTGGTCATGCGGAGTATGCGTAATGAACATCGATGCCGTCGATTTTGCGAGCCTGTTATGCTCGCGCCTTTGCCATGATTTGTTGAGCCCAGTTGCCGCCTTAAGCAATGGACTAGAGCTTCTGGCCGAAGAGACTGAGCCAGAGATGCGCCAGCAATGCCTTGATCTTTTGGCAGATAGTTGCCGGGCGACCGTGAATAAGTTGAAATTTTTCCGCTTGGCCTTTGGGGCCGCGGGCGGATTTGGGGAGCTTGTTGACAGCAGCGAGGTGCAGGCCGCGATAGACGGGCTGTTTGCGGGCAATGCCCGCTTAACACTGGGATGGATGGTCGAAGAGCCGCGCCTGTCCAAGCCCGCTATGAAGGTTTTGCTGAATTTGGCGCTGATTGGGGGCGATGCGCTGATCCGCGGCGGGCGGCTGGATATTGGCGTTGAACGCGGCCCAGCGGCTATTGAAATTGTTGTCCGTGCAACAGGCGATCGGGTGGGATTAGACCCTGCCATTCGGGCCAGCCTTTTGGGCAACCCGCCGCAAGACGCCCTCATTTCGCGGCTTGGGCCAGCACTCTTGGCGCGCGCCATTGCGGCACAGCACCACGGGGCGATCCAGATTGCCGAGACGGCACCTGCGCACCTGCTGCTGGGGGCAGTTCTGCGCGACTGAAATCTGCCCTTCGGCTTTGCATCTGGGCCCAAGCCTCTTATGGGATAGCCATGACAGCGCACCCGCACCCAAAATTTAGCGGCTATGATATTCTTGTCGCCGTGGCGATGAATGTCATGTGGGGGCTGAACCTCATTGCCGTCAAAATGGGTGTGGACTTGATTGAGCCTCTGACGGCGGCCTGGCTTCGTCAGGTCATGGTGATGCTGATTTGCCTGCCTGCCTTGCGCATTATTGAGGGCAAGATGCGAGAGCTGGTCTTGCTGGGCGCGCTTGCGGGCGGTGCCTTTTACATCATCGTCAACATTTCCATGGCCGTTTCCACCAATGTCAGCGCACTGGCGATTGCGGGGCAGCTAGGGGCGCCTTTTTCCTTGATTTTGGCGATTATCTTCCTTGGCGAGCGGGTGCATAAATACCGCATTGCGGGGATGGCGCTGGCCTTTGCCGGGGTTGTGATGATTGTGTTTGATCCCAGCGCAGTCAATGAACATTTGGGCCTCGCCCTGACGGCAGTGGCCAGCTTTATCTGGGCCTGTTGTTCGTTAATCCAGCGGCGATTAATTGGGGTGCCCGTGCTGACCATTTATGCCTGGGTGGGGCTGGTTGGCACGTTGGTGCTCTTGCCCATTGCGCTGATCGCTGAGCCGCACGCCATGGCCACAGTGCAAGATTTGCCATTGTCCACCTTGGGGTGGGTTTTGTTTTCTGCGCTTGGATCCACTGTCATTGGCCAAGGGGCCATGAGCCTTTTGTTGCAGCGCCATCCGGTTAGCGCGGTGGTGCCGCTGACATTGCCGACGCCCGTGATTTCGGTCATCGCCGCGGCCTATTGGTTTGGAACACCTTTAACGCCCATCATGATTGCAGGCGGGGGTGTTGTGCTGGCAGGCGTTGCCATTGTAACGCTGCGCACGGCGCAGGCAGAGGAGGCGAAGCGCAGCTGATGGACGAGATGATCGACACGCCATCGCCCAATTTTGATGCGCGCACTTTGCCCATTTCCATGGTGGTGCTGCACTATACGGGCATGATTGATGGCGCCTCCGCAATCAACCGGCTGGCCGACCCAGAGGCCAAGGTTTCCGCGCATTATGTGGTGGCCGAAGATGGGCAGATTATCCGCATGGTCGATGAGGCCAATCGCGCTTGGCACGCGGGCAAATCCTGGTGGCGTGGGATTAGCGATGTCAACTCGGCGAGTGTCGGGATTGAGATCGTCAATCCGGGCCATGAATTTGGCTATCGCCCCTTTCCGCACGTGCAGATTGAGTCAGTCATCCGCCTCGTTGCAGGTGTCGTCTCGCGCTATGGCATTACGCGGGGCAATGTGGTGGGGCATAGCGATGTGGCGCCTGCGCGAAAGGATGATCCCGGCGAGCTGTTCCCATGGCATCAACTGGCCAAGTTGCGCTTGGCCCTGCCGCGCCCGACCAAGAATTTGATGGACCCGCATTGGTCCGATGCAGGCTTTTTGCTGGCGCTGGAACGTTTTGGCTATGATGTGACCGATGGTCCCGCCGCCGTCCGCGCGTTTCAGCGACGCTTTCGCCCTGAATTAATGGACGGGATTATTGACGGCGAATGCCGCGCGATCCTGCTTGCGCTGTTACTCCCCAAGCCTATGGGGGATTGAAAGATAAGAGGTTAGGAAGAGGATTGCTCATGCGTCGTGCTGCCATTGTTGCGCCCATCCGGACGGCGGTTGGCAAATATCTGGGGGCCTTGTCTGATTTTTCGGCGGGCGATTTGGGCGGCATTGTCCTGAAAGCCCTGATCGACCGCACAGGCATTGATCCAGCGCGGGTGGATGATGTGATCTTCGCCCAAGGTTATCCCAATGGTGAGGCACCCTGCATTGCGCGTTGGTCGCTGCTGCGGGCTGACTTCCCGATTAGCGTGCCGGGCTATTCGCTGGATCGGCGCTGTGGATCGGGCCTGCAAGCCATTGTTGATGCCGCCATGATGATCCAGACGGGGGCGGCCGATGTGGTGATTGCCGGCGGCTGTGAGAGCATGTCGAATGTGGAATATTACACCACCGATATGCGCAAAGGGGCGCGGGCAGGCTCTGTCACTATGCATGATCGGCTGGCGCGGGGCCGGGTGATGTCGCAACCGATTGAACGCTTTGGCGTGATTTCTGGTATGATTGAGACGGCCGAAAATCTGGCGCGCGATTATGGCATTAGCCGCGAAGACTGCGATGAATATGCCGTGATGAGCCACCAGCGGGCAACCGCGGCTTGGGCCGAAGGCAAATTTGCGGATGAGCTGGTGCCGATTGAAATCCCGCAGAAAAAGGGGGATCCCATTCGCTTTGTGCAAGATGAAGGCTTTCGCCCCGATGCCTCGATGGAAAGCCTGGGCAAGCTGCGTCCCATTGAAGGCGGCGTCGTGACGGCGGGCAATGCCAGCCAGCAAAATGACGCAGCGGCCGCCTGTCTGGTCGTCGCGGAAGACAAGCTCGCTGAACTCGGGCTGGAACCGATGGCGTGGTTCCACAGCTGGGCGGCAGCGGGCTGTGATCCGGCACGGATGGGGATTGGCCCGGTGCCAGCGGTGGAACGGCTGTTCAAGCGCACGGGCCTAAGCTGGGATGATATTGATCTGGTGGAATTGAACGAAGCCTTTGCGCCGCAAGTGCTTGCGGTGCTGAAAGGCTGGGGCTGGGATGATCGGTCACGCCTCAACGTCAATGGATCGGGCATTTCGCTGGGCCATCCCATTGGGGCGACGGGCGGGCGAATTCTAGCAAATCTGGTGCGGGAACTTCATCGCCGCAATGGCCGCTATGGCACACCGCGAAATCCTATTTCGCTGTCCTACAGCCGCTGTTGAGGTTCATGAAGCTTGCCCAGTGAGTCGGGGGCAGTGATGAATTTTCAAATTGAACAACGGGGCCGAGATTATTGGGCACGCACAGGCCAAGAGCCCTGCTTTTTTGTTGGGCGGCGTGTGCGCTATCAGGGGCGGCTGGGGCTCAGCAACGCAGTGCCGGGGGCGCCGCTGGTGGCGGCAGATGCCTATCGCGCCCAAGACTATACAGAAACCTTTGGCATTTGGGCGCATATATTGGCCCCCATAATTGCCTGTGAAGGCGGGCGGTTTACGGCGCTGAACAGCTATGATCGGGCGGCCTTTAGCTTTGGTGTCGGCCAATTTGCCGCCCATGTGCCAGAGGGGTATTTTGTTTGCCTGATGCGCCGTTTGTTGGCGCTGCCTGAGGCGAAAAGCTATTTCCCGGAATTGGGGTTGGCCAAGGGGCGGATCGCCCGTGTCGGAACCGACCCCCAGCCGTTGGAAGATGCCGTTAGCACGGCCGCCTTGATGGCGTGGTTCAACCCTGATGCAGCGGCAATTGATGCCGCTGAGGTACAGGCTGCCGCCCGGTTGATCCATTGGACGCGGACGCGGCCTGCAGCCCGCCGGGCACAAATGGCCCAAATGGTTGTCAGCGCGCGAGCGCATATACAGCGCGCGCTGCAGAAATTATCCTTGGCGTCGCTGGCGGCCCCCTATTGTATCGTGCTGATTGACTTGCTGCACCATGGGCGGGGCGGGGGAAAGCTGTGGCCCAAAGTGGCAGCAGCGCTGGACGCGGCTGACCCGCTGGCCGCGCTTTTGGCCATTGGGGCGGGCCAATGGGCTGGGCGCGTGGCCCAGTTGCGCGCGGACATAGCGACCATGCCGTACCTTGGAGGCGTATCTTGGGATGGCGCCACAGGCGATTGGCGGGGTGGGCCAATTTAGCCACTGCGCATCGGTGATTGCGCAATGCGGGGCCCCGGCCTAAAAGGCGCCCTGCCAGAGGGCCGGGCGGCCGCCGGCAGGTTTCGGCCTGCGGGAGGAAAGTCCGGGCTCCAGCGAGGATCGGTGCCGGGTAACGCCCGGCGGGGGCGACCCCAGGGACAGTGCCACAGAAAGCAAACCGCCGTTGCTTCGGCGCGGTTAGGGCCATGGTAAACCCCACCGGGAGCAAGACCGAATAGGGGCGGCATATGGGAGTCCTCCTCCCCGTCGCCCGGGTTGGTTGCTTGAGCGGGCCAGCAATGGTCCGCCTAGAGGAATGGTCGCCCATCGTGTTTCGGCACGTGGACAGAACCCGGCTTACAGGCCCTCTGGCAGTTTCCTCTTTTTTCGTGATGCGCTTTTCACCATTGTGGGATTTGTGATGGGTTCCCTGAGGCCATAATCGCCGCTAACGGATGATCATGGCTGACCAATCGCCCCTTGATATCTTCAAGCAAGTGCTGACGGGCACGGCGCGTGCGATTGCGCATGAGCCTGAGGTGGAGATTGCCTTTACGGCCGATAGCCCCAGCCAAGCGGGCAAGAATTTTCGTGTGCCCATGCCGGGGCGCTTGCTGCCCGCGGAACAAGTGGCCGAAGCGCGCGGCTTTGCCGATGGCATGGCGCTGCGGCTGAAGCATCATAATGACAGCCTCCATCGCGCCAATCGGCCGAGTGATGCCATTGCAGGCGCGGTATTTGACGCAATTGAAGAGGCGCGTGTCGAGGCGCTGGGCGCACGTGCGATGGACGGTGTGCGGGCGAACCTGAACCATGCGCTTGATATGCGGATGCGGTCTGACCCGATCAGCCGCGCCCAAGCGCCTGATGAAGTGCCGTTGCCCACTGCCATTGGCCTGTTGGTGCGCGAAAAGCTGACGGGCGATACGGCGCCTGTGGCGGCGCAAGCGGGCCTGGATATGGTGCGCGGCTGGATTGAGGAAAAAGGCGGCGCTGAGATGGCGGCGCTGGGCGAGACGCTGCACGATCAGCGGGCCTATGCGGAACTGGTGCAAAAGCTGCTCCGCGATCTGGAACTGACCGCCAATCCTGAGGATATCGACCCGACGGAGTCCACCGACGAGGGCGAGGACGCGGCAGTCTGGCGCTTCAGCAGCGGCCTGCACTGCGCTGAATGCGATATCAACTACGCTGAACCCCTGCCCAGCCTGTTCTCGTTCAACTCGCCGCTGGGCGCCTGCGAAACCTGCAGGGGCTTTGGTCGCGTGATCGGAATCGATCTGGGCCTGGTGATTCCGGACGAGAGCAAAACGCTCGCTGAAGGGGCGG
>RFZB01000085.1 GCA_009920915.1 Sphingomonadaceae bacterium | reverse complement strand
ATCGCGCCCACCGTCGTCTGGCTGGGCTCTGCCGAAAGCCGCGATGTGACGGGCTGTGTCTTTGAACTCGAAGGCGGCAAAATTATGCTGGAAGATGGCTGGCGCGAAGGCCCGATGGTCGATGCGGGCCAGCGTTGGAACCCGGCAGATGTGGGGGGCGCTGTCCAAGATTTGCTGAAAAAGCGTGTTCCACCGCGCAAGGTTTGGGGGACAGCCTAATGGAATTTACCTTTACTGACGAACAACTGATGATCGCGGAGACGGCGAAGGCTTTCTTTTCCGAAAACGCGACCAGTGAACGCACCCGCAAGGCCATGGCCGCTGATGGCGTTGACCATGCGTTGTGGGACAGCTTTTGCACCGAACTGGGCTTGGCGGGCATTGGCCTACCCGAAGCCGCAGGCGGCGCGGGCCTTGGCATGGTGGAATTTGCCATCATTGCAGAGGCAGCGGGCGCCCAAGTCTCTGCCCTGCCGCTTTTGGGGTTGGCAACTGTCGCGCAGGCGATTGCCGCTGGCGGCAGCGATGCACAGCAAGCCGAGCATCTGCCCAATCTGATCAGCGGGGCGACGATTGCTGCTTTTGCCGAAGGGCAGGGGCTGAGTCATGCAGCTGGCAAAGTGTCGGGCACGGCACAATTTGTGCCGCATGGGGCCGTCGCCGGTCTCTTCCTACTGGCACAAGGCGATGCAGCGTGGCTGGTTAAAGCTGATGCACCGGGCCTTGCCGTAAAGGCGCACGTTACGATGGATCAAACGCGCCCCTTTGCGACGCTGCATTTGGATGGCGTGACGGCTGAGCCGCTGGCGAACCCGGTTGCTGCAATTGCTGCGGCGCGCGCGGGCGGCTGGATTGCGCTTTCTGCCGAGGCACTGGGTGGCGCGCAAGCCGCGCTCGACCGGACGGTGGCTTATGCCAAAGAGCGCGTTCAGTTTGGCCGCGCGATTGGGTCATTCCAAGCCTATAAGCACCGCTTGGCGGATATGATGGTGGAGATCGAACAGGCACGGTCTGCCGTTTATTGGGCGGCGTGCGCGGCAGATGAAGGCTCGGACGAAGCGGCGCTTGCGCTCCATGCGGCCAAGTCTTTCGCGGCAGACACATATTTCAAATGTGCGGCGGACATGATCCAGCTGCACGGCGGCATTGGCTTTACCTGGGAACATGATGCGCATCTGTTCTTCAAGCGGGCGCGCGCCATTCAGTCGATGCTTGGCAACGGCGCATGGCATCGTGAAGAAGTTGCCAAGATGATTTTGGGAGAAGCGGCATGAAGCTGGGGTTTTCCGCCGCCGATGAAGATTTCCGCCGCGAATGCGCGGATTGGCTCAACGGCCAGATGGCGGGTGAGTTCAAGGACATTAAAGGCATTACGACGCTCACTGAAAAGGCAGAACGGCGTAAGGAATGGGAACAGCAACTTGCCGCCCATAAATGGAGCTGCATTGGCTGGCCCGAAGCCTGGGGTGGCCGCAATGCGACGCTGGCCCAACAGGTGATCTTTGCTGAAGAATATGCGCGTGCGGGTGTTCCGGGCCGCGTCAACCATATTGGCATTGAACTGGCCGGGCCCACCTTGCTCGCCTTTGGCACCGAAGAGCAGCAAAAACGCTTCCTGCCGGGCATTGCCGCGGGCCAGACGATTTTCTGCCAAGGCTTTTCAGAACCCAATGCCGGGTCTGACCTTGCCAGCGTGCGCACCAAGGCGCGGCTGGAAGGCGGCGAGTGGGTGGTCAATGGGCAGAAAATCTGGACGAGCCTTGCGCATATTTCGGACTGGATTTTCGTTGTGACGCGCAGCGAAGAAGGCTCCAAAGGCCCCAAGGGCCTGACCTTCTTGATGATGGAAATTGATCAGCCCGGCATTGAAATTCGCCCGATTAAACAGATTAATGGCGATGCCGAGTTTAACGAGACATTCTTCACGGACGCTCGCTGCCCGGCGGACAGCCTGATTGGTGCGGTGGGCGATGGCTGGCGGGTTGCCATGGGTCTGTTGGCCTTTGAGCGGGGCGTTTCAACACTCGGCCAGCAAATGGGCTTCCGCAATGAACTGGACGAAGTGATTGCAGCGGCCAAAGCCAATGGTGCCGCCAATGATCCATTGATCCGCCAGCGTATTGCCAAGGCCGAAATTGGCCTGCGGCTGATGCGCTATGGTGCGTTGCGGATGCTGTCGCAGACGGACCATAGCAAGATTGATGGCGCGGCCTTGACCTATAAAATTCAATGGGCCAGCTGGCGTCGGTCGCTGGGTGAACTGGCAATGGATGTGCTGGGTCAGGCGGGTGAAGTGGCGGATCGGGACCATTATGAATGGGATGTTCTGCCCAATTTGTTCCTCTATTCGCGCGCCGACACGATTTACGGCGGGACCAACCAAATTCAGCGCAATCTGATTGCGGAACGTGGCCTTGGTATGCCGCGTGAACCGCGAGGGGATGTCTAATGCTGCCCAGCTATCCTGAACCGCGTGGCTTGTTGAAAGGCAAGACCGTCGTTGTCACAGCCTCGGCTGGCACTGGCATTGGCTTTTCCGCTGCCAAACGTGCGGTGGAAGAAGGCGCGACTGTGCTGATGAGTGACTTTCACGAGCGGCGCTTGGGCGAAGCGGCAGACCGCATTGCGGAAGATCTGGGCACGCGCCCGGCGACCTTTGTGTGCGATGTGACGGATCAGGCGCAAGTCGATGCGCTTCATGCCGCATCACTGGCAGAATTGGGCCGCATTGATGTGCTCATCAACAATGCGGGCCTCGGCGGCGAAGTGCCTGTGGTCGATATGACGGATGATCAATGGCATCGCGTGTTGGATGTGACGCTGAACAGCGTGTTCCGTATGACGCGCGCCTTTTTGCCCGCCATGTATGCGCAAAAATCGGGCGTGATTGTCAACAACGCCTCCGTGCTGGGGTGGCGCGCGCAAAAGGGGCAGGCGCATTATGCCGCGGCCAAAGCGGGGGTGATGGCTTTTACACGCTGTTCCGCCGTAGAAGCCGCCGAACATGGCGTGCGGATTAACGCGGTTGCCCCGTCGATTGCGATGCACCCCTTCCTTGCCAAAGTCACGACTGATGAGCTCCTCGCAAAACTCTCGGCGCAAGAAGCCTTTGGCCGACCCGCCGAAGTGTGGGAAGTGGCGAATGTCATGATGTTCCTGGCGTCCGACTTGTCGTCTTACATGACGGGCGAGATTGTCTCTGTGTCGAGCCAGCGCGCATGACGAAAATCTTTGCAAAACCGGCGGACCTGATTGGCGCTGAAGGCACGCAGCTTGGCCCGACGGACTGGCTGCTGATTGATCAAGATCGCGTCAATGGCTTTGCCGAGGTGACGGGGGATCACCAGTGGATTCACGTTGATGTAGAGCGGGCGAAAGCTGGGCCTTTTGGCGGCACCATTGCCCATGGCTATCTGACGATGAGCCTCGTCAACTACTTCCTGCCGCAACTGATTGAAGTGCAGGGCTTTGCCCATGCCGTGAATGTGGGGGCGGACCGTCTTCGTTTCCTTGCCCCCGTCAAAGTCGGCAGCCGGATCCGCGGCGTGGGCGAGATTGTGGGCGTGGAAGAGGTGAAGGGTGCCATACAATCCATTGTCCGCGTGACCGTGGAGATTGAAGGCAGCGATAAGCCTGCTTGTGTTGTCGACACCATCAGCCGCTATTTTCCGGAGAATTAATCATGGCCACTGTTGAGCAAATGACGGCTGCCGTTCACGGCTATGTCGAGGCGTTTGAAAAGGGCGATGCTGACCTGGCCGTTGCGCTGTTCGCGCAAGATGCCATTGTGGAAGACCCTGTCGGCACGCCGTTGAAGCGCGGCCATGATGAAATCCGTGCCTTTTACGCGGCCTCTATGGCCACAGGGGCCAAGCTGAAGCTGGAAGGGCCGATCCGCTGTGCCACGGACTATGCGGCCTTTGCTTTTCGTGTCCAACTGACGCTGGAGGGCAAGCTGATCACAGTTGATGTGATTGATACATTCCGTTTCAATAACGAAGGCAAAGTTATTGAAATGAGGGCATTTTTTGGCCCATCTAATATGACGGGCATGTGATTTTGATAAAGGATATTGCCATGCGTGAAGCCGCTATTGTCGCCACCGCCCGCACTGGGATTGGCAAAGCCTATCGTGGGGCGTTTAACGATACCGAAGCCCCAGTTCTGACTGCCCATGTCGTGAATGCCGTGCTGGACCGTGCGGGCATTGATCCCGCGCGTGTCGATGATGTGTATCTGGGCTGCGGCAACCATTGGAACACGCAAAGCTATAATCTGGGCCGCTTGACGGTCCATGCGTCCAACCTGCCCAACACCACATCAGGCTTTACGCTGGATCGTAAATGCTCCTCCGGCCTCAATGCGATGGCGCTTGCCGCGCGGGCCATCCGCTGTGATGAAATTGATGTGGCGGTCGCGGGTGGGGTGGAATCCATTTCGCTGACGCTCAACAAATTTGCGCCTGCCTTCCGCAACCGCTCTGAAGCCGTGATTGCGGCAGACCCCTATGCCTATATGGCGATGATTGAGACAGCCGAAGTCGTGGCAGAGCGTTATGGCGTCTCGCGCGAGGCGCAGGACGCCTTTGCGGCGCTGAGCCAGCAGCGCGCAGGCCGTGCGCAGGCCGAAGGCCGCTTTGCGGATGAGATTGTGCCAATCACCGTCGAAAAGTCTCTCAAGGACAAAGAAGGCAATGAAGTTGGCCGCGAGACGGTTACGCTGACAGCGGACGAAGGCGTGCGCGGCGATACGACGGCTGAGGGTCTGTCCACGCTAAAGCCTGTCTTCCGCGATGGCATGGTCATTAAGGAAGGCAAACACATCACGGCGGGCAATGCCTCGCAATTGTCGGACGGTGCGTCTGCACAATTGGTGATGGATTTGGCGACGGCGCAGAAGGAAGGCCTGCCCGTGCTCGGCCTTTATCGCGGTTTCCAAGTCGCTGGTTGCGATCCGGATGAAATGGGCATTGGCCCGGTTTTCGCGATCCCGAAGCTGCTGGATCGCGCGGGTCTGAAGATCGACGATATTGGCCTGTTTGAAATCAACGAAGCTTTTGCCAGCCAGGCGATTTATTGCCAGCAAAAGCTGGGCATTGATCCAGAAAAGCTGAATGTGAATGGCGGCGGCATTGCGTTGGGCCATCCCTTTGGCATGACGGGCAGCCGCTTGGTCGGCCATGCGCTGATTGAGGGCAAGCGCCGCGGCGTGAAATATGTCGTTGTCTCGATGTGCGTGGCAGGCGGCATGGGTGCAGCCGGATTGTTTGAGGTCGCGTAAATATGGCCGCTCTGCCGCTCACCATTCCGCACGCGGCCCAATTGGCGGCCGAACGCTGGGGCGATGCCCCGGCGGTGCTGGAGCGCGGCGAGGTGTGGAGCTTTAACCGCCTTTGGGCAGAAAGCCGGGCGGCGGCTTCTGCTCTGTTGGCGCGCGGTGTGACGCATGGCGACCGGATTGCCATTTGGGCGCCCAATAGCCGCGAATGGGTGGTGGCCGCCTTGGCCGCGATGACCTGTGGCGCGGCCGTCATCCCGCTTAACACGCGGCTAAAGGGCCGCGAAGCGGGCGATATTCTGCGCCGCACACGCGCGCGGATGATTTTTACCGTGCGGGATTTTCTGGGCATTGATTTTCCGGCGCTGTTGGCAGGGGAAGATTTGCCCGATCTGCAAGAACAAGTCCTGCTGGATGAGGGGTTTTCTGGCTTTGCTGCCAGTGGTGCAGGCGCGGATGATCCAGCCGTGCTGGCCGCCTTGGCGCAGGTGACGCCAGACAATGTGTCGGACATCATGTTCACGAGCGGGACCACAGGCGTGCCCAAAGGCGTGCTGATGACCTATGGCCGCGTGATCCCGCAATGTGGCGTGTGGATTGGCAATACGGGCCTGTCCGCGGGCGAGCGTTATCTGATTGCCAACCCCTTTTTCCATAGCTTTGGGATGAAAGTGGGCTGGGTCGCGTGCCTCATTGCGGGCGCGGTCATGGTCCCGATGCCGCAATTTGATGTGAAGGCGGCCATCCGTCATATTGTGGAGGATCGGATTTCCTTCCTGCCCGGCCCGCCGACGATCTTTCAGATGTTGTTGGATGAGCTGGAGGCCAACCCCTTTGACGTCAGCTCGCTGCGCGGGGGAACAACCGGGGCAGCGACAGTGCCGCCAGTGCTGATTGACCGCATTCGTAAAGAACTGGGCATGGTGGATATCATCACGGCCTATGGGATGACCGAATGTGTCAACATCACCAGCTGCCGCCCGGGCGATGCCGTTGAGTTGATCGCACAGACTTGTGGCGCGGCCATTCCCGGCAATGAGGTGATTATTGCCGATGAGGCAGGCCAAGAAGTGCCGCGCGGCGAAACCGGTGAAATTCTGGTGCGCGGGCAGGGCGTGATGCTGGGCTATCTGGATGATCCAGAGGCCACGGCAGACGCCATTGATGCGCACGGCTGGCTCCACACCGGCGATGTCGGGACGATGGATGCCAATGGCTATGTCCGCATTACTGATCGCAAGAAGGATATGTATATTTCTGGCGGGTTTAATTGTTACCCGGCAGAAATTGAAAAGCTGTTGGCGGCACACCCCGCCATTTCGATGGTCGCTGTTGTTGGTGTGCCAGACGCGCGGATGGGCGAGGTGGGCAAGGCCTATGTTGTCTTGCGGCCCGGCAGCGCAGCCAGCGAAGCAGATCTGATCAGCTGGTCGCGCGAGAACATGGCGAATTACAAGGTTCCGCGCAGTTTTGCCTTTGTCGCAGACTTGCCGCGCAATGCCTCTGGCAAAGTGCTGAAAACGGAATTGCGCGGATAACTGGCCGTGTTGGCAGATGAAATTTCTGCTCAAATTAGGCCGTTTGGACGATTTACCGAGGCTGGTCCGCGCTTCATATCCATAAAAATAAGACGGCGCGGCAGAAAGTGCACGCTGTGAGGAGAGGGTGAGATGAAAGAGAAACGCTACGTCATCATTGGTGCCGGCATGGCGGGCATTTTGGCCGGCATTAAATTGCTGGAGCGCGGTGAAAAGAACTTTGTCATCCTTGAAAAAACAGGCGCGTTGGGCGGCACGTGGCGCGACAATCGCTATCCCGGCCTGACCTGCGATGTCCCGGCGCATGCCTATACCTACAGCTTTGCTCCCAATCCTGAATGGAGCAGCTATTATGTCGGAGGTGCTGAAATCCGCCGCTATTTTGAAAAGGTGGCCGCAGATTTCGGTGTGATGCCCTATATCCGCTTCAACAGCGAAGTGACGAGCAGCGTCTATGATGAAGCCAGCGCGACATGGACAGTCAGCGTCGCCGATGGCAGTGTGCACAAAGTAGATATTGTGATTGCAGCCTCAGGCGTGCTGCATCACCCTAAAACACCCAATATTCCGGGGCTGGACAGCTTTAAAGGTCATGCTTTCCACAGCGCCCGCTGGGATGACAGTGCGCCTCTGGACGGCAGCCGGATCGGCATTGTTGGGTGTGGCTCCACCGGCATTCAAATTCTGACAGCGCTTACAGGGCGCGCAAAGCAGATTGTGGCGTTTCAACGATCCCCCCAATGGGTCATGCCTGTCCCCCAATTTGATTATACTGAGGAAGAGCGGGAAGCCTTTCGCCGCGACCCGAAGCTGATTGATGAGATCCGCTATAACAAGGATTATTGGGCGGCGATCATCCGCTTTACCGAAGGCATCACCAATATTGATGGCCCGGAAATGGCCGAAATTGAAGAGATTTGTCGCCAGCATCTGGAAGACAGCATCAAAGACCCGGCATTGCGGGAAAAGCTGCGCCCCAATTATCGCGCGGCGTGCAAGCGGCTGATTTACAGCTGGTGCTATTATGACCATGTGCAAAAGCCCAATGTCTATGTTGATACGGGCAGCATTGATCGGGTTGAGCCCGACGGCGTGCGGATGAAGGATGGCACCTTCCACCCGCTGGATGTGCTGGTGTTGGCAACAGGATTTCATGCAGATCGCTTCATTCGCCCAGCCTCGGTTATTGGGCGGGGTGGCAAGACGCTGGATGACGCCTGGGCCGTGCGGCCAACGGCCTATTACGCCATGGCGCTGCCCGAATTCCCGAACTTCTTCTTGCTCAACGGCCCGACTGGCCCTGTCGGCAATTTCTCCCTGATTGATATTGCTGAGGCACAATGGGGCTATATCGTCCAGCTGATTGATCGGTTGAAGGAAGGCAATGCCAGCGCGGTTGAACCGACCAAGGACGCCATGGCCGATTATGAAGAACGGCGCATTGCCGCCGCCAAAAAGACCATTTTTGGCAGTGGCTGCACCAGCTGGTATCTGGATGATACGGGCGTACCCGCCAGCTGGCCGTGGAGTTACCAGAATTTCGTGGACTCTATGGCAAGGCCCAATTTTGAGGATTATCGCTTCGCTGCCTAAGCGTGTGCGGCGGGTTGGCCTAGGCCAGCCCGCTGCGCAACAAGTGCACCAGTTGCGATTGGCGGCGCACGCCCGTCTTGGCGAAAATGGCCCGCAAATGCGCGCGCGCTGTATTGTGCGCAATGCCGAGCCTGTCTGCCACATCAACAAGCGAGCCGCCGCTGGCCAGTGCAACGGCCAGATTGGCTTCCATCCGGGTTAGCTGAAACAAATCCCGAATGGCGTCGGGATCAAGCTGCGTGTCGGCGCCGGGCATGCTGATGAACAGCGCGAGCGCGGCGCCGCCGCGCATCATGGCGGGCAGAGTGACGGGCCGAACCAC
>RFZB01000084.1 GCA_009920915.1 Sphingomonadaceae bacterium | reverse complement strand
GGGAGGCCATGGCCTCCCCTTTTCATTTGTCAGTGGTGTTCGATCAGCGGATCGGTGGCACGCTCGACGGCGGCACATCGCTATCCACTTCATGCACTTCGACATGGCCAAGGCCAACATGGCTGCGCGACCGGCTGTAGAGGAAGTACACAACCAGGCCGATAAGCGTCCAGCCAAGGAACATCACTTCGGTATAGCCTGACAGCTGGAAGAACAGGAACACACAGCCTGCAGCCGCCAGCGGGCAGATGATCCAAACCAAAGGCGTCCGGAACGGGCGATGCCGTGTCGGATCTGTCCGCCGCAAAATCAACACGCCAATGGCCACTGTGAAGAAGGCAAAAAGCGTGCCCGAGTTGGAAATATCAGCCAGCTGACCAACGGGGAACAAGGCTGCAAATAGAGCGACAAAGGCGCCCGTGCACATGGTGACGACGTGCGGCGTCCCAAAACGTGGGTGCAGGCGCGAAAACACATTGGGCATCAGGCCATCACGCGCCATCACAAAGAAGATACGCGTCTGGCCAAACATCATCATGAGGATGACTGAGGGCAGCGCGATCCCAGCGGCCACAGCCACCAAATCCCCGGCCCAGCCATGGCCAATTTCACGCAGCACAAAGGCCAGAGCATCATCAGATTGCGACAAGGCACCGCCCGGCTGCGCGCCAATGGTGCCAATCGCACCGGCCGCCACCAACAGGTAAATGGCGGTACAAATGCCAAGGCTGCCAATCAGGCCGATGGGAATATTGCGTTGCGGATTAATGGTTTCTTCTGCAGCGGTCGACACAGCATCAAAGCCGACATAGGCAAAGAAGATCGAGGCTGCTGCCGCGGCCACACCCACAGTCACCATGTTATTGGTAATGGGGTTCATGACTTCGTTGGCGAAAAAGCCATTGGGCATGAAGGGTGAGAAATTGTCACTCGTCATCGCGGGCAGGGCCAGCGCCATGAAGAGGAACAGGGCTGTGACTTTAATCGCGACCAGCACAGCGTTGAAGCGGGCACTTTCCTTCGTGCCAACAATCAGCAAGGCCATGCAGACCAGCCCAATGAACATCGCTGGCAAGTTGATCAGGCCAGCCGTTTCACCCGGACCCACGGGATCAAACGGGCCTTTGACGAAGGTATTGGGTATATCCAGCTTGAATATCTCTTCGACCAAGCTGACCATATAGCCCGACCAGCCAACGGACACAGCCGAGGCAGCAATGGCATATTCCAGCACCAGCGCCCAGCCAACAATCCAGGCGACAACTTCGCCAAAAGTGGCATAGCTATAGGTATAGGCTGAGCCGGAAACCGGGACCATCGCCGCCAATTCTGCATAGCACAAAGCAGCCAGCGCGCAGACGACAGCCGCAATGAGGAATGAGATCATCATGGCTGGGCCAGCTTTATCGGCGGCCGAGGCCGTCAGCACGAAAATGCCGGTGCCGATAATGGCCCCAATGCCCAGCATCGTCAGCTGCAGCGCCCCCAGCGTTCGCGTAAGAGCCTTTTTCTCGGCTGTTGCGAGAATCGCATCAAGCGGTTTGACGCGTTGAAACAACATGAACTTCTCCCAAGGATATGTCTTTGAGGCGCAACCTAAGGCCTAATCCGGCCCGCGCAACAAAATATCAGCGGGGAAGCATCGCCCCCATTTGTTTTCCGCCAAAAAGATGCACGTGGAGATGGGGAACCTCTTGATGGCCATGGCCGCCAATATTGGCCAAGAGCCGATATCCGGGGGCGGGAAGCCCCAATTCGCGCGCCACATGACCAACAGCTCGGATGAAGCCCACAATTTCCGCTTCGCTGGCTTTGGCCGAAAAATCATCCCAGCTGACATAGCGACCCTTGGGGATCACCAGCACATGGATGGGTGCCTGTGGGTTGATATCGTGAAAGGCCAGCGCCCAATCATCTTCATAAACTGTTTTATTGGGAATCTCACCGCGCAGAATTTTGGCGAAGACATTCTGATCATCATAGGGGGCAAGCGCGTCAATCGGCACAGATCACTCCTTACGAGCAGCTTTCTCGGCAAGGCCCGACAGGCCTTCGCGCGCATCCAGTTCCGCCAGCACATCCGCCAGCGCCACATCACGATCCGCCAGCAGAACCAGCAGGTGAAACAGCAAATCCGCCGCCTCGCCCGTCAGGGCCTTATCGTCCTCGCTGAGAGCAGCAATAATTGTTTCCGTGGCCTCTTCGCCCAGCTTTTGCGCAATTTTTCCCCGGCCCCGCGCCGTTAGCTTGGCGACATAAGAGGCCGAAGGATCGGCCGTGCGGCGCGCGCGGATGGTGTCTTCAAGGCGAAAAAGCGTGTCGGCCATGGCCTGTCTGTGCGCGGCAGGCCGCGTTGCGTCAAGCCTTTGGGAAAGATCAGGCCGCGACGGGATGGCGCACGGGCAAGCCCGCGGCCGCCAGCGCGCGGTGCGCATCCCCAATGGTGGCATCGCCAAAATGGAAGATGGAGGCAGCCAGAACGGCACTGGCATGGCCCTTGGTCACGCCCTCAACCAGATGATCGAGCCCGCCCACGCCGCCGGACGCAATCACTGGAACCGAAACGGCATCGGCAATGGCCTGTGTCAACGCAAGGTCATAGCCATCGCGCGTGCCATCGCGGTCCATCGACGTGACCAAAATTTCACCCGCACCCAATTCCGCGAGACGCACAGCATGGGCAATTGCATCAATCCCCGTCTCACGTCGGCCGCCATGCGTGAAGATTTGCCAGTGATCGCCCGTGCGCCGCGCATCAACACTGGCGACAACGCATTGGCTGCCAAAGCGGCTGGCAATATCCGCAACCAGTTCGGGCCGCGTGACTGCGGCGGAATTGACCGCCACCTTATCCGCACCCGCCAGCAGCAGCGCGCGCGCATCCTCAGCGGTTCGGACACCGCCGCCCACAGTCAGCGGCATGAAACAGACTTCGGCCGTGCGCGCGACGACATCCAAAATCGTATCGCGGCCTTCATGGCTGGCCGTAATGTCGAGAAAGCACAGCTCATCCGCGCCTGCCGCATCATAGGCCCGTGCCGCTTCCACAGGATCACCCGCATCAATCAAATCAACAAAATTGACGCCCTTGACCACCCGGCCATTGGCCACGTCCAAACAGGGAATGACGCGGACACGCACGCTCATTGAGACGCCACCTGCAGAGCCTCGGCCAGATCAAGCCGCCCATCATAAAGTGCCCGGCCCGTAATCACGCCTTCCACGCCGTCCGCCACACAGGGTTTCAGAGCATGAATATCGGCAATGCCCGCAACGCCGCCTGACGCAATAACGGGAATATCGGTCGCCCGCGCGAGTGCGACTGTCGCCTCGACATTACAGCCTTTGAGCAGACCATCACGCCCCACATCGGTAAACAACAGCGCCGCAACGCCCGCATCTTCAAAGCGCCGGGCCAAATCCACGACAGCCATATCCGATGTTTCGGCCCAGCCATCAGTCGCCACAAAGCCATCGCGCGCATCGACCGCGACGACAATCTGGCCGGGATAGGCGCGGGCCGCAGCCTTTACAAAATCGGGGTCTTTAAGCGCCGCCGTGCCAATCACAATCCGCGCAACGCCAAGGCTGGTCCAATGCTCCACGGACGCCATATTGCGAATGCCGCCGCCCAATTGCACACGGCCCGGAAAGGCGCGGACAATGGCTTCCACCGCACCTGCATTAACAGCATGGCCCGCAAAGCTGCCATCCAGATCGACAACGTGGAGGTGGGTCGCCCCGGCATCGGCAAAAGCCGTGGCTTGCGCTGCAGGATCATCGCCATAGACGGTCGCCCGGTCCATATCGCCTTCGGCCAGACGCACAACTTGGCCGCCCTTCAGATCAATCGCCGGAAAGATGATAAGAGGGGACGTCTGGCTCATGGCTGCCATTCTAAAAAGCGGGACAAGAGAGCAAGGCCATAACGCTGGCTCTTTTCCGGGTGAAACTGCACGCCCGCAAAATTATCGCGGCCGATGGCGGCGACAATTGGCCCACCATGATCGGTTTGTGCCAACACATCGGTCCCTTCAAAGGCATAGCTGTGCAGGAAATAGGCTTCGCCCGCCTGCAAGAGTGGATGGGGCCTTGTCGGCACAACATCATTCCAGCCCATATGCGGGACTTTCAGCGCCGGATTTGTCGGTTCAATTCTGCGCACTGTGCCGGAGATCCAGGCCAGCCCCTGATGGCGGCCATGTTCTTCGCCCGCCTCGGCCATCAACTGCATCCCGACACAAATGCCGAGAAAGGGGTGGCCCTGCGCGATGACGCGATCATTGAGGGCATCAACCATGCCATCAATGGCGGTCAGCGCGATCATGCAATGGGCAAAGGCGCCGACACCCGGCAAAACAATGCGATCCGCATGGCGCACGGCATCTGGATCAGCTGTGACGACAACATCCTCAGCCCCAGCGGCTTTAAGCGCATTCCTGACCGATTGGAGGTTTCCCGCGCCATAATCGATCAGGGCGAGGCTCACAGCATCCCCTTGGTCGAGGGAATGGCATCGGCCTTGCGCGCATCAATTTCCACCGCGACCCGCAGCGCTCGCGCGAGCGACTTGTAACAGCTTTCGACAACATGATGGTTGTTGGAGCCGTAGAGATTTTCAATATGCAGCGTGATGCCTGCGGCTTGCGCAAAGCTGTGGAACCAATGTTCAATCAGCTCGGTATCCCATTCGCCCAGACGCGGCGTGCCAAAGTCTGCCTTGAAGACAAGCCAAGGTCGACCCGAAATATCCAGCGCACAGCGGGTCAGCGTTTCATCCATCGGCGCATAGGCATGGCCATAACGGGTAATGCCCTTTTTATCGCCCAATGCCTTCAACACAGCCTCACCAATCGCAATGCCCGTGTCTTCGGTGGTGTGGTGCTGATCAACATGGAGGTCGCCGACGGTCTTGACCTTCAAGTCAATCAGCGAATGGCGCGAGAGTTGCTCCAGCATATGGTCCAAAAAGCCAATGCCTGTTGAGACTTCGTAAAGCCCCGTGCCATCCAAGTTCAGTTCAACCTCAATTGAGGTCTCGCTGGTCTGGCGCTGAATCGTCGCGGTCCGCATGGTCAAAGGCCTATAGCGCCCCCACACGCACGCGCAACCGCTTGACCGCAGGTTCCCAAGCGTCCAACGTCTTGTGCATTATGACAGATGATATGCCCGACAGCCTGATTCCCTATGATGATATTGTGCAAGAGGCGCTGCGCGCCGTGGTGGGACGGGTGCTGAGTGGCATCCAATCTAACCTCGATTTGCCGGGCGGGCATCATTTTTACATCACCTTCAAAACATCGGCACCCGGCGTGATCATCCCCGATCATCTGCGCCAGCGCTTCCCCGATGAGATGACTGTGGTGCTGCAGAATAAATTCTGGGACTTGAATGTCGATGACCACGGCTTTGAAGTGGGCCTGACCTTTAGCCAAGTGCCGACCAAGCTGGTGATCCCGTTCGACGCGATCACGGCCTTTGTTGATCCGGCTGTGGAATTTGCGCTGCACTTCCAAGTCAATTTTGATGAAGATGATGTGCCAGAGCATGGCGAGGCTGAAAATGATGGGCCGCGCGCCTTGCCCATTGAAGATGGCTCAAACGTCGTCACCGTGGATTTTGGCCGCAAGAAATAGAGCCCCGGCCTCCAGTCGTGCCAAGCCGGCCCAGTCTGGCAATTGACGCGCGCCGCCTGTCGTTGCAAGAGCGGCCATGGCCCAGATTGACCCTAAAGACCCGCACAAGTTTAAGCGGCGTGGCATTCTCTTCATTGTGTCGTCGCCTTCAGGTGCCGGCAAATCGACAATTTCGCGTAAGTTGCTGGCCTCAGATGCGGGCCTTGAAATGTCCGTTTCAGCGACAACGCGTCCGCCGCGTCCCGGCGAAGTCGATGGGCAGGATTATCATTTTGTAGAGGTTGAGCAGTTTCGCCAGATGGTCGCCGAGAATGACTTTCTGGAATGGGCGCACGTCTTTGGCAATCGCTATGGCACGCCCCGCGCGCCCGTCGAAAAGGCCTTGTCTGATGGCCGCGATGTGCTGTTCGATATTGATTGGCAGGGCGCACAGCAGCTGTACCAACAAGCGGGCGGCGATGTTGTCCGTGTCTTCATTTTTCCGCCGTCGCTCGATGAACTCGAGCGCCGCTTGCGTGCCCGCGGGACGGATAGCGAAGAGGTGATTGCCGGACGCATGGCCCGCGCCACAGCCGAAATCAGCCACTGGGATGGCTATGATTATGTCCTCGTCAATGATGATGTGGAGCAGTGCTTTCAGAATGTGAAAACCATTTTGGAGGCGGAACGCCTGAAGCGCAGCCGCCAAACAGGGTTGATTGGCTTTGTCCGCAGCCTTGCCAAATCCGGGCGGGACTGAAGGATCACGTCTCCGCGTACTCCGGGCCGGAGCACGGCCCGAAGACTTTAAAGCAGCTCTAGAAAGCGGCAGGCGGCCAAAAAATCGCGCTTGCGGGCATTGCGCGCGTCAAGCGCCCAATCATCTTCGCCCCATTGTTCGGCCTGCCACAGCTCATCCAAATGCGCGATGGCAAAAGCGTCTTCGGGCAGCACCGCTTCTTCCAGCAGCGCCAGCCCAATCACCAGCGATCCACCGATCGTGACAAGCGGCGATAAGGCGGCCAATTGATGCGCGCTGGCTGCCGCCACAGCATCGCCTAAGCGCAGCACAGTGGCCATGGGTTGCGGCTGATGTATAATGCCCGTGACGAGCGTAAACTCCACATCATATTGCCGGCGCGCCCAATCGAGCAGCGGGTCCCAGCGCTCCTGCTGACGGACAATCAAGTCTGGGGGACTGTCCGCCCGATAGCAGAGCAATTCCGTCTCGCCATATTGGGCAAGGCCTGCTGCGAACCCAGCATGGTCGGGTGCCACGCGATCAATGGCAGCATTGGCAAGGCCTGTCAGGGGCATATCTTGCGGACGAATTTCTTCGCCTTGCGCCGCCCATTCGGCTGCCACTGCCTCTGCCAAGCCGGGCGTTGGCATTAGCAAAGGCGCACGCGCAGGAGTGCGGACGGGGCGCCCATCCAGCAGGACGCCACCTTCATCGCTGGTCGTCACGCTTTTATAAAAGCGCTTCATTCATCCCCCGTGCGCCAACGGCGCTTCAACACAATCGGCAGGCCATAAAAACCGCCAACCCCCAAAAAGAACAAGGCATAGCCCAAAAAGGGCTTTGCCTCAGGCAACAGCTTGCCCGCGATGTTGGCAATGCCCAGAAAGACCAGCGCGACGGACGCAAAACGCGCCAAATTCATCAGCGCAAAGCGCTGGGCCGCCACGTCATCTGCCTTGCTCATGCCAATGCCTCCAATAAAAAATCGGGATGGTCGGTGACGTGATAAGCGCCAGCCGCCCAAAGATCGTCCACGGGGTGATAGCCCCAGCTCACGCCCAATGACCGCGCGCCAGCCGCCACGCCCATCGCCATATCAAAGCTGGTATCGCCAATCATCACTGTTGTGTGGGGGGCCGCACCTGCGTCCGCCATCGCCTGTTCAACCATGGACGGGTGCGGCTTGGACGGATGCCGATCCGCTGTTTGCAGGGTGATAAAGCGGTCGCGCAGACCGTGGTGACGCAAGCATAAATCCAGCCCGCGGTCAGACTTGCCCGTGGCGACGCCCAGCAACCAGCCCTCCGCTTCCAACGCATCTAGCGCCGCGGCAATGCCGTCAAAAAGGGGCTCTTCGACAAGGCCCTGACCACGCATCCGCTGAAAGGCAGTTTTATAATCTTCTGCCAATTGGACGTGCAGATCATGCGACGCATCGGGCAGCAGCGCCTGCATGGCAGGCAACAGGCTGAGGCCGACAATGGCCTTGGTGGCCGCCCGCGTCGGCGGGGCCAGCCCGGCGCGTTCAAATGCCGCATTGACGCACAGAATGATGTTCTGCTGGCTATCGACCAACGTGCCATCACAATCAAACAGCGCAAGCCGGTTCATACGGGCAATGTCCGCATCAGCTGGGCCAAGGCCGCCTTGCCTTCGGCTTCAAGCGCATCTGCCGTGCGCAGACGGACGTCTTCGCCCTTATTCTGGCTCAGCTTGGCCGTGCCGCGCCACTGCGTGACTTGCAATTCAAACCCCCAAATACCCGCCAACAGCTTGTCGATCACGCCAGGATTTGTCTTTGCGCGTGTCCAAGGGCGCTTGGGCGCCAGTCGCGCCTCTTCCTGCGCCGACAGGGCATCAATTTGGGCCAGCAATCCTGCCTGATCCAGCCGTGCCATCTGGCCTTCAAATTCGGCGGCCACATAATTCCAAGTGGGGACTTGGTCGGGGATGCCATAATGATCCGGGCTAACATAACCGTCGGGGCCAGTGACAACGAGCAAAGCTGTTGCCCCGTCCAAATGCCGCGCCAAGGCATTGCTCCGCGCCAAATGGATGGCAAAGTTATTCTCTTGCGTCACCACAAAGGGCACGTGTGCAACGCGTGGCCCCTCGGGCGTTTGGGCAAATAGGACACCAAAGCCAATGGCGTGGGCAAAATCCTGCAAAGCCACACGATCTTCCCATCGAAAGGCGGGGCTGGGGTGCATAGCCTAGCTCCGTGGGCGCTTAGAGGGCGCCTTGTCGCGCTTTGCTGGACCTGCGGACCGCGCAGCACCGCGTCCACGACGTTCGCCCTTACGCTCTTTGCGCGCGGCCTTCGCCTTATGGGCTTGGGCGCGCTTCTTGCCTTCCGGCGTTTCGCTAAACTTGATGTCATCCAGCGGCAGCGCATCGCCATCGGGAAGCTCAAAGCCCAAATCCTTTAGACTTTCCAAGAAATGCTGGGGCAAATCTGCCCGCACTTCCATGTGCCCGCCATCGGGATGATCAACGCGCAGGCGACGCGCGTGCAGGTGCATTTTGCGGC
>RFZB01000083.1 GCA_009920915.1 Sphingomonadaceae bacterium | reverse complement strand
AACGCTTCTGGCGCGACTTGCGCGTCCATTCTATCCTAGAAGGAACCAACCAAATCATGCGCATGATCATCGGTCGGGAGCTCACTAAGGCATGAGTGAAGTTCAGGCTTTTTGGGTGTGGAGAACGAGATAATGAAAATCGGCTTTATTGGGTTGGGCAATATGGGCGGCGGCATGGCGGCCAATTTGGCGCGTGTCGGCCATGAGGTGCGCGCTTTTGATGTGTCCAAAGACGCCTTGGCGCGTGCCAAGGACAAGGGCTGCACCCCATGCACCTCAGTTAAAGAGGCCGTGGCGGATGCCCAGATTGTGGTGACGATGTTGCCCAATGGCAAAATTGTCGACGAGGTCTATTCCAACGAGATTATTGGCCATGCCCCCCGGTCCTCCACATTCATTGATTGTTCGACCATTGATGTGGACACGGCCCGCAAAGTGGCGCGCGATGCGGCCAAGCGCGGCGGCTATGAAATGGTGGATGCCCCCGTCTCTGGCGGGATTGCCGCGGCCAATGCGGGCACGCTGACCTTCATGGTTGGCGGCACGCCCAGCGCGTTTGACCACGCCCAGCCAGTCTTGGCGGCAATGGGCAAGGCTGTCATCCATGCTGGCACCAGTGGCGCCGGCCAAGCTGCCAAAATCTGTAATAACATGATCCTCGGCGCGACAATGATCGCGACGTGCGAAGCTTTTGTGATGGCGCAAAAACTGGGCCTTGATCCCAAAGTGTTTTACGACATTTCGTCCAAGGCCTCGGGCCAAAGCTGGTCGATGACCAGCTATTGCCCCGTGCCCGGCGTTGGCCCGCAAAGCCCGGCAGATGACGAATATCGTGGCGGCTTTGCCACCAACCTCATGCTGAAAGACTTGCTGCTCGCCATGCAGGCGGCAGAGCAAGTCAATGCGGCTGTCCCCATGGGTGCGCGCGCGGCCGAGCTGTATCAGGCGTTTGCTGACCTTGACCAAGGCCAAGTAGATTTTTCGGGCATTATCAAAATGCTGGAAGCCAGCGGCGACGCCTGATCCGCGCGGCTGCGTGACAAGCACGATGTGACCAAAAGCCGCCCGCTGCGTTGCACGCGGCAGGGACTGCACAAATGGTGGATGGGAAGCCGTCCATACAGGTCAACATTCGGGCTGGGCATCTGCCGCCGCCCGAGGCAAATGCCGTTCATTACCTCAAGCTGCCCATTCGCCCGCCCGAGGGTGCGGATTGGCTGTAAGCGCTGAATTCTCTTCACGGCAGGCGCGTCAAAAGGCCATAGGCTGAGTCTTGTTCCAGCAGGTTGCGAACGCGCCTCCTATTTTTGTTGGGTTTCCACTTGGTTGGGCGCGTATCCCGCGCCGCTATCGCGCGTCGCCGACGTTCAGGCCGAGCCAGCGCGCGAGGCGAGGAAACTGGCGTAAGATCAGCCGCTCAAAGAGCCACATTGCCAGCAGTGACGCCGCCAACAGGGGCAAGACAGCCGCCAGCCCGACCACAAGACCTGCGACACCCTTCAGCCTTGGTAAAGCTATAGGCGCGGTTGGCGCACCAAGCTGCCCCTCCGGTTTACGCCGCCGCCACATGACAAAGCCCGTTACCGACAAGGTCATGAGCATCAGGGCTGTTGCCACACCAATCAGCTGGTTAACCCACCCAAAAAGCTGACCTTCATGCCATGCCACACCATAGCCAATTATCTGGTCGATGATGTGCTTATCAGAAAATGTGTCGCGGGACGTCTGACGGCCGGTCATGGGATCATAGGTGAGTGTCACACGCTGCGGCCTGTTTTGCGTTTCAGACTGAACCGACCAATTCGTCGTTGCGCTCGTGCCAAAGCGCTGTTCTCCCCCCGGCGGCGTAACGATCACCGGGAAGGGCAAGCGCTGACTCTTGGCTTCGGCAACGATTTGGCTGAGCGAAACCGGGGTCATGGCCATAGTCATCACGCTACCATCCGGCATGACGTGGGACATGGCTGGCATTGCTGCATTGCTTGCCGCCATCGCTGCGTGGTCGTGCTCGGCATGATCTGTGCCGCCGGCAGGCTGGCCGCCAATGGTCCAATCCTGCTGACCTTTGACCCAGCCCATCTCTGCGCGAACGGCCTTGAACGCACGGCCCCAAACGTCCGCCCAGGGAAGCCCCGTGAGCAACAGCACCATGGCAAGGCCAGAGACCCAGAAGCCAGTTACAGCATGAAAATCGCGCCACATTATCTTCTTGCCGCCGGACAGGCGCGGCCAGACGACACCAGCCAAGCCGCGCCCGCGCGGCCACCAGAGGTAAAGCCCGGTCAAGATCATGACGATGGCCCAGCTTGCGGCCAGCTCGACAATCCAGCTGCCGCGCTTGCCGAGTAAAAGTTGACCATGAACGTCGCGCACAACTTGCATGATCCGTCGTTCTGGATTGAGCGTGCCGACCACCTTACCCTGCGGCGAGACATAAACGTCGCGCATGTCGGGCCGTCCATCGCCGCTCGCTGCAAGCGCAATATGGATTAAAACGGCATCGCTGTCGCTCTGCGGCAGGCGATAGGAATGGAGTCGCGCGCCCGGGTAAGCCGCAAGCGCAGCCTTTACCTGATCGTCAGGCGATACCGCGCCCTTTGTCGGCAGGTTACGCCAGGCGCGCTCTTCCCAGCGCTCCACCTGTGGTTTGAACAGATAAGCTGCGCCGGTCAAAGACAGAATCAACACCATCGGCACAACGAACAGGCCGGCATAAAAATGCCAGCGCCAGATCATCCTATAAAGCGATGCTTTGGGAGTTGGCTCGTTCATGACCTTACCACTTCGCTTTAAGATCAAGGACGAACGTGCGCTGGGGGAGCGGATGCGACACATAGGCTTGATCGTTGAACAGGTTATCGATCCCTGCGCCCAGTTCGAGCGACGTGTTGAGTTGCCAGGTCAGGCGGGTGTCGACAGTGAAATATTCAGTCTGGAATCCATAAGCGTCCCCGCGGACCAGTCCGAACAAGTCGGAGTTGGGACGCGACGCATAGCGCCAGCCTAGCGACGCTTTGATCGGATCAGCCACCTGATATCGAATGTTGCCGTTAGACCGCCATTCCGGGATGCGGGGGAACTGAACCCCTTCGGCGGCCGGGTTGGCCGCGTTCTTCACCGTCTTGGCATCAAGCCAGGCCAAGTTCGCATCGACATCCAGGCCATCCACCAAAATGCTCCTCGCCTCGACCATCAGCTCGACACCATATTGTCGGACCCGATCGACATTTTTGTAGCTGGTGATGACCGTGCCGAACTGATTGAGGCCACTAAAGCTGAAAATGGCATCCTTGATGTTCTGATAGAACAGGCTGAGCGTGGTCTGCGCTTTGCTGGACCGATGACGCAGGATGAGGTTTGCGTCTTGAGAGCGTTCGGCCCGCAGATTGGGGTCGTAGCTTTGCGGATCGATGGCTTGCGAAATGTCATCAAACCGGCCCTGGTACAGCTCACCAACCGTGGGAAAGCGCTTGGCGGTGCCAAGGCTCATCTGGACGGCCAAGGTGTCAGTCAGTTCGCCTTGCAGGCTCAGCTTGGGACTGAAGCTGTTACCAGTTCGCGTTGGATAGCGATCATCCTTGCGTGCGCCTGAATACAGCTTTGCGATGCCGCCATCATAGGCGCGCCAGCCATCAAATCTTATGCCCCCGGTCAGAACCCAGCTGCTGCCAAGGTCAATGGCGTCTTCTCCCCACAGCCCCCAAAGGCTGGTCTTGCCATAGGTTGAGGTTGAATATGTGGGCGAGGTCGCTGCCTCCCAATTTGTGGTCGCAAAGCTATCAGTTGAGGTTTGATAGGCATTGGCATTTGCCCCGAAGGCGATCTTGTGCTGGCCGAACGCACGTTCGACTGTGACATCCCCCGCAGTCCAACCGGGCGCGTTCACGCGCGACTGTGTGCCCTGTCCCAGCGCAACGCCGGTCGCATAATCCCGGGATGTGCGCGTATCCCATTTGGGGATCCAATATCGTGACAGGTTTAAGGTCATGTCCCATCCAGCTGCGGGACCGGCCAGCTTGAGGCCGACCAGATATTCGGTTCGGCGCGTCTTTGACAGGGTGAGGCCAGTCGCATTCCAGACACGGCCGCCGAAGCTGACCTTGCCTTGATGGACTGGGGCGCCAGTGGCCGCATTGGTCAACCAGCTGCGCGCGTCTGTCAGGTCCTGCTTGGTCAGCCAGGCCATGCCCAGCGCTTCAATCTGCCAACCGCCCGCAGTTTCATAGCCAATGCGCAGCCGCGCTTGATCTTGCGTGACATTAACAGGCGAAGCGGCCCCGAAAACCGGTGTGGCAAGGCGCGGGTCGACATAAGCTCCCGTAACAGCGGTGCCTGTGCCCGTTGTCGCCGTCAGCAGATTATAAGTCATCGATTGGCCGGTGTTCTCGAAATGGCGGCCGGAAACACGGACTGACCACGGGCCATCTTTTTGCGTCCAGTTGACGCCGCCTTCCAGGCTATAGCCCTTGAACGTCTCTTCAAAGCCATATTCCTTGAACGGCATGATTATGGTTTGGGCCGTTGCATAGGCCCCGGTTTCTTGGGGCTTCTGCGTTGTCACCGAGATGACCCCGCCCATTGAATTGCCGCCATAGCGCGCTGAATAGGGGCCATAGACAATGTCGAACTGCCGGACTTCGGCTGGGCCGACCACGTTCCATTTGGGGGGAAAGTCCCAGCGGTTGCCAAGGAAGTTCGAGACGACAAAGCCATCGACCATGACGATGGTTCGGGCGCTCTGAATGCTATTGGCGCCGCGCAGGGCGACCACGGCATTGTCATCGCCCGCAAACCGTTTGCGAACAAAGAAGTTGGGCGCGTACTTCATCAGGTCTTCGACATTGAGCGCGTTGACGGCCCCGAATTCCTCCTGACCGAGCGATACAGATAGCCCGCGTGGGACCACGGTGATGGGCGTGTCTTGTTGGCCGACCACAAAAATCGTTGGCGCGTCTGTAGCCATAGCTGAGGAGGAGGGGGCCTCTTCTGCAAAGGCAGTTGTCGACGTCAGCGCTGCGGCAAGGGCAATCGTGGATGATGTGAGTGAAGTTTTGAGCGCATGCGCCCCAGTATATTTAGACATGTTTTAACCTGGTCCCTGAAGAGCCTGACCATCCAAAGCGGATGCCAGACACGCGCCCAGGCACAGCCTGCGCGCAGATCAGCAGCGAACGAGGTTTTGTTGTCCGCTGCGCGAGCTTAGCTCAGCGCAGGCGGGCCTTGAGATGGCGGCGGCCAAAGGGCAGGATGGTTGGCAGCTCATCACTGGCAAGCAGGCCATGACCCAAGCCCCCTGCGAACAGGCAGGGATTGTCAGCGGCGTGCTGTTCCGTCTCGCCGGGATGCTTTTTGCCCAGGTCAATCGTAACAGTCTGGCCGCTTACGCCCGAGCAGAGTTCGACAACCAGGCCTTGGGCATTGACCGATGGCATAAAGCCAGTTGGGATAAGAATGCGCAGGGAGAGAGTGAGCAGCACCGCAATCGCGAACAGCGATTTCCCTGCCTTCGACTCTCGGACCCATGCGTTCATGGGCGCGCGTGTTAGCGAAAGAAAGTGACGCTGTCACCTTTTTACTCGCACCCTAAGCTGTCATCGCTTCGAGAGCTTCACTCGCTTCCAGCCAGATGGCTTCTGCCGCTTCAATCGAGGTGACGATATCGGCACGGCGCTTCATCAAGTCCGTGACAGTCAGCTTTTGGAGCGACGCGTCTGCACTTGCGGGATCGAACATCGCCTGATCAATGGCGTTGCGTTGGGCCACCAGCCTGTCGAGTTCCTTCTCAGCTTCGTGGGCGCGCTTTCTGGATTCCTGCCCTTTCGCGCGCGCATCAGCGGCAGCTTTGCGCTGGTCTTTCTTGTTGATCCCGTCCTTACGCGCTGGGGCCGGGTCTTTCGCCAACACGAAACCAATATAGTCATCAATGGAGCCATCAAATTCATTGGCGGCCCCGCCATCCACAAGCACCAAGCGGTCGGCCGTCATGTCCAGCATATGCCGGTCATGGCTGACGATCACTACGGCGCCGGAATAGCCGTTGAGCGCTTGGATCAACGCTTCGCGGGCATCGACATCCAGATGGTTGGTCGGTTCGTCGAGGATCAGGAGGTGCGGCGCCTCAAAGGTGATCAGCGCCAGCGCCAGCCGTGCCCGCTCGCCGCCAGACAGCTTGCCCACCTCAGTTGTCGCCTTCGGGCCTGAAAACCCAAAGCGGCCAAGCTGCGCCCGCACCGCTGAGGGGCTGGCGCCTTTCATCAGCACCGTCATATGCTGCAAGGGCGTTTCCGCCGGATCCAGTTCTTCCACTTGATATTGGGTAAAATACCCCACGCGCATCTTGCTGCTGGCCGTCATCGCCCCGTCCAAAGGCGTCAGCTGCGCGGCAAGGAGGCGCGCCAGCGTGGTCTTCCCATTTCCATTGCGGCCCAGCAGCGCCAGTCGATCATCCGGATCGAGCCGCAAGTTCAGCTGCCGAAGCACGGGCGTGTCACCATAGCCCACCGAGGCAAAATCGAGCGTGATGAGCGGCGGGTTCAGCTTATCCGGATTTGGGAAATCAAAGCTGAGCGATGGATCGTCAATCAGCTCAGCAATGGGCTGCAGCTTGGCAAGCGCCTTTGCGCGCGATTGGGCCTGTTTTGCGGTTGAGGCCCGGGCGGAATTGCGCGCGACATAGTCTTGAAGACGCTCACGCTCGGCCTGCTGTTTTGCGCGGGCAGAGGCAATTTGGGCCTGCCGCTCAGCACGCTGCCGCTCAAACGCGTCATAGCCGCCCGGGTAGAGCGTAAGCTTGCCAGCCGATAAGTGGAGAATATGATCCACGACATTGTTCAGAAAATCACGCTCATGGCTGACGAGCAAGATTGTGGCGGGATATGATCTGAGGAAGTCCTCAAGCCAAAGCACGGCTTCAAGATCAAGATGGTTAGAGGGCTCGTCGAGCAGCAGCAGATCAGGTTGCGAAAACAGCAACGCGGCCAAGGCAACACGCATACGCCAGCCGCCGGAAAAACTCTCTAAGGGCCGGTGCTGCGCCGCTTCGTCAAAGCCAAGCCCAACCAGAATCCGCGCCGCCCGGCTGGGCGCTGCATGCGCATCAATGGCAATCAACCGTTCATGAATTTCCGCCAAGCGCTCGGCATCGGCACAGCTTTCGCTTTCCAGCATCAGCGCGGCACGCTCAACGTCCGCGGCGATCACGGTTTCAAAAGGTGTGGCATCACCGCCGGGGGCCTCTTGGGCGATATAGCCAAGGCGACTGCCACGGGGCATCGCCACGTCGCCACTATCTGGCTCGAGCATCCCGGCGATCACTCTCACCAATGTCGATTTGCCGGCGCCATTTCGTCCGATCAGGCCAATTCGCCCGCGGGGCGGCAATTTCGCCGTTGCGTCGTCGATGATGGTCCGCCCACCAAGGCGAACTGTGATCCCATTCAAATTAAGCATGGGCCGCCCTAGCAGGTCAGAAGACCGAGCAAAAGAGCCGCCCCTCCCCGCGCGGTGCATCCGGGCAATAAGCCGCAAGAGGCGATTAACCGGGTGTCTGCTGAAACCCAGCTCAGCTGGCTTGGCAATTCCGCCTTTGGTCCTTGGATTAAGGCGGTTCATGATGGTTAAACCAATTGTCTAAAAGCAGCGCTCCAGCCTTGATCCGGGCGGTCTGACGCGTCACTGTTGCCCCCAGTCGTAATGTGGGGGGGCAAATGGCAAAAACATTGGGGTTGGGGGGTGCGCTTGTTGCAAGCCTCATAGCTGTGTCGAGCAGTGCGGCATGGGCGCAGCTTGATTTTCGCGAGACGGAAGTCTCCGCCCCGGCCCTGCCGCCCATTTTATCGCCCCGCGATCGGGCGGAATTGGAAAATCGCAGTTTGGCACTGCGGCTTGACCAGCTGGTCCCCGCCCTTATGCGCGAACATGGCATTGATCTGTGGCTGTTGGTCGCGCGCGAATATTTTGAAGAGCCTGTTGTCGCCTCGATGCTGGATGCGCAAAATATGCACGCGCGCCGCCGCACGATTTTGATTTTTTATGATCCGGGTCAGGGCAAGCCAGTCGAGCGTCTGACCGTGAGCCGCTATGGCCTTGGCGGGCATTTTGCACCGGCTTGGGATCCGGCCAAACAGCCTGATCAATGGCGGGCCGTGGCCGAGATTATTGCCGCGCGGAACCCCGCCAAAATTGCCATCAACACATCGGACCTACACCAATTTGCCGATGGCATGACGCTGAGCCAATATCAAAAATTCATGGCGGCACTGCCGGCTGCTTTGCACCCGCGCGTGGTGAGCGGGGAAGACCTTGCCATTGGCTGGCTGGAAACACGCACCCCGTTTGAAATGGCGCTTTACCCAAATATTGTGCGCACTGCCCATGCCGTAATTGCCGAGGCATTTTCCCGCAAGGTCATTACCCCGGGGGTCACCACGGCCGAGCAGGTGCAATGGTGGTATCGAGATCGGCTGATGCAGCTGGGCCTGACGCCGTGGTTTCATCCCTCGGTTGCAATCCAACGCCAGGGGGCTGCTGGCATGATCGACGGGGCAGAGGTGATCCAGCCGGGCGATCTGCTCTGGACAGATTTTGGTATCACCTATTTGCGGCTGAACACCGATACGCAGCATCTGGCCTATGTGCTAAAGCCGGGGGAAACTCAGGCGCCCGCCGGGCTGCGGCAAGGGCTGGCCAACAGCAACCGCGTGCAGGATATTCTCAGGCGGCATTTTGTCGTTGGGCGTAGCGGCAATGAGGTGCTGGCCCGCGCCCGCGCCGAGGCTCTGGCTGCGGGGCTGGACCCGTCAATCTACAGCCACCCCATTGGCTTGCACGGGCATGGCGCAGGCCCCTCTATTGGCTTTTGGGACAACCAAAAGGCTGACCCCCGCGGCGATCGGCCGATCAATGCCAATACGGCTTGGTCGATTGAGCTGACCTCTTATGCTGCTGTGCCCGAATGGGG
>RFZB01000082.1 GCA_009920915.1 Sphingomonadaceae bacterium | reverse complement strand
GCGCATGATTTGGTTGGTTCCTTCTAGGATAGAATGGACGCGCAAGTCGCGCCAGAAGCGTTCGATGGGGTAGTCCATGAGATAGCCATAGCCGCCATGGAGCTGGAGCGCCACGGCACCCCGCTCTGTGCATCTGACCTGACCAACCACAAGCTGATCGGCTATATTCCAGACCTAATTTATGCGGATGAGCTGCGGTACCTCGCGTGACAATGGTGGCCTGCAATGCCTATGATGACATCATGTATCTGAAAGCCAAGATGTTCAGCACCACGATCGGTGGGCTTTTTGGGGCCATCCCAATCACCCTGTGCATAGTGATGCAGCCGATTTCGCCAGCGTTTGCGCAAGCCATTGGTCGAGACACGCTGCAGGCAGAGGTTGCGGCCGCCCCGCGGCCCATGGCTCTGTTCGTGACGGGCAAGGGGGTGGCTTCGCCGTTCGCCCTATCGACAGTTGGGAAGGACGGCGCGGCTGCCAATCCAGCCCTTGGACCCGAAACGCCTGTGCGTGTTGCCAGCAATACGAAAACGTTCGTGGCGGCAACAGTCTTGCGGCTGTGGGAACAAGGGCGCATCGATCTCGACGCAGCGATTGGGCCGCTCATGTCGCCAAGGCTGGACGAGCTGATGCGCAACGGCGGCTATGACACCGCCCGGATCACGGTGCGGCATCTCCTCAGCCACAGTGCCGGCATCTATGATCATGCCCAGGACAAGCGTTATCTGCCATTGGTTCTCTCGCAGCCGGGCAAGCACTGGACCCGTGAGGACCAGGTTCGCCTGGCGGTGACGTGGGGCAAGCCGCTAAATCCGCCCGGCACGGTCTTTAATTATTCTGACACGGGCTACATCCTTGTTGGCGACATCATCGAGCGGATTACAGGCCAGTCTTTGGGCAAAGCGGTCCGCACGCAACTGCAACTGGATCGCCTGAAGTTGCAGTCGACCTGGTGGGAGTTATTGGAGGACAAGCCCCGCCATGCGCCGAGGCGCGCGCGCCAGTTCATCGGGGATGCAGAGGTCACGGATCTTGACGCCAGTGTCGACTTACATGGCGGGGGCGGCCTCGTGATGTCGGCCAAGGATCTGGCGATACTCACCGCAGCACTGTTCGAGGGGCGCCTCTTCGATCGCCCCCAGACCTTGCACGAGATGTTATGGCAGGGGCAGCACAAGGGCGCTGACGGTTATCGCCTTGGCGTCTTCGTCGGGCGGGCCAACGGCCGCGATTACTATTGGCATAGCGGCTATTGGGGCAGCGTTGCATATTATGTGCCTGACACAGGGATTGCTGTCGCCGGCGTCACCAACAATCAGGATGCCTATCATAGGCTGGTGAGTGCTGTGCAACAGGCGGCAGGTATAGCTGCGCGTTGACTGACACATTTGGTTTGCGACGGCGCGCCGCCAGAATATTCCGACCTGATGTCGCGCCGTCACGAACCTACCCCAGGTCTATGGGTATCGTCTGACAAGGCCCCAGGCCTTACTGCTCGTTAATAGCGAACCCTTTCGACCTTGATGCCGTGCTTCGTCAGAAGGTTTTGCACACTATTTTCACCTGTAAGATGGCCTGCACCGACAGCAACAAAGACTACACCCGGACGAGACAGGCGGTCTTTTAGCTCTGCTGCCCAACGGACATTGCGCTCGGTGAGAAGTATCCGAGCCGTTTCTGGCGTTTGTTTCATCTCCTCATTCATAAGGCGCCCTGTTCCCTCAGCGTCACCGCGCGCCCATTGCTCGATCATTTTTGAGATAACCAAAAGGGCTTCCTCGCGGCGCTTGCTAAGATCGCGCACGCCAACCAACTGCTCCGCCTCGGGCGTCGCGTCCAGCATGGCGAACTGTTGCTCAGGCGTCTCAAAGGCGGTGATCGTCTTGCCCGCTTTGCGCGCCGCCTCAGTTAAAATCTGCTCGCCGCCCGACGTCGGATCATAGCCCGCTTTGGCATACATCAGCGCGACTGCCTGAAGGCCAATGAACCAAGGCTCGAATGGCTCAAGTTGATCTGCGGGCAAGCCGATCTCACTCAGCGCTTTGACGTAAGAGGCATGGTCTTCTTTCGATAAACGTTGGGCCATTGTGCGACCCTTGGGGTCCATGGCGTACTTCATCACCAGCGGCCCTAGACTGGCCGGATTATCGACAGGCAAAAGTTCCAGCTTGAGTTCATCCGACGCCTTGAAAGCGTCTGCAATCCCCTCATCAAACCAAGACAAGTGCTTGGGAAGAAGGTGCACGGTCCCGAACAAATATATGGTCGTATCAGCGTCACGCATCACCCATAGGGCAGGGTCAGCATCTACCGGCTTGGCGAACGCCGGGGCAGCCGCAAGTCCGCAGGCAACGGCAATCGCGACAAGCGATTTTTTCAGTCGGGTTTTCATGAGATAGGCTCCGATAAATTCGTGATTAGATCATCCGCCAGAGCTTAACGGCGGAATAATAGAGCGCCGCTGAGCCGGCCATGAGGAGAAAAACAATGGACAGGCTTAAATCCGAGGCATGGCCCATCTCCGCCAAGATCGCCCATGGAATACCGACAGCGAATGCGACATGCATACCGAACGTATTAGCCCATAGGTTGTCCTTCACCTCAACCTCATCGGCCCATTTGTAGAACCAAAATGAAACGCCTCCGATCAACAGGCCGCCAATTGCCGCGAATGACCAGGCCGTCATGCGAGAGAGCTCTAGGTCCCCGTCTTTGGCGAGTCCCAAGCCTAAACCGGTGGCCAAGCCGAGAAGCAAGCTGAAGAGACAAATCGCGTAAAAGACCCGGCGGCGGCGGCGAGAGCGCGCCTCGCCAGAAGAAGTAAATGGGGACGATGTATCTGGTGCAGTCATTGTTCAGTCTCCAGTCGGATCAGTCTGGTCGCTGTTCCGCAAATATCTGTTCCACCGTGAGGTCGAACAAATGGGCGATGCGAAAGGCCAAGCTCAAAGAGGGGTCGTGTTTCCCATTCTCAATCGCGTTGACCGCCTGACGAGACACATCAAGGCGACCCGCTAATTCAGCTTGGGTCCATCCTTTTTCAGCTCTTAGAATTCTCAATCGGTTCTTCATGCCATCCTGTCTAATGTCAGGTTTTCTGGCTATATGTCAGGTTAACATGACAATGTCAAACAAACCTGACACCCCTCCCTTGATGGCCATTCCTAAAATAGAAATTGGGCGACTCAGTGGGGGCAGATCATAAGGATCTACAAGATTTAGGCAGATATCTCTTGCCAGATTTGGGTAAAGCGCAGTCGCGCTCAAGCAAGGGATCGAGGCAGTTCATTGCAATTCGCATTACACAAATGTCTGCCAACTTTGGCGGGCGTCACCAGGCGCAGGGCGGTCGCGCCACGCCCCCCATTCGCATCCTCGGGGTACACAAAGTCTGGCACCTTGGCATGATGCTTGGTCACGGGCCCATTTGCTGCGCTTTAGGCAATAAGTGGCTTAAGAAACCTTAAAAGCCCGTCAAAATAGACAGCCTGGTCGTCCCACATCGCCATGTGAGACCCATTCGGACAAGTTAGATTTCGGCCGTTCGGGAACAATTTAGCCATCCGTTGAAGGTCGGCAAATGGCACTGTGTCATGACGGGCACCAATAGTGAGCGTTGGCACGGTGATTTTGTGCAATTGGTCCCACCGCTCCCAGTCCTTGAGATTGCCCGTGACCTGGAACTCACTCTTGCCCTGCATCTGATTATATATTTTCTGATTGGCGTGCATGAGGCTGCGCATGATCGAGTCTGGCCATGGCTGCAAACGACAGATCACTTGCGGGTAAGCATCCTCCATCATGATCCGCATATAATCCGGATTGTCGTAATCTTGTGCTGCCTCAAGCTCTTCCAGTCGCGCCCTGTTCTGGGGCGAGAGCAGCGCCTTGAGTGCTGGAATATTGGCAAGATAAGATTGGATGCCCGCTGTCATGTTGGAAATGACCACCCCGCGTAAATGCTGCTGGTATTTCAGAGCATAGTCAATTGCCAACATCCCGCCCCAAGAATGTCCCAACAGGACAAACTGCTCGAGACCCAACCCTTGGCGTACGTCTTCAACTTCCTCCACAAAGCGTGGCAGCGTCCACAAAGCAGGATCGTCTGGCTGGTCCGAATAAGCCGAACCAAGCTGGTCATAATAATAAAATGTGATCCCAGCTTGTGGGAGGAAATCTTCAAAGCATTCGAAATATTCATGCCCAAAGCCCGGCCCGCCATGAAGCAGCAGAACTTTAAGGCCATCATCGCCCGCCGGACCGACGCGCTTCGTCCAGACTTTATACTTGCCTCCCATAACGGGGAGCATGCGGATGCCCGCTGTGCGAATGCCCGGAGGATTTAGAGCGCGTTGGTCGGACGCAACTGCTGCGCGCGCCTTGAGCATTGAAGCCGCCAGCAAAGCCGTCGCGCTGTAAAAGAAATTTCGCCTGTCCATGTCTCTCTCCTCCACCCCATAGGCGCACTCCAGCAATCGAGTTAAGCCGACTGGGGGCACCTAAAAATGCGCAGCGCACGTGCAAATGCGAGTCCGCCCGCCGCTCCCGCGGCGAGCGGATCTCGATTATTTGTAGATGATTTTGCGGAAATCCTGCGAACCAAACATTGTCCGCATCGATTCATAATTGGTCACAATCGCATTGCGTTTATCCTGCGCAAGTCTCGCTTTCAGCGCAGCATCAATCTTGCGATACATTGCCTCATCGGGATCGCTTACCGCGGCACTCGGCGCCTTCTGGATCAACATAACATTGAAATCCCGGCTATAGGCCGTGTTGCTGACCATTATGGAACAGTCGAGCATGATGCCTGCCTTTTTACCCTCTTCGCAAACGGGCACCCAAGTCTGCTTTAACCCCATGAGATAGTCATCCATGCGGTTGGGGTTCACATTGACAAAGGTCACACTCCAAATCTCTTTTGTGGCAGTGTAATCCTTATATTCTTCGGCCATGGCGCCGCTTGCAGCCAGTGCCAGTGCGCTGGCCAAAACCTTCTTAAACATCTCTCTCTCCTCAACATTACACCTCTCACGGGCGCACAAAGTGTTGATCATAAATGATAACATCTCAAGAGAGAGAACATACCGAAACGGTTAGTTTGGATTTCTGCAAACCACGGCGGGGGGGGGGCGAAGACCCAAGCGGGCGGCCCAAGCCCCGGCAAGTCAAATGGCTCTCAGGTCAAGGCCATAACTGCCGGTGGAAAATGGAAAGTTATAGCCTTTTGGCGCGCCATGCGGAATGAAGAGGCGAACTGGTTCGTACTGTTTTCGATGTAACTTAAGCTGGGGAATGCAGAACCCTGATCCAACGTTCTCTCAAATCTAGAGTACCCAAATAGCCCCATGCCCGTAAGCTTTTTTGAAGCCATAGAAGCGGTTCAGGTTGATCCGACAAAATCGGCAATCGCTTGATTGAACTGAGCAGGTCGCTCGAAATAGGGCGAATGCCCAGACTTCCAGATCACTGTGAACTTCGCGCAGACAAAGTGCGCAGACAGGCCTTCCAGCGATTCCGGCGGCCAGATTCTATCATCGCCACCTGTAAGAATAAGCGTCGGTGCGGCCACTTGCTTCAACTGCGATAGCGAAACCAGAAAGTCAGGGGCAAACAGTCGCTGTGAAAGCGCCGGATCCTGCTGTGGATTGAGCGCGCCGAGCTGGCGATAGAGCGACGCCTTGAGCGGGTGCGCAGATTCGAATTCCTCACCCAGCCCCAGAGATGCAGGCCCGCGCTCGTCCATCTTCGCAACGGCCTGCTGAAAAGCCGCAAGCCCTGGACCATGGGCGATACCGGCAAGCGTGCAGGACAAGGCCAGACTCGCCACCAGTTCCGGTCGATCAAGGGCAAGCCGCAAACCGGTCCATCCGCCCAGCGACTGGCAGACGAGGTGCGCCTGGCGCGCGCCGGCGGCGGCCATAACCTCGGCAGCGGCATTCACCATTTCTGCGCGCAAGTTAGTTCCAGCAATTGGCTTCGATGCTCCGAACCCGGCCAGATCATAAGCGATACAATGACGATCGTGCGAGAAGGCTTCGAACTGTTGCCACCAGGCTGCGCTGTTAGCGCCTGCACCGTGGATGAACAGCAGGCTGGGACTGTCGGGATCGGGCTTGCCCGCCGCAATCCAGGCTATGCCGTCAGGAGTCATTCCTTGTGCCATTAGCGCAGCCCAAAAGCGGAGAGCGCGGCGCGGGCGATACGGTCGCCCTTCTCCTGCACGAAGTGACCCCCATCAGGCACCTCGAGCGGCGCAGGACAACCACGGATTTGAGTCCGCAATCGCGCCATGACATCGGGACCGAGGACCGGGTCGGCCATTCCGACCGCCATGAACGTCGGCCCCGACCATTCCGTGTTCCAGAACTGAACCGCGCGTTTGGCCTCGGCGATGCCAGGCATGCCGGGGTCCGTCATGACCAGCTCGGGGAAGCGTCGCACCCCGGCCTTGTAACGGGCATCCGGGAATGGCGCGGCATAGGCCGCGGCTTCATCGGAAGACAGGTCGGGCTGGCTGCGCTGGAACAGCCCGGCGATATCCAGGTCGGGCCGGCTGCGGTTGAACGCGCGCCAGCGATCAAAGCCATCGCTGACCGGTTCGCCCAACGGGATCGTGGTGTTCATCACCAGCAGTCTGGTGAAGCGCTCGGGCATAGCAGGCGGGATGGTTAGTCCCAGAATCCCGCCCCAGTCCTGGCAGACCAGAACGACGCTTTGCAGATCGAGCGCCTGGAGCAGGGCGCATAGCATTCCGCGGTGGAAGTCGAAGGTATAGATTGCCTCGTCAGCCGGCTTGTCAGAGCGGCCAAAGCCCAACAGGTCTGGCGCAATCACCCGGTGCCCGGCACTGGCGAACACGGGGATCATCTTGCGGTAGAGATAGGACCACGCCGGCTGTCCATGCAGGCACAGAAAAGTAACTTCCGCATCGCTCGGGCCTTCGTCGAGATAATGCACCCTCATGCCTTCATAACCTGGCAGGTCTTCGACATAGTTGGGCGCGAAGGGATAACCAGGAAGCCCAACGAAGTAGCTGTCATCGGTTCTGAGAACGTCCATCTGATGGCTCACCCGGCTGGCCATTGTGACAGGATCGTCGCCGCATCGAAATAATCGCGCCAGTATGTGATCTGACCGTTGTGTACCTCGAACACGCCGGCAACCGGAAGCTCGACCCATTTGTCCGATAGCCGGTGCCGATCGAGCCGTTCGCAAATCACCACCGGTCCGTCAGCGGCTTCGCGCAGGATTCGAAACTCGTTCTCGATGGTCGGGGCGAAGAAGGGTTCGAGTACCGCGCGGACACCTTCCGGTCCGGTAACGGTGCCGATCGGCGGCGGGTTGGTGTAGGTGCAATCGGGAGCGACCAAGGCGGTCGCAGTGGGATAGTCGAGCGCTTCCATAGCTTTGAGGAAGGACCGGACGACTTCGGTCGGTGCATTGGCCATGCGATCAGGTCTCCTTACTTGCCTTGAAACTGCGCAGGCCGGCGTTCGACAAACGAGCGGATGCCTTCGGCTGCATCTTCGGTGCCCAACACCCTGGCGCGGATGGCGGGGATGCAGGCGATGGCCGCTGCTTCACCCGCTTCGGTGAAAGTCAGGCCGGCCTCTTTGGTCATCTGAATACCCAGCGGGGCATTCGCAGCAATGATCCGCGCCAGTTCCATGGCACGGTCGACCTGGGACCCGGCGGGAACCACTTCCTGGACCAGCCCGATACGATACGCTTCCGCCGCGCCGAATTCGTCGCAGGTCAGGAGGTGGTACATCGCATCGCCCCACCCGGCGCGGGTGAGATAACGGAAGTGCGCGCCGCCGAACGGGGCGATGCCGCGTTTGGCCTCCATTTGGCAGAACCGCGTATCGTCGGCGGCCACAACCATGTCACCCGCCAGCGCAATCTCGATCCCGACTGTGAAGCAGATGCCCTGGACCGCTGTGACAATGGGTTTGCGGCAGCGGCTCGACAACCCGAACGGATCGATCGCATCTTCGGGAATGGGCCGCGATGTAGCGGCGGGGCCGAAGAACTTGGGCATGTCGAGCCCTGCGGTAAAATCGCTGCCAACCGCGCAAAGCACCCCGACCCACAGGTCGTGATCCTGATCCAGCAGTGTCAGCGCGGCGGACAACTGCTGCATCATCTCCGGCGAAAAGCTATTCTTCTTGGCCGGATTATCGATCGTGATGCGCAAGATGCGCCCATCACGTTCATGGCGGACATACCCTTCGGAGACTGCATTCATGGCGGTAGATCCTTTTAATAGCGGGCCAGTTCGACCATCAGCTTGCGATAGCCATGAACAAAGCTGGCCGGCACACGCTCAGGTTCTGCCACAGCGGTTACGCGCAGGCGCCGCTTGGCCATTTCTTCGAGCAGAGTGACCATCTGCAATTCGGCCACACGGGCACCAACGCAGCGGTGGATGCCATAGCCGAAGGAGAGGTGCCGCCGGGCATTCTCGCGATCGACGATGATCCGGTCGGCATCGCGGAACACGCTTTCGTCGCGGTTCGCCGAAACGTACCAAAGTGCGACCATGTCGTCCTTCTTCATCCGGACGCCTTCCACCTCAGTGTCTTCAGTCACTGTGCGGCGCATGTAAGACAGTGGGGTCTGCCAGCGGATCAGTTCCTGCACGGCGTTGGGAATGAGCTCAGGATTGGCTTCCAGCTTCGCCCGTTCATCTGGAAACTGCGACAGCCCATAGGCATAGGCCGACATTGAGTTGCGGGTCGTATCGTTGCCGCCCACGATCAGCAGCACGATGTTGCCGATAAATTCGACAGGATCCATCTCGCTCATCGCCTCGGACTGAGACATGATCGAAATGAGGTCCCGGCCTGGATTAGACAACCGCTGCTGCCAAAGCTCGGCGAAGGCCGCGCCCATTTCATCCATCTGCGAATTGAACCAACTCCAGCCGCCTTCGCTGACGATCCGATCGATGTCCCCGCCAGCGTCGGACCATGCAGTCAGTTTGGCGCGCTCTTCCCAAGGAAAGCCGAAGAGCTTCGCCAGCATCCCGGTGGTGAGTTCGATCGAGACTTTCTGAACCCAATCAAAGGGTTCTCCCAAGGGCAGACTATCGAGCAACGCACCGGTCCGCTCCTGCGCTTCGGCTCTCATTGCCGCGACTTCACTGGGGCCGAAGGCGGGCGCGACGGTGCGGCGCTGGCCGGTGTGGCGGGGCGGATCCATTGCAATG
>RFZB01000081.1 GCA_009920915.1 Sphingomonadaceae bacterium | reverse complement strand
CCGGGCAGACCCGTCCCTCTCAATGGCTGCAGGCCAGTGCGGCCGCCGGCTACGCGGCTGTGCCCGCCAACGATGCCCAGGCCCATGAGCGACGACGCCGTGACGCGCGCCGCAATGGCCGTCACGTGCACATGAGGGTTGAGCGCCTGTGCACGCGCGGCGGCCAATTGCGCCTTTGGCTGGCCTATATCGGCCGTGGTGTAGAGCGTCTGGCGCTGAAGGTTGGACAGGCTGATGACATCATCGTCCACGATGGTCAGCGCACCAACACCCGCGGCGGCCAGATATTGGATCACAGGAGAGCCAATACCGCCTGCACCAATTACCAGCATATGCGCCGCCTTGATGGCATTTTGCCCCGCCCCGCCAATATCGGGCAGGACAATATGGCGCGCGTACCGCTCTAGCTCTTCGTCATTCAGGCTCATTGCCCTGTCGAGCCAAAGCCCCCGCTGCCTCGCGCGGTTTCATCCAGACTATCGACCATTGCAAAGCGCGCGCGCTGCACAGGCGCGGGCACGAGCTGGGCAATGCGGTCGCCGCGACGAATGGGGAAGGGTGCATCGCCCAAATTGGCGAGGATGACCTTCACTTCGCCGCGATAATCGCTGTCAATTGTGCCGGGCGTGTTGAGGCAGGTAATGCCATGTTTGAGCGCAAGGCCAGAGCGCGGGCGAACTTGCACTTCAAAGCCTTCAGGGATCGCCATCGCAAAGCCTGTGGCAACGGCATGGCGTGCGCCGGGCGCCAGATCCAAATCTTCCGCCGCCACAACATCCATGCCCGCAGCCCCTGCTGTTGCATAGGCCGGGGCAGGTAGCCCTTCGCCATGCGGCAGGCGCTGCAATGCAATGTCAATTTCCGCAAAGGGCATCTGAAATCCTTTGAACAAGCATTTGAGCAACTTGAGTTTTATCCATCCGATCCCAATTTTCAGTGCCATCGGCATGGATCAGATGGACACGGTTTTGCGCACCCCCCATGGGATCTTGCGACACATCATTGGCAACAATCCAGTCGCATCCCTTGCGGACACGCTTGGCAGCACCTTGGTCTGCCGCATTCTCTGTTTCGGCGGCAAAGCCAATGACAAGGCCGGGGCGCTGCGCCGAGGCGCAAAGTGTTGCCAGAATGTCAGGGTTTTTCTGCCAATTAAGCTGTGGCGGCCCGGCTTCCTTCTTCAACTTTGCGGGTGCTGCATCAACGCGCCAATCGGCGACAGCCGCGACCATCACGGCAATATCGGCTGGCAAGGCTGCGTCGACGGCCGCTGCCATTTGGGCGGCTGTTTCCACATCGACGCGGTGTACGCCAGCAGGTGTTGGCAGGCTGACAGGCCCAGCCACCAGCGTGACGCGTGCTCCAGCTTTTGCCAGCGCCTCGGCGATGGCAAAGCCCTGAAGGCCGGAAGAACGGTTGGCGATCACGCGGACGGGATCAATTGGCTCGTGCGTTGGCCCTGCGGTTACAAGCGCGTGCTTTCCGGCGAGTGGTTTCGCCGCTGGATCAAGCTGGGCCGCAATTGCATCGGCAATCGCTTCGGGGTCTGGCAGGCGGCCAGGGCCAAATTCCCCACAGGCCATTGGGCCTTCATCTGGGTTGAGCACGGTCAGGCCATCAGCGCGCAGCGTTGCGACATTGCGGCGCGTTGCTGGGTGGTCCCACATCCGCACATTCATGGCAGGCGCGACCAGCACGGGTTTATCTGTTGCCAGCAACAAAGTCGTCGCCAGATCATCGGCAATGCCAGCAGCCATTTTTGCCATCAAATCTGCCGTGGCAGGCGCCACCACAACCAAATCTGCTTGGCGCGACAATTGGATATGGCCCATTTCTGCTTCGTCTTTGAGGTCGAAGAGGTCCGTATAAACCTTATCTTCGCTCAAGGCGGCTAAGGTCATTGGCGTCACGAATTTCTGGCCGGACGCTGTCACCACGCAGCGCACAGACGCCCCCCGACGGCGCAATACGCGCACCAGCTCGCACGATTTATAGGCTGCAATGCCGCCGCCGATAATCAAGAGGATCCGTTTGCCATTCATTGGAACGGCTCTTTGCCGCTATCTGACCGCCAAGTCCAGTTTTCGTGGCCATGCAGCACGAACAAGGTCAGGAATGGCGATCCGAAGGAATATCAATCCCATGCCCATTAGCGGGCCAACAATGAACCCCCAGTAAAAGGTGTCGGGCCGACCCACGAGCATAAACATAGCTGCATAACCCAGCAAGATCAGGCTTGTGATTTGGGCAAGCCTGTTCGGCCAAGAAAGCCAGCCAAAAAAGCTTAGAACAATAAGGGGATAACTCAGAAAATCGGGCAGGAGGCGGAGCCAACTGGTTTGAAGATAATAGGTCAGCGCCCCGGCAATGCCGGCAAATTCGGCCCATCCCACCGAAATTCGATCGGTTGGCAGGATGAGAGCCGTCACCATCTGCCTATGAGCGAGCAATGCGAGGCTGAATCCAAGGACAATTGTAATCCAGCCAGCCGTTTCGCGCCATCGCCGGTGCCAAAAGGCAAGGGCTGCCATAATCAGGACATAAGGCAGGCTATGTTCGCGTATCATCAGCGCACCGGCGGCGAGAAGTGCGCTCGGCAGCCATCGCTCTGGTCGATAAAGGCCTAAGAATAGTGTGACGAGGCCCCCCGCCCAGAATTCATGAACCGTCACATAATGGGTCTTGGTAATTGGGCCGATACTGTTGAACAGCATGGCCGCGCCCAGATGCGCCCATAGCTGTGGCTGGATATAGGCGCGTAGGCGACGATGCCAGGTCCATATTGCACTTGCCCAGATGCCCAGCAGCATCAGCTTGGCGCCCCAATCGCCCATATAGGCAATGATGCTCGCCAATGTCGGCAGCCGCACAGTGACAAAGGGCTGTAACGGGTAGCCGCGCTGGCGTTGCTCTGTTGTGGCGGCGGAATAATAGCTCTCGCCCGTCCGCATGCGCCGGATAATGGCTTGATAAAGCAACAAATCCGTATCTTCAGCTTGGGTTTTGGCAACCGGCATTTGCTGTGTGCGGCTGGCCGGGATCAGGCTTGCGAGCATGGCAGCCGCCAGAAGAGCCAGCACAAGCCGGGCGGCCACTTGGCCAAGCCCAAAGAAACGACTTTTAGGCGGCACGTGCGTCATTTGCGCCATGTAACGAAGGACGAAGCCGCGAAGTTCCAAACAGCGCCCACAACAATGCCCGCCATTGCCGATAGCCACCAGCTCCGGTCCATATCATGCACCCAATTGCCAATGCCGATATTGGCGGCTGCTCCAATGGCCGAGACGGCATAAAAAGACACCAAGCCTTTGCAAATGCGCCAGCCGCGCAAGCGCCGATCCCGATAAGTCAGAATGTTGTTGAGGAAGAAGTTAAACCCGATGGCCATTGCAACGGCGGCCACCTGCCCATCGACAAAGCCAATGCCCAGCATCAGGCACAGGCCAAGCACGGCCAAATGGACGCCCACCCCAAGGCCGCCGACAATGAGGAAGGACAAAAGCCGCACGGGTAAGATGCGGCCAATTGTTTTGTCAGCCAGCAGCATCAGATATTCGACAGCGATTTGGCTGTCTGCCTTGCTTTCACCCGCCACACGATTGCGGAATTGATAGGGGAATTCCGCCACCCGTGGCGCCTGCGGTAGAGACGCAACAATATCGAGCAAGATCTTGAATCCAATACCAGAAAGCCGAGGAAGGGCGGCGCTCAATGTCTCCCGCGAAAGCGCGAAAAACCCACTCATCGGATCAGACAGCGGACTGCGCAGCGCCAGTTGGCCCAACCGCGTTGCGGCGCGGGATAGGCGCAGCCGAGTTGCATCCCAGCCTTGGGTGCCGCCGCCTGCGGCATAGCGTGTGCCGACTGCAATCTCAGCCTGCCCATCGGCCACGGCGCGGATCAGATGCGGCAACAGTGCTTCGTCATGCTGCATATCGCCATCAATGACGGCCAATATGGGAGCAGCTGTGGCCAGCATCCCCTCAATCACCGCGCTGGACAGGCCCCGCCGACCCACGCGTTGCACAATGCGGATATGCGGATGGGTCAGCGCCAATTGACGCACCAAATCGGCCGTATGGTCGGGGGAATTGTCATCCACGAAGATGACTTCCCATTGAAAGTCCGTCAGGGCGGCAGACAGCCGCGCGATAAGCGGGGCGATATTGTCTGCCTCATTAAATGTGGGAACAATGATGGCAACTTGCAGGGGCCGCTGGCCCGCAGTCTGGGCCTGAGTAAAGGCAGAAATATCCTGAAGCACAAAAAGCCCCCTAGGCGCGCCCCGGATTGGGTCAGCGCGATGGAGCAATGAATTGGCAGAATTTGGTTAAATCTGCGTAAGGATCTGCGCCAGAAAAAGGGCGCTGGCGCCCAAAGCCGCCGCCACTGCATAGCGCCAGCCTTGGTCCAGGCCGATGGGAATATCAGGCAAAGGCGGGGCAGGTGGCGCAGCCCCCGGCTTGGGATAGGCCAGTTCCATCCGGCGGACGAGGTCCGGCAGGTCCGCCAATATTCGGGCGCCCCGCAAGATGCTGTCTGCCAATTTGGCTTCTGGGCCCAGTTCATCACGCAGCCAATTTTCAACAAATGGCCCCGCTGCATCCCACATATTAATTTCTGGATCGAGCGTGGACGCCACGCCTTCCACCATGACCATTGTCTTTTGCAGCAGCAGCAAGTGCGGCTGGGTTGGCATGTCAAATTCCCGCGTGATGGCAAAAAGGCCATCCAACATATTGCCAACGCTGATGTCTTTGACCGGGACCCCGCGAATAGGCTCACCAACAGCGCGTAACGCTGTGGTAAATTCATCCACATTATGGTGGGCGGGCACATATTGCGCGTCAAAATGGATTTCGGCCACGCGGCGGTAATTACCCGTGATCAGGCCATAAAGAATTTCCGCCAACCAAATCCGCGCTTGGCGGTGGATGCGGCCCATAATCCCAAAATCAATGGCCGCAATGCGGCCGTCAGGCAGCACGAACAAATTGCCCTGATGCAAATCGGCATGGAAAAAGCCGTGCGTGATGGATTGCGCCAAAAAGGTGCGGACGAGTGTGGTTGCGGTCGCCTTTAAATCAATGCCCGCTGCCTCCAGCGCAGCACGATCGGTCAGCTTGATGCCATCAATCCAATCGAGGGTCATGACGCGGCGGCTGGTGCGCTTCCAATCAATTTCGGGGACGACATAGCCATCCTCAGCAGACATCATCGCGCGGAGTTCAGAGGCGGCGGCAGCTTCGCGGCGCAAGTCTAGCTCTCGCAAGGTCCATTGCTTGAACGTGGCAATGACTTCGCGTGGGCGCAGACGCGCCAGTTCCCCACCACGCGCGGCCGCATGCGCGGCAATCCACTCATAGGTTTCAATGTCGCTTGCAAATTTGGCTTCAATGCCGGGACGCAAAACCTTGACCGCGACGGTCCGGCCATCACTGGTGACGGCCTTGTGCACTTGCGCGACTGAGGCCGCGCCCACCGGCTCTGGGTCAATCGATTGGAACAGGCTGTCCAGCGGGGCGTCGAGCGATTGCTCAACGGCAGCTTTCACCTTGTCAAAAGGCAGGGCAGGCAGCGTATCTTGCAGGCGCAGCAAATCCCGCGCGGCATCTTCGCCGACCAGATCGGGCCTTGTGGCCAGCGTTTGCCCCAGCTTGATGGCGGCGGGCCCGATTTTTTCAAAGGCGCCAGCATAATCGGGCGTTTTCGGCAGGAAAGCACCGAGCCGTGCAATGCGGGCCAGCCTGCGCACACCAGCAGGTGCCACGGGGCTTTGTTCAATACCCAGCAACGCGCCATGGCGCGCCAAGATGCGGCCCCATGTCAGCAGCCGCCAGAGATGCGTGAGCCGCGAGGTCAAATCTTCCAACCGCTATGAATGGCGACCAGCCCGCCCAGAATGGGTTCGTGCCGGATTTGCACAAAGCCAGCGTCCCCAATCATCGCTTCAAAATGCGGCATATCGGGGAACCGACGGATCGATTCGATCAAATAGCGATAGCTGTCTGCATCGCCCGCAATCATCTGCCCCACCTTGGGGACAATTTTGTGCGAGTAGAAATCATAGACGTCAGAAAAGCCCGGCCATGTGGTCGTGGAAAATTCAAGGCAGAAGAACCGACCGCCGCGCTTTAGCACGCGGTGCGCTTCCTTCAGCGCCTTATCAATGTGCGTGACGTTCCGAATGCCGAACGCAATCGTGTAGGCGTCAAAACTGTTGCTATCAAAGCTCAACTCTTCGGCATTTTGTTCTGACCAGCTCAGCCCGCCAATCTCACGCTCTTCCGCGCGTTCCATGCCAACTGCCAGCATATCCGGGTTAATGTCGGACACTGTGACCAGTGCACCATGTTTTTGTAGACGAAAGGCAATATCGCCCGTGCCGCCCGCCATATCGAGGATCATTTCGCCGGGGCGCGGCTTGACGCGCGCCACAAAACGATCCTTCCACAGCCGGTGCAATCCGCCCGACATGGCGTCGTTCATAATGTCATAGCGACGTGCCACGCTGGAAAAGACTTGGCCGACGCGGGCCTGCTTTTCCTCAGCGGCAATATCTTCATAGCCAAAGGACACAGTATCAGTCATGTGCCGAGCCTCTAGCCAAGCCGCGCGCCGCCCGCTAGCGGAATCGCGTGCCAGAGCTTCCTGAAGTTGAAACCACCGTCCGTGGGCTTGCTGCCGTGTTGCGCGGAGAGCGTTTAACGCGCGTTGAACCGCGTCGTGCAGACTTGCGTCGGCCCATTCCCGTTGATTTACGCCAAAGGCTGCAAGGTGCCGAGGTCATCGGCCTTGGCCGCCGCGCCAAATATGGGCTGATTGAGACTGATCGTGGCGATACGTTGATTTTCCATTTGGGGATGTCGGGCCGGTGGCAGATAGACCCGGAGATTATCGGGCCGCACGGGCATTTGATTGTTGAAACTGCCAGAGGCTGCCAATTGGTGCTGGATGATCCGCGCCGCTTTGGTTCGTTAGACCTTGTCCGCACCGATCAGCTTGCAGCCTTTTCGCCCTTTGCGGCCATGGGGCCTGAGCCGCTGGATGAACGATTTACCGCCAAAGTGCTCGCCAAAGCGATTGCGGGTCGCGCCGCCCCCATCAAGGCGCTGCTGCTTGATCAGCGCGTGGTTGCCGGTCTTGGTAATATCTATGTGTGCGAGGCGCTGAATATGTCAGGCATTGCGCCAAGCCGCGCAGGCGGCAGCATTTCGATTGCCCGTCTGAACAAGCTGGTGACGGCGATAAAGCAAGTGCTGGCATCGGCCATTGAAGCAGGTGGATCAACCTTGCGGGATTATGCCCGGCCCGATGGGGAATTGGGCTATTTCTTTAAGCAATGGCGCGTTTACGGGCGCGAAGGGCAGGCCTGCTCCTGCGGCGCACCTGTCAAAAGACGGGTCGATAATGGCCGATCGACTTTTTACTGCGCGAAATGCCAGCGATGAAGGTTGACCGGCGCGCCGACCGGCGTTAATGGCCCCGTTCACGCCGGTGCGGGTGATTCCGCGCCGTTTTTGTTTCGGACAAATTGAGGTTAGTCGATATGGCGAATACGCCGCAAGCCAAGAAGCGCATCCGTCGCAACGCTCGTCGTGCGGTGATCAACCATAACCGCATCAGCCGCATCCGCACTTTCGTGAAGAAGGTGGAAGCTGCGCTGGAAGCTGGTGATAAGGCTGCTGCCTCAACCGCTCTCGCCGCTGCTCAGCCGGAAATGGCGCGCGGTGTTGCTGCTGGCGTTCTCCACAAGAACACGGTGGCTCGCAAATTCTCACGCTTGACGAAGCGCGTTTCGTCACTCGCCTAATTGGAATGGGCGCGACCTAAGGGTCGCACCTCTCCTCCAAAATGGAAGCCTGTCGATCCATTTCGGCAGGCTTTTTTCATGCCCGTTTTCCGCTGCAATCAGAACCCGGCCTCAATCCACGATTCGGGCCAGTCACCTTTTGTTCTATTCGAAATAAAGTCGTTTAAAATCAGTATTTTATAGACAAGTTTAGGATTCCCTTAGAGATTCTGAGTCAACTCTATTTATTTCGTTTTTTTTACAGTCTGGCGCTTGATCAGTCAGGCTGACTGCCACAGAAATCATTTTCGGTAGCAAACGAATCAGTTTGCTATCCATCAATCGGTCTTTGGTCGTTCAGACCCGACGCGGAGGCGTTTGGTTGAAGGACCTTTGTAGCCGAGTTGGGGGAATAAAGGCGCTGAAATTGCGTCGGGGGAGAATAGGTCGCGTGTCGTCAAGCTTATCATTTTCTGCTGTGCGCCCAGGGGACATGGAGCAACTGCAGATTGCTTGGACGGCCATTCGCGCCGGCCTTCGCGCAGATGTTGGCGCTCGGACCTTTGATCATTGGCTCAAGCCTGTTGAACTGGTTGGATATTGCGAGACGGATCATGCCGTTCGCCTGTCTTTGCCGTCTGACTTTATGGCGAGCTGGGTGTCCTCTCATTATACGGATCGCCTGACGCTCGCGTGGCGCGCCATGTTGCCGCAGGTGCGCTCGGTGCGGATTGAGACGTCTTCGGGCAAGCCCGTTGAGCGCTTTACGGCAGCCACCCCGACAGAAGAGCCCGTTGTCGCAGAACAGCAATCTCCCATGTCGAGCCAGTTTGACCGGCGGCTCAGCTTTGCGAATTTCGTCACCGGCCAGCCGAATTTGGTGGCCTTTAATGCCGCTAAGGCTCTGGCCTCGGGTGAGCGGGGGTCATTTAGCCCGCTATACATTCATTCGCAGACAGGCTTGGGCAAAACCCACTTGCTGCACGCCATTGGCCATGAAGTGCTGCGCGAAAACCCCAATGCGCGCATCCTCTATATGTCGGCCGAACGCTTCATGTTCGACTTTGTAACGGCCATGCGCGCGCGCGATACATTCTCGTTCAAGGCGCGGCTCCGCTCAGCAGATGTGCTGATGATTGACGACGTGCAGTTCATCGCGGGCAAGGAATCAACGCAGGAAGAGTTTCTGCACACCGTGGATGAATTGATGACGGGCGGTCGCCGCTTGGTGATTAGCGCAGACCGTGCGCCGCACGCGCTGGATGGTGTGGAAGGGCGTATTTTGTCGCGCCTGACCCAAGGCCTTGTCGCGGATATTGGGCCGGCTGATTTGGCTCTGCGCCGGGCGATTTTGGACGCTAAGGTGACATCGCTGGGTATGCCTGTGCCAGCCGAAGTCATTGATCTTTTGGCGGCCCGCATTGTGAGCAACATTCGTGAACTGGAAGGCGGGCTGAACCGCTTGGTCGCCTATGGCCAGTTGCATAATCGCAAGATTGACGAAGCCTTTGCCGAAGAAGTGTTGGCCGAAATGTTCCGCGCCAGCCGTCGCCGCATCACGATTGATGAAATCCAGCGTCGCGTGTCAGAACATTAT
>RFZB01000009.1 GCA_009920915.1 Sphingomonadaceae bacterium | reverse complement strand
AGGAACCCATCCCCGTTGTCCCGGCCCAGCATTATACGTGCGGCGGTGTGGTGGTGGATCTGGATGGCCGCACCGATGCGCCGGGGCTTTATGCGGCAGGTGAAGTCACCCAATCTGGCCTGCACGGGGCCAATCGCCTCGCCTCAAACAGCCTGTTAGAATGCCTTGTGTTTGGCGCAGCCTGCGCGCAGCATATTTCCGCCAATTGGGATAACCTGCCACCGCCGCCTGATATCCGGCCATGGGATGAAAGCCGGGTGACGGACAGCGACGAAGAAGTTGTCATCCAGCAATGCTGGCGCGAAATCCGCCATTTCATGTGGAATTTCGTTGGCATCGTGCGCACCACCAAAAGGCTGGAACGCGCCAAGCATCGGATTGATCTGCTCCGTCAGGAAGTCGCCGATTATTACAGCCATTTCCGCGTCACGCCGGATTTGGTGGAACTGCGCAACCTTGTAGAAGTGGCCGACCTGATCATTCGGTCTGCGCTGGCCCGCAAGGAAAGCCGGGGCTTGCACTCTACAACTGATTATCCTGATCTTCTGCCCCAGGCCCAAGACACGATTCTCGTGCCGTGACGTGCATTTGGACGACGCCCGAGGTTGATTGATCGGCGCACACAGGGCATAGCCGCCGCCATGACCGAGATGCTCAAAATCAGCCTGCCCGATGGTTCCGTGCGCGAAATGCCGAAAGGTGCAACGCCTGCCGATGTTGCCGCCGCCATTGGCCCCGGCCTTGCCAAGGCCGCCATTGCTGCGCGTGTGAATGGCGAACTGCGCGATATTTCCCGCGCGTTTGAGGGCGATTGTGAACTGGCGCTTGTCACAGCGCGTGACGAGGATGAGGCACTGGACCTTGCCCGGCATGACTTTGCGCATATTTTGGCCGAAGCCGTGCAGGCACTGTTTCCCGGTACGCAAATCACCTTTGGTCCGTCGACCGAAGATGGCTTTTACTATGATTTCGCGCCCAAGCGGCCCTTTACCGAAGATGATCTGCCCGCCATCGAAGCCAAGATGCGCGAGATTATTGCAGCGGATAAGCCGCTGCGCCGCGAAGTCTGGGATCGCAATCAGCTGATCGCGCGTTGGCAGGCTGAGGGGGAAAGTTTCAAGGCTGAATGGGCCGCCGAACTGCCCGAGGGCGAAGAAATTAGTGTCTATTGGTCCGGGGATGACTGGATGGATATGTGCCGCGGGCCGCATTTGGCCTCGACCGGCAAGCTCGATCCGCAAGCGTTCAAGCTAACGCGCGTATCAGGCGCCTATTGGCGCGGGGATCAGAAGAATGCGCAGCTCTCGCGCATTTATGGCACCGGCTGGCTCAATAAAAAGCAACTGGATGCCCATCTGACGCGGCTGGAAGAAGCCGCCAAGCGTGATCATCGCCGCTTGGGCAATGAGATGGATTTGTTCCACCTGCAGCAAGAAGCACATGGCAGTGTGTTCTGGCATCCCAAGGGCTTTCGCGTGTGGCGGGAGCTTGAGGCCTATATGCGCCGGGCGATTGACGCGGCAGGTTATCGCGAAGTCAAAACCCCGCAGATCATGGATGCCCGCCAATGGGAACAGTCCGGCCACTGGGGCAAATATCGCGAGAATATGTTCGTCATTCCGGACGAAGTGCCCAATGTGGATGATGAAGGCCCGGTGATTTCGGGCGATGCCGATTGGATGGCATTGAAGCCCATGAACTGCCCGGCGCACGTCCTGATTTTCCGTCAAGGCATCAAGTCTTATCGCGACTTACCGCTGCGCCTCTATGAAAATGGCTGCTGCCACCGCAATGAGCCGCACGGCGCGCTCCACGGCCTGATGCGCGTGCGCCAGTTTACGCAGGATGATGCGCATATCTTCTGCCGCGAAGACCAGATTGTCGATGAAGTCCGTGCCTTCTGCGAATTGGCGGACCGGATTTATAAGGATTTTGGCTTCACCTATTCGATCAAGCTCGCGCTGCGCCCGGAAAAGCGCTTTGGCAGCGACGAGGTGTGGGACAAGGCCGAGACCGAGCTGCGCACGGCGGTGGCGGCAGCTGGCCTTGCCACGCCGGACTATGGCTGGGAAGAATTGCCCGGTGAAGGCGCCTTTTATGCACCTAAGCTGGAATGGCATTTGACTGACGCCATTGGCCGGACATGGCAGGTCGGCACGATCCAGTCAGACCGCGTTCTGCCCGAGCGTTTGGACGCAACCTATGTGGGGGATGATGGCGAAAAGCATCGCCCGGTCATGCTCCATCGCGCCATTTTCGGCTCTTATGAGCGGTTTATTGGCATTTTGATTGAGCATTTCGCAGGCCGCTTCCCCGTATGGTTGGCGCCGGTGCAAGCTGTCGTCGCGACCATTGTCTCGGATGCCGATGGCTATGCCAAGGCTGTCGCGGACAAGCTGGAAGCCGCTGGCCTGCGTGTCGAAACCGATCTGCGCAATGAAAAGATCAACTATAAGGTGCGCGAACATTCGCTGGCGAAGGTGCCGCACTTGTTGGTGGTTGGGATGCGTGAGGCCGAAGAAGGCAAGGTCGCCATCCGCACTTTGGGCCAGGAAGGTCAGCGCATCATGAGCGTGGAGGACGCCATTGCCATGCTGCGCGACGAGGCAACACCGCCCGATTTGCGGGGCTAAGAACGGACGAGGCCTACCCCATTGCGACTAAAGCTGCGTTCCGCCGCTTAAGTCGCTTGGGGCAAGGCAGATCGTCCCTATTGCGCCGTCCAGCCGCCATCGACGACCAAATTGCTGCCCGTCACAGCACTTGCCTCATCGCGGCAGAGGAAGAGCGCCATGGCGCCAATTTGATCGGGCATCACAAATTGCTTTTGCGGGATCGCGCCCAGCAGCACATCATTGATCACTTGCTCGCGCGTCATATTGCGGGTGCGCATTGTGTCAGGGATTTGGTTTTCCACCAGCGGCGTCCAGACATAGCCGGGCGAGATGCAATTGACGGTAATGCCCTGTTGCGCCACTTCCAGCGCGGCCGTTTTGGTCAGGCCCATCAGGCCATGTTTCGCCGCATTATAGGCCGATTTATTGGGGCTGGCGACAATGGAATGGGCGGACGCCGTTGAGATAATCCGCCCCCAGCCTTTGGCCTTCATATAGGGCAGCACCGCGCGCATGGCGTGGAAGGGCGCAGACAGCAGCAGCGCAATCAACTGATCCCATTTCTCAATGGGGAATTGATCCACCGGGGCGACGTGCTGGACGCCGGCATTGTTGATGAGAATATCCGGCCCGCCCAGTTCGGCATGGCAGGTTTCAACCATGGCGGCGATCTGGTCTGGCTGGGTCATATCCGCGCCCGACCACAAAGCTTTGGCGCCGCTCAATTCTTCCAAGGCTTGCCGCTGCGCCTCAATGTTCGCGGCATCGCCAAAGCCATTGATCATGACCGCACAGCCCTCTTTCGCAAGGGCCGTTGCGCAAGCAGCGCCAATGCCTGAGGTGGAGCCGGTAATTAGGGCGGTTTTGCCTTTGAGGATCATGGCATACTCCTGCTGGTGACGTCCTGCGATTGCATCACGCAGACTGGCAGTGCAATGTCTTTTATGAGGGGAAAGGAAGAAGGAAAGGCAAGATGCGTCAGACCAATTGTCTTCATCATGCGCCCCTTTCAAAAGGTGCGCGCCTTACCGCCCATTTTGTGCGGGCGAGGAGCCGATAGCATGCGCCGCAGGATGATCGCCATGGGCTATGGGCTGCTGATCTTGGCCTTGGGCTATGCCTTTGCGCCACCATCGCTGCGCTTTTGGGATGGACGTGCCCCCGCGCCGCGCACGCAGGCTGGCGAGGCGATGGGCCAAATCATGGGCAATAGCTGTGCAGATGCCAAATATCAGGCCAACCCTGCGTGTCAGATTTTGGCTACCGCCAATGCCAGCTGGGCCAAGGCCTTTCCAGCAGGCAAATATCAGCCCACCCAAATCCGCTTTTACGCCCAGACGGGCAAAACCGGCTGTGGCACAGCGCAATCCGCCATGGGCCCTTTTTACTGCCCAACAGATGCGTCTATTTATCTGGATGAAACATGGCTCCAAACCCTCTCACAAACGCACGGCACGGCAGCAGAGCCTGCAAAGGCCTATATTGTGGCGCATGAGCTGGGCCATCATATCCAGTACCTAACTGGCATTGTGGATCAGATACGCGCTTATCAGACGCGGCTTCCTGCCGCAGATAGAGAGAAGCTGCAAACTGCGCTGGACCTGCAAGCCGATTGCTATGCAGGCGTCTGGGCGGCCCAAAATGGGGCGCTGACAAATGCCACCGACATGGAAAACGGGCTGCGCCTCGCTCAAGCGGAAGGCGCAAAGTTAAAGCGGCAGCCCGCTGCGCCTGTTTTGGTGCCAGAGAATTTTTCTCTAGCGTCTGTGCGGGATCGGCTTGCATGGTTGAAGCGTGGGCTTGATACCGGGGATCCAGATCGCTGTGATCCATTTCAGACGGTGCGATTGGACAAATAGGGGGCAGATTGTGCGGATTGGGATTGTGGCGCCTTCATGCCGGCTGGAAGAGGCCGTTGCTGGGCAATTGCCGATGCTCGCCCGCGCCGCTTATGGCGCGGATGCGCCAGAATTTGTCATTCACCCCCAATGCTTCCTGTCTGAAGGCCATTTTGCGGGGCCAGATGCCGCGCGTGCCGATGCCTTTGTAGAATTGGCGAATGACGCCAATATTGATGCGATCTGGTTTGCGCGTGGCGGCTATGGCGCGTGTCGGGTGGTTGACCATGCCTTGCCCCGCCTGGCGTCTGCTGCAGGGGATAAAGCCTATTTGGGCTATAGCGATGCCGGCTTTTTGCTGGCAGGGCTTTATGCGGCAGGCATTGGCCGTATCGCGCATGGCCCAATGCCCAGCGATATGAAGCGCGCAGGCGGTGATGCTGCCGTTTTGCGTGGGCTAGAATGGCTCATGGCGCCTCATAAGACGGCCCAAGACGCGCCAAAACAGGCGGCCTTTAACCTCACCGTGCTGAGCCAGCTTTTGGGGACATCGCTTCAGCCCGATCTGACCGATCATGTCCTGATGATCGAAGAGGTCGGCGAATATATGTACCGCATTGATCGCAGTTTATTTCACCTCACCTCTCACCCCGGCATTCGCAAAGTTGCAGGCTTGATGCTGGGCCGATGCAGCGACGTGCCCGATAATGATCCTGACTTTGTGCTGACTGAGGAAGAGGTTGCCCGCCATTGGTGTCGGCAGAGCGGCATTACCTATCTTGGCCGCGCGGATATTGGCCATGATGCCGAAAACAAAGTCGTGCCTTTTGGCTGAGAGGTCAAGGAAAAGGCGCAGGCCAATGGCCTACGCCCAGTCTTTGTAACCACGCCGTATCCGCTTAACGGAATTTAACGGCCAAATAGCGCGGCGGCATGGACCCACGCTGAATATACAGCAGCACATTGGTGCGCCCAGCGCGTTTGGCCTCTGTTGCGATCCGGCCCAAATCAGCCGCTGCCAAAGTTGGCTGTTGGTTGGCCGACAGGATAATATCCCCACGGCGCACGCCCTTGGCCGCTGCGTCACTGGCAGGGTCGACAGCGGCAACCACAACACCGCGTGGCGGGTTGGTAAGGCCCAGTTGCCGTGCAATTTCAGGGGTCAGTTCTTGGACGGCAAGGCCCAGCGATTCCCGCGTCGCATTTTGTGCGGTTTCTTCATCTTCGGGGTCTAGCCCCTGATTGCCGCCTGCAATTGCCGCCAATCGGTCTTCGGAAGGCCGCTCCCCCAGCACCGCTGTGAAGGTTAAGCGTTTGCCAGCACGGATCACTTCAATGGGAACACGGCTGCCAACAGATTGATTTGCAATCAAGAAGGATAGCGTTTGATCCGGCGTGACATCACGGCCGCCAACCCGCACAACCACATCGCCTTCGCGAATGCCGGCCTTGGCCGCTGCTTCATTGGGCTCAACCCGGGCAATGAGTTCACCTTGGTTTTTGGGCAGGCCCAAGGCTTCGGCTGCGCCTTCATCCAAGGGCTGGATGCTTACGCCCAAATAGCCGCGCTTTACTTTCCCGCCAGATTTCAGCGTCTCAATAATGGGGGCTGCAACTTCCGACGGAATGGCAAAACCAATGCCCACATTGCCGCCCGTGGGCGAGAAAATGGCGGTGTTAATGCCAATGACATTGCCGCTCATATCAAACATGGGGCCGCCGCTATTGCCCTGGTTAATTGAGGCATCGGTCTGGATATAGCGGTCAGACGGTCCCGAGCCGATATTGCGGTGCAGGGCAGAAACAATGCCCGCCGTGACTGTGCCGCCAAGCCCATAGGGGTTGCCAATGGCCACCACCCAATCGCCGACGCGCGTCCGGCTGCTATCGCCAAATTTCACATAAGGCAGATTGCGGCCTTCAATCTTAAGCACGGCAAGGTCAGAGGCTGCGTCACGGCCAACCAGCTTGGCGGAATATTCCGTCCGGTCGGGGAAAGTGACCGTGATCGAGCTGACAGCAGCACCACGCTGACCAGGTGAGACCACATGGTTATTGGTGACGATATAGCCATCAGGCGAGATGAGGAAACCTGAGCCCAAAGATTGGGCTTCGCGCGTGACCGAGCGGCCTTCCCCGCCCCCGAAAAGATCAGCAAAAGGGGTGCCCGCAAAGGGATTATTGGTGGGGACTTGCACTTTCTGCTTGGTCGAAATGTTAACGACAGCCGGCTGGAGACGCGCTGCCAAATCGGCAAAGCTCATGGGTGCGCCAGGGCGCGGGGCTGTGCTGGCCATCAGGCCGGGTTCATTCTGCGCCTCTTGTGAGGCGGCAGGGGATTGCAGGGCAAGTGTGGCCGTTGTTCCGCCGAGTAGCAAAGCTGCCGTCAGGGCATAAGCATAACGCACTCTTGGTCTCCTTATCTTATATCTTAGACGTAACATCCCGGGGACGGATGGCGTGGCGGGGCTGAACGGAAATTGAACAGCCCACCATCAGGCCGCCACGATCAGGGGTGGCTTAACGCGCACCCCCGCCGCGGAATTGCCGCAGATAATCATTGCCGGGGGATAGGATGATGCTGGTTGAGCCTTCCGGCTTTGACCCATCTAGGCCAAAAGTTGCCCGATAAGACTGCATCGCCCGGTAAAAATCATAAAATGCGGGGTCTTTGCCAAACGAGGCTGAATAGATTTTAGCAGCTTCGGCATCTGCGCTGGCACGAATGATTTGCGCTTGCTTCCAGCCTTCGGCCCGCTTGGTCGCGGCTTCTTGCTGACGCGCGGTGCGCATCCGTTGGAATGCGGATTCCAGCGTGGCACCCTTGGGCAAATCCGCCCGCTTGATGCGCACATCAATCACTTCCGCGCCATATTGCCGCGCTTCGCGGTTCAGGCCGTTGCGAATATTTTCCATTACTTTGCCACGTTCTGGGCTCAGCAATGTGGCAAAGGGTTCCTTGCCCAATTCATTGCGCAAGGCAGAGCCCAACAGCGGGCGGAGTGCTTCGGCCAGCCGCTCTTCGGTCCGCGCTGTCTTGTACATCTTCAGCGGGTCAACAATGCGATACCGCGCAAAAGCATCAACTTGCAGGCGAAGCTGGTCAGTCGACAGAACTTCCTGCTCGTCCATGCTGATCGACTGAACGCGCTTATCGAGCCATTGGATTTTTTCAGCAAAAGGCACGCGGACAATCAGGCCCGCGCCGGTATTCCCAAATTGCTCGCCTTTTTCATAGGCGTTGATGATCCGCACGGGCTGGCCAAAGCGCACGACCACGCCCTGGCGTGTTTCCGGCACGAAGGAAACCGTCGCGCCAAACAGGATGACAAGCGCCAGCGCTAAAAAGGCCATGCCTGCGGGGTTCCGCAAGATACGTTCCATCAGCGGTCTCCTGCCCGCAGCGTGGGATTGGCTGCAGGTTCCTGTGCTTTGCGCGCATTGGGGGGCAGCGCCATATAGGGCATGACATTGGGCGTTTCGATAATTGTCTTATCCAACTTACCCAGCACCTGTTCCATCGTTTCATAATACATACGGCGGCGCGTGACATTGGGGGACAGCTTGTACTGCGCATATACCTTGTCAAAGGCCTGCGCCTCACCCAAGGCCCGCTGCGTCACCTGCTGCGAATAGGTGTTGGCTTGGTTGATCATTGACTGCGCTTCTTGTTGGGCAGCCGTTACGTCTTTGAACGCGTCAATCACGGCACCGGGCGGGTCCGCGCGCTTAATGGCCACGCCTTCAATGCGGACGCCCGACCGATAGGCCGCCAAAATGCGACGCATCCGGTTTTCAACATCCGCTTCAATCTGGCCGCGCTTGGCACCAATGGCCCCAATCAAATCGACGCGAGACACAGCGGCGCGCATCGCGCTTTCGGCCACTTCCCGAATCGTTTCTTCCGGATCCGTCAACTGGAAACGGAATAGTTCAGGATCGGCAATCGACCAGCGCACCGAATAGTCGAGATCGACAATGTTTTGATCGCCCGTCAGGACGAAATTCTCCACCTCGCTGGAAACGGGGATATTCACGGTGCGGATTTCGGCAACATTCAGCTTGGTCACCCGTTCAATGGGGGCGGGCAGCGTAAGGCCAATGCCCGATTCCAGCGTGCGCGAATATGCACCAAAAATAGTCACAATCGCGCGTTCTTGCGGCGCAATCGCATGGAAACTGGTGAACACGACCCACAGGCCCAGCACGACTCCGCCGACCAGACGGATCATCGGCCAAGACGAACCACCGCCGCCATTGCCGCCAAAGCGATCGCGCAATTGGCGTGATAAATCGTCAAAGGGAGAGGGGCCACGCGGTTTGCCGCCGCCGCCGGGCGGCGCATTCCACGGGTTGCGCGGGCCATTGCCGCCCGCACCGCCGCCATTAGACCCACCATTTCCGCGGTTGCCCCAAGGGCCGCCCGCGTCCGAAAATAGCGCGATTGCCCGCGCTCTCCAGCCTGTTTTTGCGCTCATGACCCACCATATAGGATGGCCCTTTCACGAAAAACAGTGGCGCTGCGAGATTCTCCCCCTAAATCGCGCTTTATGTCTGATCTTGATCTCTTAACGGCATCGCTTGATGCCATTGCTGACCCTGCTGGCACAGGCGGGTTGATTGCCTCTGGCCGCGCCACAGCGCCTCGTATCTCAGAGGGGCGCGCCGCGCTTATCCTTGATGTGTCGGGCCTCACTGTGGCGGCGCGCACTGCGTTGGCGGCTGAAGTTGAGGCGCAGTTAAAACGCCTGCCAGGCGTGACAGACGTTCGCATTGCGATGACCAGCGAGAAGATTGCCCGGCCCTTGATTGCCATTGCAAGTGGCAAGGGCGGTGTCGGCAAATCAACGGTGTCGACCAATATTGCAGTCGCCCTTAAACGCGCAGGCTTTCACCCCGGCCTAGTTGATGCCGATATTTATGGCCCATCCCAACCGCTGTTAACCGCCAGCGAGGGGCGTAAGCCTGAGGCTGAGGGGCAAAAGTTGATTGCCCTCGACACGCCCTTGGGCGTGCCACTGCTTTCCATGGGGCATTTGGTCGCCCCGGGCCAAGCCATTGCTTGGCGCGGGCCAATGGCCGGCAATGCGCTGAGCCAGTTGATTGATGCAGAATGGGGCAATGCCAATGTCCTGGTGGCAGATATGCCGCCCGGCACAGGCGATGTGCAATTGTCGATGGTGCAAAAGCACAAGCCAGCGGGCGCCGTTATTGTTTCAACTCCGCAAGACTTGGCCTTGATTGATGCAACGCGCGCCATTGATTTGTTTCAAAAGGCGGGTGTTCCCATCATTGGCGTGATTGAGAATATGGCGGGCTATGTCTGCCCGCATTGTGGTGACGTGTCGGATCCCTTTGGGTCAGGTGGCGCGGAAGCAGCTGCCAAAGCCCTAGGCATTGATTTTCTGGGGCGTATTCCGCTGGATATGGACATTCGTGCCTCGTCCGATGCGGGCCAGCCTGTCGCCGCTGGGGATGGGCCGCATGCGCGCGTGTTTGAAGCGATTGGCGCCAAGATTGCCACTTGGCTCAACACGCAAGGACGCTGATATGCCGCTGACATCTGATGCGGACATTGCCCAGCTGTTAACGGAGATACGCCATATCGCGCTGGTTGGCGCATCCGATCGACCAGAGCGAGCAAGCTATGAGGTGATGGCCGTACTGCTTGCCCATGGTTATCACGTCACTCCGGTCAACCCGGCGCTGGCGGGGCAACAAATCCATGGTCAGACGGTGGTCGCCAGCTTGGCAGATGTCGCAGGTCCGATTGATCTGGTTGATATATTTCGCAATTCTGAAGCCGCCGGACCCATTGTGGACGAGGCCATAGCGGCGGGGGCCAAAGCCGTCTGGATGCAATTGGGCGTCATCAATCCCGAGGCCGCTGCCCGCGCCGAGGCCGCAGGCCTGCGCGTGGTGATGGATCATTGCCCAAAGATTGAACTGCGCCGCTTGAAGATTGCGCCTGTCGCTTAAGGCTTAGCGGACGGACAGCCGCTCTGCCCGTTCGCTCAGCCGTGCCACTGCGGCAGAATGAAGGGGCGCCCCTGTCGCCAAGACGCCAAAGGCCTCGCCCTTGGTCGAATTAAAACGCAGCGGCCGACCATGCGCGTCTGTCACGACGCCGCCTGCTTCTTCCGTCAGCAGGGCGGCGGCTGCGATATCCCATTCATGCCCCCAGCGCAGCGTGGCGACCAAATCTGCCTCGTCCGCAGCCACCATCGCAATGCGCAAGGCAATGCTGTTGGGTTTGTGCACGGTCACCAAATCCATATCGGCTTTCGGCAAAAGGTCTGCTGGCACGCGTGCGCCGGGCAAAGTGGCCCGCGTGCTGGCTGCCAGAGGCTCACCATTGCGCCACGCCCCACCCCCACGGACGGCTCGCCAATGTTCATCGCGGGCCGGGGCATCCAGCACGGCCAGCGTTGCCCGCCCCCCCTCGACCAGCGCAATGGAAATTGCCCAGCCATCGCGCCCACGCACATAATCGCGCGTGCCATCAATCGGGTCCACCACCCAGACCCGCGGCAGCAAAAGGCGTTCGGCATTGTCCGCCGTTTCCTCTGACAGCCAGCCTGCATCAGAGTCTAAATCAGCGAGCGCAGATTTGAGAAACGCATCCACGGCCAGATCAACTTCGCTGACCGGATTACCGGGGGATTTTTCCCAGCGGTCAAACTCCCCCCGAAACCGGTCCAGCGCAATCGCCCCAGCCTCGCGCGCAATTTCGCTTAATTGATCAAGGCGCGGATCAGTCACCAGCGAGCGTCAGTCCTTCCACCCGCAGCGTCGGCACATTGGTGCCATAGCGGAAGACCAAATCATTCGCAGGCGTCAGGTTGCGGAACATCTCTTTGAGATTTCCAGCAATGGTCACTTCGGCCACAGCCTCTGCAATTTGGCCATTGCGAATGACAAAGCCCGATGCGCCTCGGCTATAATCGCCCGTCAGGCCATTCACGCCCTGACCGATAAGTTCTGTCACGTAAAAGCCTTCGGTGATGTCGGCCATCAAATCGGCCGGACTGATGCTGCCTGCTTCCATATGCAGGTTTGAGGCGCCAGCGCCCGGCGGGCCGCCCACGCCGCGTGCAGCATGGCCCGTGGGCTGCAGCCCCAATTGCCGGGCCGAGGCACTGTCGAGCAGCCATGTCGTCAGCACGCCCTTGTCAATCAATGCCCGGCGACTTGTCGGCAGGCCCTCGCCGTCAAAAGGTTTAGAGCGCAGACCACGCAGCCGATGCGGATCATCAATAATCGTAATGTTGGGGCCAAAAATTTCGGTTCCCAGAGCTTCCAAAAGAAAGCTTGTCTTGCGCGCAATGGATGATCCCGTGATCGCGCCAATCAGATGACCAACCAACGACCCCCCGACGCGCGGATCGAGCACCACGGGCATCGGCCCGCTTTTCAGCTTAATTGGGTTGAGCCGGGCAACAGCTTTATCGCCTGCTTCGCGTCCAATGGCGGCGGCATCATCCAGATCGCCCAAATGGCGCACGCTGTGATAGGCATAATCGCGCTGCATGCTGGCCCCTTCGCCCGCCAGCACGCTTGCCGACACACTATGGCTAGAGCCGGAATAGCTGCCCGCAAAGCCGCCGCTGGTGGCAAGCGCAATGATGGCACGGCCCGCGCCTGCGCTGCCGCCTTCGCTATTGGTGACGCCTTTAACGGCCCGCGCCGCGTCTTCCGCCGCCAATGCGCGTTCGCGCAAGTCTTGGGGAGAGACATCGGCCCCATCATCAATATCCAGATCACGCGGCGCCTCGCGCATCAACAGCTCTTCTGGAGCAAGGCCCGCAAATTCGTCTTCGGGGGCTTGGCCGGCCATGGCAACGGCGCGTTCAGCCAATTGGGTCAGCGCATCAACTGATAAGTCCGAAGAGGATGCGCTGGCCGATTGGCGGCCCACAAATACACGCAGGCCAATTTCTTCGCCTTCAGATCGTTGCACATCTTCCAGCGCACCCAAGCGCACTTGGACGCCGGTTGAGGCATCCGCCACATAAATAGCATCGGCAGCATCTGCCCCGGCTTTCAGCGCGCGGGCAATAAGGTCTTGGGCGCGGTCACGCGCTTGATCATGAGTGAGCATGGCCCTCAGTTAGGCGCTTGTGGCCCAAGCCTCAAGCCGAAGCCCCAATTGTTATCATTGCCAATGCGACCAGCAGCCCCGTGAGCCGGTTGGATCGGAATTTGGCAAGCGCATCAGCACCATCATTTGGTGCCAGCGTGATACTCTGCCATGCCAAATGCAGTGCTGCGGGCAAAAGAGCCACCAATGCCAGACCTTGCGGCCGAACCTGCCAGATCGCCGCTCCCCAAAGCAGCAGGGCTGCTGCGTAAAAAAGGGCGATCCCCGGCTTTACCTTATGCCCAAGCGCCCGCGCGGAAGAGCGGATACCAATTAGCGCGTCATCTTCGCGGTCTTGCAAGGCATAGATGGTATCATAGCCAATCACCCAAAAGATGGATCCGGCATAGACCAGCGCCATCTCAACGCTGGGCGGGGCAATGGCAATCCAGCCAACCAATGCGCCCCATGAAAAGACAAGGCCCAGCCATGCCTGCGGCCACCACGTGATCCGCTTCATGAACGGATAGGCAGCGACCAGCGCAAGGCTTGCAACTGCCACCAATTGGGCCTGCCAGCGCAATTGCAGCAGGACAATCAGGCCAATGCTGGACAAGAAGACCAGCCAAGCCCAAGCAGCCTTTAGTGACACAGCCCCGCTTGCCACCGGGCGATTGCGCGTGCGTTCCACCCGCGCATCCAAATCACGATCGACAATGTCATTATACACACAACCTGCGCCGCGCATCGCAATGGCGCCCAGCAGCATCCAGAGCGCCAGCGGCCAAAGCTGCGGCAAGCCGCCCGACAGCCCCAGGCCATAAATGCACGGCCAAAACAGCAGCCACCAGCCAATGGGCCGGTCAAAACGCGCCAGGGCCGCATAAGGCCGCGCGCGAGCTGGCAGCAGGCGCATCAGGCCGGTCAGTTCTGCATCGGGCACCAGTGAGGCTATATTTGACTGATCTGTCATGCTAACCGCCCTTATGCCCGCAATTCCCGCCTGGCCACCCCAATCCACACCGCGCCTCTTTATCGAGGATCGCTTAAGCGATGGCGCCTTCATCCGGCTAGAGGGCGGACAGGCGCATTATCTGCTCAATGTACTGCGCGTAAAGCCCGGCTCCCCTGTTAAACTCTGCGACAATCAGACAGGCGAGTGGCTGGCCGAAGTCGCAGATACGGCCAAGCGCGATCTGAGCTTGCGTGTGACGGCTCTTTTGCGCCCGCGGGAAACAGTGCCGGATTTGTGGCTGCTCGCGGCACCTGTCAAAAAAGCCCGGCTTGATATGGTGGTGGAAAAGGCTTGCGAATTGGGCGTTGCACTCTATCAGCCTGTCATCACGCGGCGGACCATCGTTGAGCGGATGAAAATGGACCGGCTGCACGCGCAAATAGTGGAGGCGGCCGAACAATGTGGCCGCACTGCACTGCCCGAGATTGCCGAGGCGGTGAAGCTGACCCAGTTGCTCAAGACTTGGCCCGCAGAGCGCACATTATATTTCGCGGATGAAGAAGGCGGTGTCCCGCTGGCAGAAGTTGCCAAGCCGGGTCCGGCAGCACTCCTCGTCGGGCCGGAGGGCGGCTTTGATGCGGACGAACGCGCGGCGATCAAAGCCCTGCCACAGGCGGTGGGCGTTTCCCTTGGCCCGCGCATTTTGCGGGCGGAAACAGCGGCCATTGCGGGCCTGTCTATTTGGATGGCCGTTGCGGGGGATTGGGCGGCTTAGCCCAATAGATAATCCGAGACATAGGCATTCGTCTTGCGCTCATGCCCAAAGGTCGACATCGGTCCATGGCCCGGCACAAAGGCGGTGTCATTGCCCAGCGGCCACAGCTTTTGCGTTATTGAATCAATGAGTTGCTGATGATTGCCGCGTGGAAAATCAGTCCGGCCAATTGATCCTTGGAACAGCACATCGCCCACCACCGCAAAGTTGGACGGCGCGTGATAAAAGACGACATGGCCCGGCGTATGGCCGGGGCAATGAATGACGTCCAAAGTCAATTTGCCGATGGTGACAGTGTCACCATCTTTCAGCCAGCGATCAGGCTCAAAGGTTTTGGCGTCCATCCCCCATTTGCGGCCATCATCATCCAGCTGCGAAATCCAGAAACGATCTTCTTCATGCGGGCCTTCAATGGGCACGCCCAATTCTTTGGCGAGAATGCCTGTCTGCCCGCAATGATCGAGATGCCCATGCGTCACGAGCAGTTTTTCAATCGTCACGCCCTGTTTGGCGGCCGCAGCTTTCAGCAGCGGCAAATCCCCACCCGGATCAGTAAAGGCGCCCTGCATCGTTTCGGTGCACCAAATGAGGCAGCAATTTTGCTGCAACGGTGTCACGGGAATGATCGCGGCTTGAAGCGGGGGTTTGGTGGTCATGAGATTGCTTTGCGGAGGAAGCCGGATCTAGTCCAGCAGATTTCGATGGCTGGGGTCATCCCGCCCATTGATGCTCAGCACATCGCCATCGCGCATCGCGCGGATCGGGCCTTTATAGGCGCGGTCTGCCCCCGCAATGACAAGGCCCGTCATCGCATTGGGAACGCTTGGCACAAGATGCGTGAAGGCCAGCATTTTGGCCCCCGCAGCGCTTGCGACTTCGCCTGCTTCGACCGGGCTGGCATGATAGCTTTGAATGTCGCGGAAAATCTTCGCCCGATTGGGTTGGCCGTGGCGCGCTGCTGCCTCTGCCATGGCCTGCACCATATCGCGGTTGAGCACTTCATGGACCAGCAGGTCGGTGCCCTTGGCCATTTTGGCGAGCGTCTCAGATTTGGCGGTGTCACCACTGATCGTCACGCTTTTGCCCTGCCAATCGAGCCGATAGCCAAAAGCTGGCTTCACTGGATCATGCGGAACAGCAAAAGCCGTGATGCGAATGCCATCTTGGTCATAGACCACGCCCGGCGCAATTACGGTGCCCGCAAAGCCAAAGCCTGAGGGCGGCACGGCCGTGGCCCCATGATGCGCCATGCGGAATTTGCTGTCAGGCCCATAGGCCTGGGTCAGACCTTGCGCGATTTGATCGGTCCCTGCTGGACCAAAGAGCGGCAGCGGCGTGGCAGCGCTTGTCCCGGCCCAGCGCTGAAGCGCCAACGGCCCTAGGCCTTCAAAATGGTCGCTGTGCAAATGCGTAAGGAAGATGCCTTCGGTCTTGCCCAAGGGCAGGCCCATGAGAGAGAGCGTTTCGCCTGCCCCTTCGCCTGCGTCAAAAATGAACAGCTTGCCGCCCACCCAAATCGCGGTGCAGGCAGATGCCCGATCGCGGCTGGGTAAGGGCGAGCCCGTGCCACAAAAGCCGACATGAATGTCTTTGGGGTCAAGGCTGGCAACAACATCGCGGCCAATGGCTTTATCAACTGCCCGGTCAAAGGCCCGCTGAAGCAGCGCGTCTCGGTTGGCGTAGGTTAAGCCGCCAATCAACGCAGCGCCGGAGAGAAAAATCAGGATCCGGCGGCCACCTTGTGTCATATCGTAAAGCTCTCCCCACAACCGCACGTGCCTTTGGCATTTGGGTTTTCAAAAACAAACCCTGCGGTGAAGTCATCTTCCTGCCAGTCCATGGTAGAGCCGACAAGATACAAAACCGACGCGCCATCAATGAAGAACAATCCGCCCGGCGTTTCGATTTTCTCATCAAAGCTGTTGGCTTCGCTGACATAATCAACCGAATAGGCAAGGCCGGAACAGCCCCGGCGCGGGGTGGAGAGCTTGACGCCAATTGCCCCTTCCGGCGCTTGGCTCATAAGATGGGCAATGCGCGCTTCGGCAGCAGGCGTCAGGATGACAGCAGCAGGGCGGGCGCGGGCTTTTGTTTCGGTTGTCATAGCATTCCCAACTCCAAACGCGCCTCGTCCGACATTGAGTCAGGCGACCATGGCGGATCCCAAACCAAATGCACTTCGCAATCGCCCACGCCGGGCACAGAGCCAACGCGCAATTCCACTTCGCCCGGCATAGATTCGGCCACTGGGCAGTGCGGGGTCGTGAGCGTCATGGTCACATGGACATGGCTGTCATTAATCTCGACATTGTAGATCAGGCCCAGATCATAAATATTGACTGGAATTTCCGGGTCATAAATGTCCTTCAGTGCCGCGATGACAGCATCGTACAAGTCGCCACCCGGCTCTGTCGCAGGGACGGCGGCAGGCTTTTGGCTTAAAAAGCCATCGAGATAATCTTTCTTGCGCTCCAGCTTTTCGCCTGCGCTTTCCACGTCTTCCACGCGCGCCTTGGGCGGCGATGGCACGCTATCGACTTCTTCGATCCGGATTTCCTTGCTCATCCGAAGATCCTCTTCACCCGTTCCAAACCGCGCACCAGCGCGGTCACATCATCCAAATCATTATAATGATGCCCGGCGCGGATCGCCACGCCTTCCTCATCCAATATGGTGCCCACGTCGTGCGGATGCACTCCTTCGACAGCAAAGGAAATAATCCCGGCGGCGTTTGTCGGGCCAAATAGGCGGATCGAGTTGATTTGGCTCATCGCCTCGCGGGCTGCGGTGACCAGCGCCGCTTCATGCGCGTGGATTGCCGAAAGCCCAATCCCATCGACATAATCGATGGCCGCTGTCAGCGCGATGGCCTCGGCAATGGCGGGCGTGCCAGCTTCAAAGCGCGCAGGTGGCGGGGCATAGGTCGTGCGTTCAAACGTGACGCGATCAATCATCGCGCCGCCGCCCTGCCACGGCGGCATGGCATCCAGCAGCTCCGCCTTGGCCCAAAGGACGCCAATGCCCGTGGGGCCATAGAGCTTATGGGCGGAAAAGACGTAAAAATCACAGCCCAAGTCTGCGACATTGACGGGCATATGCGGCACCGCCTGACAGCCATCGAGCAACAATTTTGCGCCCACATTGTGCGCCAGCTTTGCCGCCCGCTTGGCATCAAGCACTGAGCCCAACACATTGGAGACGTGTGCAAGCGCCACCAATTTGTGCCGGGGTGTCAGCAGGGCTTCTGCCGCATCAAGATCAATCTCGCCCTCCGCGGTCAGCGGGCAGACATCAATTTCAATGCCAATGCGATCGCGCAGCAACTGCCACGGGACAATGTTGGAATGATGCTCCAGCTGCGACAGGAGAATGCGGTCGCCCGCTTTCAGCACGCTGCCCCAGCTATGGGCGACCAAATTAATTGCCTCCGTCGCGCCCCGCACAAACACAATTTCATTTTGGCTGGGCGCCCCAATGAACCGCGCCACGCGCTGGCGCGCTGCTTCGAAAGCCAAGGTCATATGGGCAGACCGGGCATAGACGCCGCGATGCACTGTCGCATAATCCTGCCCCAGCGCGCGCGCCATGGCATCAATCACCACGCGCGGCTTTTGCGCCGTTGCCGCGGTGTCGAGATAATGCCAGCCGTCAATGCCGGGAAAGTCTGCGCGATAAGATGTCACGCCAGCGCCTCCAGCTGGGCGAGCGCCAGCGCCTGAAGCGTCTCTTGGTCGGCTGCACCTTCAAAGACTTCGGCAACAAAGGCTTGCAGCAAAAGCGTCTTCGCCTCTGCCGGGGTCAGTCCGCGGGATTGCAGGTAAAACAGCGCCATCGCATCAAGCTCACCAATGGCACAGCCATGCGCGCATTTCACATCGTCCGCGTAGATTTCCAGCTCTGGCTTGGCATTGGCGGTGGCCGTCCGATCCAGCAGCATGGCTTTGACTGATTGTTCGCTGTCCGTGTGTTGCGCGCCACGCGCCACCGCCACCTTGCCCAAATAGGTGCCTGTTGCTTGGCCTGCGAGCACCGAGCGGACAATTTGTCGGCTGGTTGCATCCGGGGCAGCGTGTGTCACCGTGGTGATGATTTCCAGCGTCTGCTTGGCGCCGCCAATTTGCGCCGCGCCAAGTGCGAAATCGGCGCCAGCCTCCAAGGTCACGTTGAGCTCAATCCGCCCATAGTCCGCGCCAAAGTTGAGGAAGTGGAGGCTAGCAATAGAGTTGGCACCCAGGTGGAGATCAATCTGTTGGATGCCACCTTTATCCTGCACAATTGTCCGGGCGAATTTGCCCCCGTCTGCGACCTGAATCTGCTCAGGCGCGGGCAGCGGCCAGGCGCGCGCAACGGCGTCCAAATCCGCATATCGCCAGGCTTCATCACGACGGGTGGGCAGGGCTGTCATCGCGCCGCACCGTCATGCTGAACTTGGTTCAGCATCCAAGAACACGACGCAGCAGAACCTGCGACGGCAGAGATCATGGACCCTGAAACAAGTTCAGGGTGACGCATGAGGTTGGATCGGGTGGGCAGGGCTGTCACGCAGCAAGCTCCCGATAGCCTTCGCGCTCCAGTTCCAGCGCAAGGTCTGGCCCGCCGGAACGGACAATTTTCCCCTCGGCCAGCACGTGCACAAAGTCTGGCTGCACATAATCCAAAAGGCGCTGATAATGGGTGATCAACAGCACGGCCTTATCGGCCTTGCGCATGATGCGGTTAATCCCTTCGCCAACAACGCGCAGCGCATCAATATCTAGCCCGGAATCGGTTTCATCGAGAAGCGCCAGCTTGGGGTTCAAAATCCCCATTTGCACCATTTCGTTGCGCTTCTTCTCCCCGCCCGAAAAGCCGACATTGACTGGCCGCTTGAGCATGTCCATCTCCATGCCCATGGCATCCGCCTGCGCGCGTGCGATTTTCAAAAAGTCAGCGCCGGACAGCGGGTCTTCCCCACGAATTTTCCGCTGGGCATTTAGGCTTTCGCGCAAGAATTGCAGGTTGGAAACGCCGGGGATTTCAACGGGATATTGAAAGCCCAGAAACAAGCCTGCTGCCGCCCGTTCATGCGGATCAAGTGCCAGCAAATCTTGCCCGTCAAACACCACGCTGCCGCCGGTCACCTCATAGCCGGGGCGGCCCGCCAGCGTATAGCCCAGCGTCGATTTGCCCGCGCCATTGGGGCCCATGATGGCATGGACTTCGCCCGCATTAATGCTCAGCGAAAGGCCCTTCAGAATGGGCTTGTCCGCCACAGTCGCTTGGAGGTTGGTGATTGAAAGCATATCAAAAAATCCTGATAAAGAAGGGGTTGGGCGACACGACCTGCAATCTTGTCACCCCACACTCCCTTCCAGAGAAATGCCCAGCAGCTTTTGCGCTTCCACGGCAAATTCCATTGGCAATTGCTGCAACACTTCTTTGGCAAAGCCATTGACGATCAGTGCCACGGCCTCTTCCTGCCCCAGCCCGCGCTGCATGGCGTAGAACAGCTGATCGTCCGAGATTTTGGACGTTGTGGCCTCATGCTCAATCTGCGCGGAGGGGTTCTTCACTTCAATATAAGGCACTGTGTGCGCGCCGCATTGATTGCCCAGCAACAGGCTGTCGCATTGCGTGAAGTTGCGTACGCCCTCCGCCTGCGGGGCCACGCGCACCAGCCCGCGATAGGTGCCATTGCTATGGCCCGCGCTAATCCCCTTGGACACAATGGTTGAGCGTGTGCGCTTGCCATTGTGAATCATCTTGGTGCCCGTATCGGCCTGCTGGAAATTGTTGGTGACGGCGACGGAATAAAATTCGCCCACGCTGTCATCGCCATTCAACACGCAGCTTGGGTATTTCCAAGTGATGGCGGAGCCCGTTTCAACCTGCGTCCAGCTGACTTTGGATCGTGCGCCTTGGCACAGGGCCCGTTTGGTCACGAAATTGTAAATGCCGCCCCGGCCTTCGGCGTCGCCGGGATACCAGTTTTGCACCGTGGAATATTTAATCTCGGCATCATCAAGCGCGACCAGTTCCACGACCGCTGCGTGCAGCTGATTTTCATCGCGCATTGGCGCGGTGCAGCCTTCGAGATAAGAGACATAGCTGCCTTTATCTGCAACAATCAGTGTGCGTTCAAACTGGCCCGTATTTTCGGCATTGATGCGGAAATAGGTGCTCAATTCCATCGGGCAGCGCACGCCTTCTGGAATATAAACAAACGTCCCATCCGAAAAAACAGCGCAGTTGAGTGCGGCAAAATAATTGTCGCGCACCGGCACAACCTTGCCGAGCCATTTTTTGACAAGGTCAGGATATTCGCGGATCGCCTCTGAGATGGACAGGAAGATGACGCCTGCCTTTTTCAGCTCATCGCGGAAAGTGGTTGCCACCGACACGCTGTCAAACACGGCATCGACGGCGACTTTGCGTGCGCCCTCAACACCGGCCAGCACCTTTTGCTCTTCAATCGGGATGCCCAGCTTTTCATAGACTTTCAGAATTTCCGGATCGACTTCATCCAGACTTTCCAGCTTTTTCTTCGCCTTGGGCGCGGCGTAATAATAGGCGTCCTGATAATCGATTGGCGGGACGTTGAGCTTGGCCCAATCGGGCGCCTCCAGCGTCTGCCACAGGCGAAAGGCTTTCAATCGCCAATCGAGCATCCATTCCGGCTCATTCTTTTTGGCCGAGATGAAGCGGACGGTATCTTCATTGAGCCCCTTGGGCGCAAATTCCTGCTCAATATCAGCCGACCAGCCATGCTCATAATCGGCAACTTTGGCGGCCGCCGCATGGGCCGCCGCATCTTTAATTGGAGTATCTGTCATGGCTTAGCTCGTCGCCTCAGCAAGCTGTGGCATGGGTCTGGTGAGGGAAGTGAGGCGGATGTCTGCCAGCGCACTGCGTACGGCTTGGTTGACGATGGGCCAGTGCGGCTGGACCGTGCAGCTGCCTTCCAGCGCGCAATCATGCCGACCTTGTTCCACACAGGCGGTCATCGCAATGGGGCCTTCAATGGCCTCAACAATTTCGGCAATGCTGATCGCAGCGGCCGGGCGCGCCAGCTTAAACCCGCCGCCTGCGCCGCGAATGGACCGGAGCAGACCTGCAGAGGAGAGGCGGCTGACCAGCTTTTGCACGGTGGGCAAGGGAATGCCCGTTTCCTCTGCCAATTGCCCGGCATTGATGCGCGTGCCGCCGCAATGGCGGGCACAGGCCGTCATCATGACAACTGCATAATCTGCCAGACTCGATAATCGCATGGCGGCTAATTGGACCGCATTAGTCCGAATTTCAACCCTGAACTGATATTTCGCCCCTAGCTGCGCCATTGGACGCCGCGTCGGATAAGGCTATGGCGAGTCTCATGTCTTTTTATTCGCTTATTCGCCCCTTCATCTTCGCACTGGATGCGGAAACGGCGCATCGCCTTAGCCTGAAGGCGCTTCACCTGTCTCCGTTGCGGGGCGTTCGCCCATCGCATCCGGTGCTGGCGAGCCGTGTCGCGGGGCTGGAGTTTCCCAATCCTGTTGGCTTGGCCGCAGGTTATGACAAGGATGCCGAAGTGCCCGCACAGATGCTGGGCATGGGCTTTGGCTTTGTCGAGGTGGGGACATTGACCCCGCTGCCGCAAAGCGGAAATCCCCAGCCCCGCCTATTTCGGCTGGTTGAGGACCGGGCAGTTATCAATCGCATGGGCTTTAACAATGGCGGGCAGCACGCCGCCATGCCCCGTTTGGCGCGGGTGCAGGGCCGTGGGATCATTGGCATCAATATTGGGGCAAATAAGGATGCGGTGGACCGGATTGCGGATTATGCCACGGGCGTGGCCCGGATGGCGCCGCTGGCCTCTTACCTGACCGTCAATATCAGTTCCCCCAATACGCCGGGGCTTCGGGCCTTGCAGGATGAAGCAGCCTTGCGGGATTTGCTGGCGGCTGTCCGAGCGGCGCTGCCCAAACAGGCGCCGCCGGTATTTTTGAAAGTCGCCCCGGATCTGGAGGCAGCCGATATTGAGGCGATTGCCCGGCTGTCGATGGGGCAAGTGGATGCCTTGATTGTATCAAACACCACAATCAGCCGCCCCGCGTTGGCCTCGCGCCATGCGGGCGAAACAGGGGGGCTGTCTGGTGCGCCACTTTGTGCCTTGGCGCAGGCGCGCATGGCCGATTTTTATCGGGCCACAGGCGGGCAGCTGCCCCTGATTGGGGCCGGAGGGATTGCAACAGCCGAGCAGGCTTATGCGCGCATTCGGGCAGGGGCTTCGCTGATCCAGCTCTATTCTGCCTTGGTGTATGACGGGCCAGGCCTTGCCCGTCGCATCAATAAGGGGCTTGCGAAACTCCTGATTCGAGACGGATTTTCTACTATAGCCGACGCCGTTGGGGTTGATGCGCGTTAGGGCTTGCCCACCTTTTAAACTGCGTTAGGTAAGTGGGATGAAAAAGCTTCTCCTCACGCTCATCCTCTTTCTGGTTCCGGTGCAAGCATTGGCCGCTGGGGGCGCTGTGTCTGCCGCTGACCCGCGTGCTGCTGCAGCCGGCCAAGCTATGTTGCGCCAAGGGGGCAGCGCCGCTGACGCCGCTTTGGCGATGATGTTGGCCCTCACGGTGGTTGAGCCGCAATCCTCCGGCATCGGTGGTGGCGGCTTTTTCGTCTATCATGACGCCGTAACGGGGCAGCCCGCGACCATTGATGGGCGTGAAAAGGCGCCAGCCGCCACGCGCGAAGACCGGTTTTTGCAGCCCAATGGCCAAGTCATGCCGTTCCGCACGGCCTTTTTGGGTGGCCATTCCGTAGGCGTGCCGGGCAATATTGCATTGGCGGCCAAGGCGCACGCCAAATGGGGCAAGCTGAAATGGGCCACCCTGTTTCAGCCTGCCATTGAGCTGGCTGAAAAAGGCTATGTCGTGACCCCACGTTTGGCCGGCACCATTGCCCAAATGGCGCCGCTCTGGACCAAGATGGACGCAACCAAGGCAGTTTATTTTCAAGATGGCCGGCCAAAAGCAGCAGGCGATGTGATCCGCAATCCTGCTCTTGCAAAAACCCTGCGAGAGATTGCCCGTAAAGGCCCAAACGCCTTTTACACTGGCCGGATCGCGCGTGAGATTAGCCGTGCTGTCACCTATGCCCCAGAAAACCCTGCGCCGCTGACAATGGCAGACCTTGCCGCCTATGAGGCAAAGGAACGCCCGCCTGTGTGCGTCACCTACCGCATTTACAAATTGTGCGGCATGGGCCCGCCATCTTCGGGCGCGACAACCGTTTTCCAAATTTTGGGAATGCTGGAACGCTTTGACTTAAAGGCGATGGGCCAAGCCGACCCCAAGGCATGGCACGTCATTGCTGAGGCCATGCAGCTGGCCTATGCTGATCGTGAAAAATATCTGGGCGATGCCGATTTTGTGTCGGTTCCCGTCACGGGTCTGCTCGACAAAAACTATATTGCCAGCCGCTCTGCCCTGATTTCAGACACCACATCACTGCCCCGCTATGAGGCCGGCACGCCCCCGGGCGCGCAGCCGCGCACGGCGGCCATTTCTGGCGAAGTGCAGGGCACAACCCATTTCGTGGCTGTCGATGGCGCTGGCAATGTGGCGAATATGACATCAACCATTGAAGGCCCATTTGGCAGCCAGTTGGTGGCGGCGGGCATGGCGCTGAACAATGAGCTGACTGATTTCAGCCTTGCCCCCATGAAGGATGGCGCCCCTGTGGCCAACCGCCCACAACCGGGCAAGCGTCCGGTGTCGTCTATGTCGCCAACAATCGTCTACGATCAAAGCGGAAAGCCAATTTTTGCGGTGGGCGCTGCCGGCGGCAAGCGCATCATTATGCAAGTCACGAAAACGCTGATTGCGCATCTGGACTGGGGCCTAAGCGCGCAAGAGGCGCTTGCGGCGCCAAATATCTATTTCAACGCTGACGCGCTGCTGGTGGAAAGCGGCACAGCGTTGGCCGCGCAAGCAGACGCCTTGGCAAAATTTGGCCGCACCGTCCAAGTGAACGCCATCATGCCGTCCAAAGCCAATGCTGCGCAGCGCACGGCCCAAGGCTGGGTTGGCGCTGCGGACCCGCGCAGTGACGGCGTTGGCTTGCAGGAATAACGAAACATCACCCCTTTGGTTCAACGATAGATAAAAGAAGCAGGAGCAGGATTTTATGCGGGAGCTGGAGCATTTTCCCAATCTTGTGACGATGTTTTTCATGCGCGCGAAGGAAAAGGGCGATGCCCCCTTCCTCTGGGCAAAACAGGGCGGCGCGTGGCAGCCAGTCAGCTGGGCAGAGGCGGCGCGCCAAGTGGCGGCTCTTGCCAAGTCTTTGAAAGACATTGGCTTAGAGCCGGGTGATCGCGTGATGCTGGTGTCGGAAAATCGGCCCGAATGGTGCATTGCAGATTTGGGCATTATGGCCGCCGGGTGCGTCACCGTGCCAACCTACATCACCAATACTGAACGCGACCACCAGCATATTATTGAAGACTCAGGCGCCAGCGCAATCATTGTCTCAACCTCAAAGCTAGCCCAAGCGGTTATGCCCGCCGCCATCCGGGCCACGCGCGCCCACCAGCTGATTGGGATAGAAGAACTGCGTGTTGGCCAATCGACGGGCGTCACCATCCGCAATTGGAAAGATATGGTCAGCGGCCCTGCCGATGTTGAGGCCTGTGCCGCCTATGCTGCCGCCAATTTTAAGCGCGATGATCTGGCCTGTCTGATTTACACCAGTGGTACGGGCGGCGCCCCGCGCGGCGTGCGCCAGCATCATGGCGCCATTTTGTGCAATGTCGAAGGCTGTGCTGAGGTTATTTCCGAGGATTTTGGGTGGGATGACGAAGTCTTTTTGTCCTTCCTGCCTTTGTCGCACGCCTATGAACATACGGGCGGCCAGCATTTCCCCATCGGCCTTGGCGCGCAGATTTATTATTCCGAAGGGTTGGAAAAACTTGCGTCCAATATTGAGGAAACGCGCCCGACCATCATGGTCGTTGTCCCGCGTTTGTTTGAAGTGTTGCGCGCCCGCATTTTGAAGCAGATTGAAAAGCAAGGGAAGGTGCCCCAAGCGTTGATGCGGCGGGCCTTGTCGCTGGGCGAAAAAGATCTGCAAGGCGGCCTGTCGCTTTGGGATTTGCCCATGAACTTGCTCATCAACAAAACATTGCGGCCTAAGATTCAGCAGCGTTTTGGCGGGCGGATGAAGGCCATGGTCTCTGGCGGTGCGCCGCTTAATCCCGAAATCGGGGTGTTCTTTCACGCGATGGGCCTCACCATGTTGCAAGGCTATGGCCAGACTGAAGCCGCCCCTGTCATTTCGTGCAACCGGCCCAAAGTGGGCCTGAAGATGGACACGGTTGGCCCGCCGCTGAAGAATGTCGAGGTCAAAATCGCCGAGGATGGTGAAATTCTCGTCCGCGGGGAATTGGTGACCTATGGCTATTGGCGCAACGAGGCAGAAACTGCCCGTGTGCTGCAAAATGGCTGGCTTCACACCGGCGATATTGGCGAAATTGATGAAAAAGGCCGCATCCGCATTACGGATCGGAAAAAGGACATCATCGTCAATGATAAGGGCGAAAATGTTAGCCCGCAAAAAGTGGAAGGGATGCTGACCCTTCAGCCCGAAATCTTCCAAGCCATGGTGTCTGGCGATAAGCGGCCGCATCTTGTGGGCCTGGTTGTGCCCGACCCGGAATGGGCCGTGGAATGGGCACAGGCCAATGACGAAGCCTATGATCTGGCAAAGCTATGTGATCTGCCGGCTTTCCGCTCTGCGATCATGGCCGCAGTAGACCGCGTCAATGCGCAATTGTCGGTCACCGAAAAGGTGCGCAAAATCACGCTGACGGCCGATGCCTTTACCATTGATAATGAGATGCTGACCCCCAGCCTCAAAATCCGCCGGCATATGATCCGCCAGACCTATGGCGATCGGATCGACGCACTCTACAAGGCCTAGCCGCAGCGCAGGGGGTTAACGGTCCGGCTATTTGCGCGTATAGGGAATAAACTCTCCCAACGCGCAGGTGCCGGACTGAAAGCCGGTTCGTAAATCTGCGCTATAGGCAATGTCTCCGGCACAGAGCTGGCTGGAAAATTGCTTGGTGATCAGGGCATCGCCCCGCGCAATGCCGCGGCAGGTGCCGCGCGTCTCTGTGCGGTAGATGAGGTTGCGATTCACCCGGAAAAGCAGCGTGGTATCTCCATAGGCTTCTGGCCCGCGAATATCGCGATTGGGCAGGCAAGAGACTGGCTTGCCAGCGGTGAACCCGGCCAAACTATCCTTCAGCCGACTTGCCTCACGCGCTTGCAGCTGCAGACGGGCCGGGCTGTTGTCAAGCGAGGCGCACCCCGCCCCGGCCAAAAGCGGCAGCGCCAGTATCAGACCACGCATCATGCGTCTCCCAATCATCATAGGGCCTATTTAAAACTATCTTTGGCGGCACGGCGGTCTGCCAGCTGGGCGGCCGATGTCGCGCGCATGAAGGGGTTGGTTGCCAGTTCATCCGCAATGCTGGTGGGCACAGTGGCCTCGCCACGCGCCCGCGCGGCATCCACATGTGCCATGCGTTCCACGATAGCTTTATTCTCAGGCTCTGCCACCAGCGCATAGCGGCCATTGGATTGGGTATATTCATGCGCGCAATAGACGCGCGTTTCGCCCGGCAGGGCCGCCAGCTTTTGCATATTGGTAAACATTTGGTCTGCCGTGCCTTCAAACAGCCGGCCACAGCCCATGGCGAACAAAGTATCGCCAACAAAGGCTGCGTTGGCCGTCGGCAGATAATAGGCAATATGCCCGGCGGTATGTGCAGGGACATCCAGCACTTGCGCCGCATGGCCCCCAATATGAACGCAGTCCCCCTCGGCAATTTTTTGGTCGAGCGTTGGGATCCGCTCTGCCTCGGCAGCGGGACCAAAAATGGTGCAGCCTGTTGCAGCCTTAATCTCAGCATTGCCGCCTGTATGATCCGGGTGCCAATGCGTGTTCCAAATGGCCGATATCGTCCAGCCCCGCGCTTTGGCTTCCGCCAAAACGGGGTCCGCCACAGCAGGGTCGACAACCACTGTCTCGCCGGATGCTGCATCATGCACCAGCCAGACATAATTGTCTGACAATACGGGAATGCGAACAATGTCGATTGTCATGATGCTGGCCCTACCATGTGCCAATATTGGGCATAGAGGCCCAAGGTTCGGCAGGTTCAAGTGCGGGACCAGCCTGAAGCAGCTCTACGGAAATGTTATCCGGTGTCCGGACAAAGGCCATTTTGCCATCGCGCGGTGGACGGTTGATGGTCACCCCGCCATCTGCCAGCCTTTGGCATGTTTCGTAAATGTTCGAGACGCTATAGGCGACATGGCCAAAATTGCGGCCTTCGCCATAGCCACGTTCATCCCAATTATAAGTCAGTTCAATTTGCGCCTCTTCATCGCCAGGGGCCGCCAGAAAAATCAGGCTGAACCGCCCCGCTTCATTGTCAAAGCGGCGCAATTCCTTCAGCCCCAAAAGCTCAAAAAAGCGGATCGTGGCCGCCGGGTCAGATACGCGGATCATGGTATGCAAATATTTGATCACAAATAACTCCTCAGCCAGCGGACCGGCACGCGATGGTCATATGCCAGATTAGTGTGTCTGGCAGTCTGCGAAAAGCATTTATGTCATTTCAAAAGCGTTAAGGCTTGGGCGGCGCAGCGTCAGGCGTTGGGGGCGGCGTAAATTGTGCCAGTGCCCGCGCTGCGGCTTGGCCTTGTGGTCCATTGGGTTGCAACCTTTGGGCGGCCTGCCACGCCGTTTTGGCGGCTTCAACCTGCCCACCCATGGCCGCGATGTTGCCTGCCTCTAAAGCCACCGAGGCATCATCAGGCGCCCGTTTGGCGGCTTCGGCAATATCCTGTTCCGCGCGGCTTAAATCCCCCATGCGGCGGGCCAGCGCGGCGGACAGCAGCCATGCCAACGGGTCTTCTGGCACCAGACCCAAGGCGGCATCCAAATCTGTGCGTGCGCGCGGGAAATCCCCCGTGGCGACCAGCGCGCGGGCCCGGTCTAACCGCGCCTCGCCAGCCTCTGCGCCTTTCAGCGTCCCAAGGATGATGGCCGCATCAAAATAGCCACGCGCCTTAACGGCATCTTTCGCGGCCAGCGCGGCATTGCCGGCCTGCACCCATAACCCCGCTGCCCGGACATCCTGATTGGCCTGTGCGGCTTGGGCAGATTGTTCAAAGGCCGTCATGGCCGAGGCCCAGCGTTGGGTGGCGGCATAGGCCATGCCAAGGCATTGGCGCGCCATAATCAGGCTGCCTGACACACGCCATTGGCCGGCCATGGCAATGGCGGCTTCCGGGTCTTTATCCACCAAGGTCAAGCAGGCGCGAAACTTGTCGTCATCGCTTTGTGGTGCAGTTGGGGCCGGGTTGGGCGCAGCCAGCGTGGCTGCAAGGGCGAATAAAATTGTCACACTCTCTCCATCAGCCGTGCCGTCACTTCCGTTAGGAGGCGGAGATCCTGTTCGCGCGACAGCCGGTGATCGCCATCTTTCACCAAGTAAAGCTGCACATCGGCTGAACGCAGCTGGTCGGCAAGGCGCAAGGCCAAGTCCCAAGGCACATCTGGGTCTTGCTGGCCCTGAAGCAGCCGAACAGGGCAGATGATGTCAATTGGCGCATCTAGCACGCACAGGCTTTGGCCCGATTGCCAAAAGGCCTGCGTTGTCAGCATGGGTTCTGGCCCATAGTCTGACGGGCGGAGCAGGCGGCCGGCGGTGGCCATTTGCGCCTTTTCCGCCGCGCTAAACCCCCATTGGGTAAAATCTGGTGCAGCGGCAATGCCAATCAGTCCCTTGACGCGCGCGCCAAGCGCTTGGGCCAGCAAAAGGGCAATCCAGCCCCCCATTGAGGACCCAATCAGCACCACTGGGCCGGGGGCGACGTGATTGATGACTGTCAGCGCATCATCCCGCCATTGGGCAAGCGTCCCATCTTCAAACTTGCCTTGGCTTTCCCCACAGCCCGAATAATCAAGCCGCAAAAGGCCATGGCCCGTCTCTACCGCCCAAGCCTCAAGGGCCAAAGCCTTGCTGCCCTGCATATCAGAGGCATAGCCGGGCAGGAAAACCAGCGTTGGTTTGCCCCCAGTCCCAGCACGATGGCGCGCGGCCAGATGCACGCCATCGCCGCGGTCCACCCACAGCGGCGGCGTTAAATCACCCATTCAATTGTCATCATCTCAATGGTGGCCTCGCGCTTGGCCCCGCGCTTTTCGACCATGATTGTGTGCAAGCGTCGAATGGTGTCGCTGCCGCTGGTCACGCACCACGCTGGCACTAGGGCATGGACAAGCGCTTTCAGGCCGCCCCAGATCATCGCAAAGCCAAAGCGGCTGGCGACGCCCATATGCTCAAAATAGCCTTCTTCCACCTCAGCCGGATGGTCGAGAAACAGCTTGCGGATCATGCTCACTCCTTCAATCAAACTTAGCTTACGCCGCCGGGTTCACCTTCACGCGGGGCAGGGCGCGCCGTGCCGTCATGTGATGAGGGGGCGTGTGGCGGCTCATGCTCGGGGCTTTCGGGGGCATCCAGCCCGCCTTCCCACTTGGCAATCACAACACTGGCCACGGTATTGCCAACAACATTGGTTGCCGTGCGGCCCATATCGAGGAAATGGTCCACGCCAAGGATCAGCAACAGCCCTGCTTCGGGAATGCCAAACATGGCCAGCGTTGCCGAAATCACAACCAAGCTGGCCCGCGGCACAGCGGCCATGCCCTTGGACGTCAGCATCAGCGTCAGCAGCATCAGAATTTCCTGACCCAATGTCAGGTCAATGCCATAGGCCTGCGCGATAAAGATGGTCGCGAAGGTCATATACATCATCGAGCCATCAAGGTTGAACGAATAGCCCAGCGGCAAGACAAAGCTGCCAATGCGACGCGGCACGCCAAACCGGTCCAGCGCATCCAATGTCCGCGGGAAGGCGGCTTCTGACGAGGCCGTGGAAAAGGCGACCAACAGGGGTTCGCGAATATAGCGGACCAAGCCAAGCGCGCGGCCGCCAATGATTAAGAAACAGGCGCCAATCAGCAGCACCCACAAAATCGCAAGGCCAAGATAGAAAGTGGCAATAAACTCAATATATTTGGCAAGAATGCCCAGGCCTTCTTCGGCAATTACTGAGGCCACAGCAGCAAACACGGCAAAAGGTGCAAACCGCATGACATAGCCCGTGACGACCAACATCACCTCAACCAGCGAGTCGACGGCACGCACAATTGGCGCCGCTTTTTCGCCCACCGCTGTCATCGCCACCCCAAAGAAGACGGAGAAAACAACAATCTGAAGGATGGTGTTGGTTGCCATCGCATCAACGATGGACATGGGGATGATGTCGCCCACAAATTTCTTTGCATCAAAGGCAGTTTTGGCGACGCCAGCTTCGGCTGTGGCGGGCGGCAGGGCCAAGCCAATGCCAACGCCGGGTTGGAACAGATTGACAAGGATCAAGCCCAGCGAGAGCGACACAATACTTGCTGCCAAAAACCATAAAATAGACCGCAGCCCAACGCGCCCCAAGGCAGCTGTATCGCCCATATGGGCAATGCCAGCGACGAGCGTGCCAAAGACCAGCGGCGCAATGATCATCTTGATCAGACGCAAAAAGGCAAAGGTCACCAAGCCAAGATATTTGACAACTTCGGCAATGATTTCTGGCGAGGCGGTGGCGTTGATGATGGCACCGACGATAATGCCGATGATCAAAGCAATGCCAATGTAGAGTGTCAGGCGCTTAGCCATGAACAGATGCTCCCTGCGGATGAGTATGACTGCCTATGGACGCGATTGACAGCCGGGCGTCAAGGGAAAGCCGCCAATCCAGAGCAGCAATTAGTGGAGACGCAATCGCTTATCCGAAATTTCGATGCGCACGGGCAGCGTTGTTATGGCATCACCATCGGCCTGAATGGGCCAAGGTTCCTCAGATAAAATATCCAGCGTTGTGCAATTAAGGGGGATGAGATTGGCTCGATCTTCCAACGGGCGGCCGCGCATCACGCCGCGCACAAAGCGCCAAAAATCCCGCCGACCGGCCTGTTTAAGTGCCAAAACGTGCAACTTGGCGGTTGTCCGCCGGGCTTCGGGGGCAAAGGTATAAGGCCCAGCGAAATAGGCGCCTTTGGCAATATAGACGGCCTCGCACTTATGGGATTTGCCATCCGCAATAATGGTCAATTGTGGTCGATGCCACCGGCCCAACAGGCACAGCATAGACACCAGATAGGCATAGCGGCCAATTAGGCGCTTGAGCCGCAGGGACACACCCGCCACGGCATGAGAATCTGGCCCCACACTGGCGCAGCCAAAAAACATCTCGCCATTAATTGTGGCGGGCACATGAAATTGCGCCTTCACCTGATGCAGCGCGACATGCGCAAAATCATCAGGATTGGTGGGGCCGCCGACTTCCAAATGGAGCAAATTGACGGTGCCCATGGGGCAACAGGCCAGAGGCAAGTCTCGCCCGCTGTTGAGCAGCGCCATGGCCGCGTGGCGCAGTGTGCCATCACCGCCTGCGACCACAATTAAATCGGCATCATCCTCCACCATGAGTTGGCGGCCTGGGCCAATATGCGCCAAGGTAACGCGCGCCCCCTTGCGCCGAAAGGCCTCGCGCAGCTCAAGCACATTCTCGACGCGATAGCCCCCAGCATCGGGATTAACGACAAGTTGAACGCGCACGGCCATGTTACTGCCCCAGCTTTGCCAAAATATCTGCTGCAAAGGCAGATAGCGTATCGTCACGCGCGCCCATGATGACAATCCGGTCGCCTGCTTTGGCCAGTGCTGCCAGATGATCGCCACATTCGGCACGGTCTGGAATATGGGCGGCGTGGCGCCCCATGGCCGCAATATCTGCCACCAGCTCAGCACTGCCAACCGACCGATCCACGGTGCCCCCAAAATAGACAGGGTCGCACAAGATCAGCTGGTCCTCATCGCGCATGTGCTGGGCAAAGGTGCGCACCAGTTCATGCCCCATTTGCTTTAGGGGGCCATAGCCATGTGGCTGGAAGAACAGCAAAAGCCGCCCCGGAAAGGCATGGAGGGCGGACAGCGTGGCAGAAATCTTGTCGGGGTTATGCCCGAAATCATCGATCACGGTCACGCCGCCAGCCGTCCCCGCAATCTCCATGCGCCGGCGCAGCCCCATAAAGCCACCCAGCGCGGTCGCCGCCTGTGCCAGATCCAGCCCTGCAGCTTCAGAAGCGGCCAAGGCGGCAAGCGCGTTGGACACATTATGCCGTCCGGGAACCTGCAATGAAACGGGCGTGCCATTGACTGTAAAGTCCACGCCATTGGGCCGTTCAACAATGTCCGTTGCCATCAGATCCGCGGGTTGCCCAGAAATGGAATAGGTGCGGGCATTGTCCCGCGGAAAGCGAGCGACTTCTGCATTATCCAGGTTCAACACAGCAACGCGGGCACGGCGCGTAAAATCGCCAAAAAGCGAACGCAGCTCGTCCATGGATTTATGGTCAAGCGCGATATTGTTGAGGACGGCAATATCAGGCGCATATAAAGCAATAGAGCCGTCGCTTTCATCGACTTCGCTGATGAATGCCGGGCCATTGCCCACCAAGGCGCTGGCAAAAGGGGCATCGGGCGTGGCGAAATTTTTCATCACCGCGCCATTCATCACAGTCGGGTCTTGGCCAAGGGCGTGGAAGATCCAGCCAATCATCCCCGTCACTGTCGATTTGCCACTGGTGCCGCCAACGGCAATGCCCGTCTGGCTGGCGTTGAAGAGTTCAGCCAGTAAATCGGCGCGGCGCAGTCGGCTGGCCCCAATGCGGTGTGCCGCAACAATATCGGGCACCGTCTCTTCCACGGCTGTCGACGCGACCACAATTTGCTCAGCTCGGGTAATGCCGCTGCCATCTTGGGGAAACAGGGCAATGCCTTTGGATCGCAGCCATTCAAATTTAGGGGCCGTGCGGCCTTGGTCTAAGGATCGGTCGGATCCGGCGACGCGATGTCCTTGACCCGCCACGATTAAAGCCAACGGCATCATGCCCGAGCCGCCAATACCGCAGAAGAAATAATCCCGCTTCGCCATTGGCGGCCCTTGCCAAGCCTAGCCGCCAATGTCGAGAGTCTATCAGGCGCGCTCGATGGCGATGGCTGTGCCTTCGCCCCCGCCAATGCATAAAGAGGCAATGCCGCGCTTTAGCCCGCGGGTTTCAAGTGCCGCCACCAAAGTCGCAATAATCCGGGCGCCAGACGCCCCAATGGGGTGGCCCAAGGCCGTTGCCCCGCCATTGACGTTCAACTTGTCAGCCGGAATGCCCAGTTCCGCCATGGCGATCATTGGCACCATCGCAAAGGCCTCGTTAATTTCAAACAAATCCACATCCTCAACGCGCCAGCCTGCCTTTTCCATCACCTTGCGGATGGCGGGCACGGGGGCCGAGGTAAAGCGGGCGGGTTCTTGGCTGTTGGTGGCCCAGGCGACAATGCGGGCCGCAATGGGCAAGCTCTGCGCCTTGGCCACGCTTTCTTTTGTGAGAACAAGGGCGGCTGCGCCATCGGAGATGGACGAGGCATTGGCAGCCGTAATGGTGCCATCCTTGGCAAAGGCTGGCTTTAGCGTCGGGATTTTTTCGGGCTTGGCATTGCCCGGCTGTTCATCAACCGCCACCAGCGTCGTGCCGCTGCGGCCTGCAACTTCCACGGGCACAATCTCACGGTCAAAGGCGCCACTTTCAATCGCGGCCTTGGCGCGTGTCAGCGAGCGCAAGGCATAATCATCCTGCTGTTCACGCGTGAATTGATATTCGCGGCAGGTTTCTTCGGCAAAGCTGCCCATCGCGCGGCCCGGCTCATAGGCATCTTCCAGCCCATCGAGGAACATCGAATCTTTCAGGCTATCATGCCCCAGCCGCGCGCCAGAGCGATGCTTGGTGAGCAAATAGGGGGCGTTGGTCATGCTTTCCATGCCGCCGGCCACAACCACGTCAGACGTGCCCGCAATAATGGCTTCAGCTGCCATCATGGCCGCCTTCATGCCTGAGCCGCAGACTTTGTTAATGGTTGTGGCGCCCGTCGAAATGGGCAGGCCTGCGCCAAGTGCGGCTTGGCGCGCAGGGGCTTGGCCCAAGGCCGCTGGCAAGACACAGCCCATAATCACTTGATCCACAGCCTCAGGCGCAACGCCTGCGCGGTCCACGGCGGCTTGAATGGCAATTGCGCCCAGCTTGGTCGCGGGGACAGAGGCAAGTGCGCCTTGCATCCCGCCCATGGGCGTTCGGGCATAAGCGGCAATCACAATGGGATCTGCAGTCATCTCAACATCCTTTCGGTGCGACTCAGCATGGCTGGGCGGATACCCTGCTTTTTCGCATGGGCACGCCGAATTCAAGCGATAGTTTTTGCAGCGCAGCACAGCTTTTCAGGGTCCGATTTTGATAGAATTTAATGCCGCGTATCTTTGGTTGATTTCAATCAATGTGGTCGGCATCATCCTCTTCGAAAGTCCGTCAAAAGGACAGCCAGAGAGAGGGTGTAACATGCTGGACAGTGTCGCAGAACGCGCGCACGCCACATCGGCGAATGACGTAACGCATTTCGACGTTTTGATTGCGGGGGCGGGCATTTCAGGCATTGGATCGGCCGTGCATTTGCAAGAGCAGTGCCCCGGCAAAAGCTTTGTCATCCTTGATTCGAAAGACACATTTGGCGGCACCTGGGAAACCCATAAATATCCCGGTGTGCGGTCCGACTCGGATCTGTACACCTTTGGCTATCGGTTCAAGCCGTGGGTGGGTGCGCCCATCGCCTCAGCGGAAGAAATTCTGAAATATATGGGCGACGTGATTAGCGAGAATGATCTCAACCCCCATATTCGCTATGGCCACACCATCACCCATTGCAGCTTTTCGCGCGCGACGAACCTTTGGACTGTTGAAGCGATCAGCAAGGCAGATGGTAAGACCCACCATTTCACCTGCAATTTCTTGTGGATGTGCCAAGGCTATTACAACCACAACGACCCTTATACTCCCGAATGGACCGATCGGGATAAATTCAAAGGCCTGTTCATCCACGCGATGAAGTGGACGCCCGATATTGATGTGACGGGCAAGAAAGTGATTGTCATTGGCTCTGGCGCAACCGCGGCCACAGTCATCCCCGCCATGGCCGGCAAGGCCAGCCATGTGACCATGCTCCAACGATCCCCCACTTATTTCTTTGCCAGCCCCAATCAGAATGAGTTGGCAGACCGGCTGCGGCAAATTGGCATTGATGAGCCCACCGTCCACCGTGTGGTGCGCCAGCAGATTATGTATGATCAGCAAGTCCTCACCCAGCGCTGCATTGATGAGCCGGACGTTGTGGTGGAAGAGCTGAAAGAGTTGATCCGCCTCTATACTGGGCCGGATTTCCAATTTGAGCCGCACTTCACGCCCAATTATCGCATCTGGCAACAGCGGCTCGCCTTTGTGCCCGATGGCGATATTTTCCAAGCTGTGGCGCGCGGCGACGTCAGCGTGGTGACGGATCATATTGATCGCTTCACGGAAAAAGGCATTCTCCTGAAATCTGGCGAGGAATTAGAGGCGGATATCATTGTGGCGG
>RFZB01000080.1 GCA_009920915.1 Sphingomonadaceae bacterium | reverse complement strand
CCCCCGGCTTCACGGCGTCCGTGATGCGGGCCGTTACATGAATTTCGCCTTTGCCCGAGGTAATACGAACGGTCGCGCCATCAATGATCTGCCGGTCGCGAGCATCGTCCGGGTGAATTTCAAGGAAGCTGCGATCCGGCCCCTTCGCTAGCGCGTCGACATTGTGCATCCAACTATTGTTTGAACGCAGATGACGCCGTCCGATGAGCAATAGGGCTGAGGGGCTTGTCTCCCGCTTCATTTCGTCCCGTAGCTCGACCAGCCCACGCTGCATCAGGTTCGGTACTAGCCGTATACGGCGTTCCGGCGTCGCAATCACATCACGAAGCCTCGGAACCATCGGACCCAAATCAATGCCATGCGGCAAACCTTGCAGGCGGGCGAGCGTCAGACCATCCGGCTTTGCGCCGAAGCGATCGCCGAAGGGGCCGGTGCGAATGAGCAGATCAATGAACCGCGCCGGACCATGGTGAACGGCAACTGCCTCGAAGCAGGCCGCAGCACTGATCCGCGTTGCCAGTTCGCTGTCTGCTGCTAAAAACTGCGCGATCATACCCTGCAGCGCTTGTTCTTCGAGCGCTAGTGGATCGACCCCTAGGATCTTAGCGTTCAATTTTAGCAAAATATCGCCATCCCCGGGCGCCTCTTCAGCAAACGCTGCTTCATCCCATTTGGCATAGGACCTGACCATATATGGCGGGCTAAATGGCGGGTAGTGAACCTGCTCGAGATGCCCGGAAGGAGGCAAGATGACATTGGCAAAGCGCGTGGTTTCATTGAGGTAGATGTCGATACTCGTCATGAAATCGAGGCTTGCCAGTGCCTCTGCATAACGCGCTGAATTGGGGTTTGAGCGAACCGGGTTGCCGCACAGCGTCAGCATCGCGCGCACCTGCCCGTCGCCGGGGGTCAGGATCTCGTCCGGCAGGGTTGCCACCGGGGTGAAGCCGGAGACTTCAGGCAGCCCTTTGACGCGCGAGCGCCATCGGTTGTTGGGTGCAATGCCATCGGCATAAGTCTGATTGTAGATCAGCGCTGGGGTTACCGGCAGCGGGAACATGGCCCCACCGGCGCGATCAAGATTACCGGTCAAGATATTGACGACATCGATGAGCCATGAAGTCAGCGTGCCGAATTTTTGGGCGGTCGTGCCGATCCGCCCATAGGCTACGGCAGACTTCGCCTTGGCGAAATCGCGGGCCAATTGCCTTATTGCCTCAGCCTCAACGCCGGTCCTGCTGGCGACCATTTCAGGCGAAAATGGTTCTGCCAAGCTCGTGAGTTCGGCAACACCATCGGTAATGTCTTCCAGCGCGCCAATTGCAACGAGTTCCTCCGCGAAGAGGATGTGTACAATGGAAAGGAGGAGGAAGACGTCGGTTCCTGGCCGGATCGCGAGGTGCTGGTCTGCCACCTCGGCAGTTTCCGAGCGGCGCGGGTCGATGACGACCAGCTTGCCGCCACGCCGTCTCAAAGCTTCAAGCCGCCGAGGCCAGCCCGGCGCCGTCACCAGACTGCCGTTGGACACCATCGGGTTGGCACCGATGACGAGAAGAAAATCGGTTCGGTCAATATCCGGAACCGGGATCAGCGCCTCAGAACCGAACAGTTCGGTCGAGGACACTACCTTCGCGATGTGGTCAATCGATCCGGCCGTGCCCATGTTGCGGCTGGGCAGCGTCAGGGCAAAGATACCGCCATATATCACCAGCCCAAGGTTGTGAGCCACGGGGTTGCCGATGTAGAGCCCAAGCGCGTCGTTGCCGTGCTTCTCCCGGATTGCTCGGATCGCCGAGGCCGCTTCATCGAGTGCGCTGTCGAGGTCGGTTTCGATAAAGTCCCTGCCGCGGCGAACCAGCGGTTTGCTCAGCCGGTCCGGATCCTCGTCAAGCAACTTCAGCCCCTGTGATTTTGGGCAGAGGAAACCTTGGCTAAGAGGATTGTCCTTGTCGCCTTTGATTGACATGACCTGACGATTGGCTGGATCGACTTCGACGATCAATCCGCAGCATGCCTCGCAAAAAGGGCAAAGTCTGGTGAGTGTCTGGGTAGCCAAGGCGATCTCTCCGCGAGAAAAACAGAAACGGCCGGTGATCTGGTGCAAAGCACCGGATCAGCCGACCGCATCTTTCAAGTACCATCCGCAAGGGACGGCCCTTCCATCATCAGAACTTCACGCCAACCGTGGCACCGAAAGTGCGCGGGCTGCCAAGAGCCAGATAGTCGTAGGCAAAGGCCGCGCGCAGATCGAGCCCGTAGACATGGTAGCCCTTGTTGAAGATGTTTTTCGCCCAGAGCGATCCATAGAACTTCTCGCCATCTAGGCGGAGCTGGCCGTTGACCAACCAATAGCCTCCCTGCTGCTGCCGAACATTGGTGATTGCGTCACCGACATATGAGGGCTTCTCATTGAAGGGGGAAAACCATTGCTGGCTGGCGTAGCTGAAATTGCCGTTTAGGACGACCTTACCGGCTCCCGTATTGGCAACGGTCCAATCGGCGCCACCGCTCCAAGTCAACTTTGGCGCAAACGGCAAGCGGTTGCCATTGAGGTTGATGCCGGATAGCGCCAAGCCCTCATACTTGGTATCAAGAATACCCAGCGTCGAGTTAATCTTGAAATTGTCCGACAGCAGCGCGGTCATTTCCGCTTCGAAGCCAAGAATTTTCGCCTTAGGTGCGCTTCGCAGCAACGCTACAGCGCCGATGACTTCCTGCAACTGCTGGTTTTTGTAATTGTAATAGAAACCCGCCAAGTTCAGCCGCAGCCTGCGGTCCAGCAAGTCGGACTTGAGCCCGACTTCAAAGGCATCGACCTTTTCGGGAGCTACAAAATCGATCTGCGCCGGGGAGAGGTAACCGCCACCATTGATTGCGCCGGCCCGGTATCCACGCGAATAGCTCGCATAAAGCAGGACGTCATTGTTGACCTTATAGTCCAGCCCGAAGCGGCCCGAGAGTGCCTTGAAGTCATCCGAGCGGTCGAGGAACGCCGACGGATTATAGGGTCCGGGTGCTGGAATCGTGTTAAATACGGGGGTCAGGTTGTAATCAATGATGTTGGCATTTCCGCGCGAATATTTGAGGCTATCCCAAGTGTAGCGCAGCCCCATCGATGCGGTGAGCTCGTTGGACAGTTCATATTCGACCTGGCCGAAAATTGCCTTAGACTCACGCGTCTGGCGATAGCGGCTGTCTACTCCAAAGCCGCTGGTGGCGGCCGGGAAAGGCAGCGCGAATGGAACAATGCCTTTCAGGAAGAACAGGAACTGGAACTGGTTGTAGACGTTGACCTGGTCCCAACCATAGTAACCGCCCAGGATCGCTTTGATACCATCCGCGTCATAGTTGACCCGCACTTCCTGATTGAACTGCTTGAACTGATCGTTCCAGTAGATTTGCAGGATGTCCATCGGGGCATTGTCGGCATCATGCTTGAGCTTGCGGCCGCCGCTGTCATAGGAAGTGATACTGGTCAACGTCCAGTCACCGGTGTTGTAGCTCAGATTGAGCAGGCCACCAGTGCCGTCGAATTCGAACTTCCCTGGGTTGTTAGCCTGTACTTCAAAGAAGCCCAGCGAGCCGCGCCCATAGCCGGTCAGCGGGCTGACGCCCGTCGGGGTGGCGCCGATGAAGTGATTGCCAACCTGCCAAGGCTTGTCCTTGCCGTGGTAGAACTTCGCAAACAACGTGAAATCTTCACTCGGCTTAGCAAGCAAACTGACTCGCACGCCCAAGCTGTCTTCAGACTGCAAGTCATGGCCACCAGCAACTAGGTTCTTCACCATCCCGTCAGACTTGATGTAGTTGCCAGCGATGCGGATCCCGACCTTGTCGGGCACCAGTGTTGTATCGAGCGCGCCGGAGGCTTCAACGCGATTGAACTTGCCGTAACCGACCTCAACGAAACCCGACGTGCCGTCGAGCTTGGGGCGCATGGTGATGAAATTCACTGCACCACCGGTTGTGTTGCGTCCATATAGCGTGCCTTGAGGGCCACGCAGCACCTCGACGCGCTCTAGATCGTATAGCTGCATGCCATGGCTGGTTCGTGACGCCATGTAAGCGTCGTCAATATAGACACCGATGGGGGATGCCTGGTTGGCGTTGTATTCATTCGCGACGGAGATCCCGCGCAGCGAAATATTGGGCTGGGCACGGCCGTAGGGCGAGATGATCTGCATGTTCGGGACGACCGCGCTAAGATCAGCCGTCTCGAACACGCCCTTCGATTGCAGTTCGCTGCCGCCGATCGCGGTGATCGCGAGCGGCGTCTCCTGTGCCTTTTCGGCGCGGCGCTGGGCGGTGACGACAATGTCAGCGATCCCCCCAATGTTCTCGTCAGCCTGCGCTTCTTGCGCATAGCTTGGCGTGGCTAAAATTGCTGCAACGCCTGCGCAAAGTGCCAGACGGGTCTTGAAACGGCGCATGTGATCCTCCCTCATTTATTGGCCGAGAATTAGGTGTTTGTTGTCCGACAACCATTGTCGGAGCGTTTTTGCCGGTTTTCCGGTCAGAAACTGGACGATGTCCGACTTTCGCCAGACCGTCTCATTGTCTTGCTCAAACTGGAAATAGTTGAGGAAATATTGGTCTGCGTCTGGCCGGCCGATATAAGTCTTCACACCGTCGCCGCAGATGCGGAGAAAAGTCTCGTCCGTTCCATCATATGTAATGGGTTGTCCGAAAACATCCGACATCAGGTCAGCGACCTCATCGAACCACCAGACATCATGACCATTATCAAGGTGATAGGTTTGACCGATATGGCGCTGATTGCCTGAAATCAGAATTGCTGCAGCGCATGCGCCGATGTCATGCGTGTCTATGAACCCCATGCGCCGGTTGCGCGGGACCGAGAGGATCCGCTCTGTCCGGATGGGACCATTGAAGAACGGTGTAAGGAAATTTTGCATAAAATATGCGGCGATATTGATGTAAGTGAACGGTAAGCCGCTTTGCTCTGATCAAGGGTCATGCCGGGCGGATCTGCTATAAGCCGCACGACATGCCGCAAACTAGGATTGGTTCGAGCCGCGTAGACGAAGTTCGTCATGGCGCGCTGTTCATCGAGAAAGTCTGGCGTTACAATGAAAGCGCCTTGGACGCCCGACAAAGCAGCCTCAAGCGAAGCGAGGTCATAGTAATTGGCAATGCAGATTTCAGCATTGGGAAAGGCCGCAGCAAGCGAAGCGCGGTGGTCTTCACTACGAATGACAAGCTTAAGATTTGTTGAGGGGGAATTCGCCTTAACCCATTCAGCCAAGGGGCGACCTATGTGGCCGTTCGCGCCGAACACCGCGATCCGCTCCAGCGGCGGCTTCGTATCACTTCCCCTCATTGCGGCCTCGCGCATTCTATCTTGAATGTGCCTGTTGGCGGCTAATTCGAGATGATGTCCCAACCGAAAGTTTGGCTTCTGATTGGTATATCCCGACCCGTCATGAGGAATGGGCTAATTTGCAACGATGCCAAGGCTGCGCGCACGATGAATTGCGGCGGTACGATTGTTGACACCCAGCTTACTGTAGAGATTGTAAAGGTGCCACTTAACCGTCGCCTCTGACATCGAGAGGCGGCCGGCAATTTCTCTGTTGCGCAGCCCAGCCAGTAGCAGCTCTACCATTAGCTTCTCGCGTGCCGTCAACGGTTCGAGTGGAGCATGCAGTTCATCTTCGGGCCGGGAGATTTGACCTTCAAGGCCGAGCCGTTCTTGCAGGCCGTGCAAGAAGTCGAGCTCTCTGATTTGAGTGATGGGGCCTTGTTCAAATCCGGCTATAGCTGCAGCCACTAGCGGGCGACAAAGCTGGGCGTCGTCGACGAAGATCTGGTTAAGCCCCCGATCGCACGCGATAGATACTGCGTCGAGGAACGCGCGCACCGCTTTCACGCTGTCTCCCTGATTATAGTGGACGGCAGCCTTGAGGATCAGCGCCTGAACCAGTCGCAAATTACGTCCGCTATGCCGCGCGGCGCTGATAAGGCCAGTCAGGATACGCAGAGCCTCGTTCCACGCCTGATCCGCGATTGCCACCCTGGCAGAAACAATCTGTCGAAGCTCCCTGACGCTTGGTAAGTTCGCGTCGCCCTCTTCTGGCCGCCGTTCGCCGAGCGGCTGTACTTCGATGATGCCGCTTGCTTCCTCTATCGCTTCTTCGCTGCGTCCGGCGCGGAACAGCAATAGGACACGCTCGTACCGCAAGTTGAAGGCGAGACGCGGGGCATAGGCCTTAGCCAAGCTAGCCTCCATCTTGCGGGCAAGCGTCAGCGCATCCGAAGCGCCCGCCCGAAATGCGGTCACCCGCAGACATGCCGCGAGGCCATAAGCAGCGGTTTCGCTGACCCCATGTTCGGCAAGCATGTGCAGGTTTGCATTCACCAAAACTTCGGCACTGTCGATTTCACCTAGATGGTAGTGCGCCGCTGCTGCCAGCAGGGCCAAGGTCGATGATATGTTGCTGGGTGTCTTGGGCGTTTCAGACCAGCCGACCCCGAGCGACTCGAGGCGCGCAAGTGCCTGTCGCGGTTCGCCCGCGACCAGATCCATCGTCATTCCGATCCCACAGACCCAGGCCGTCCCGTAGGCGCTGTCGCTGTCGGGGATAGCGTGTTGCGCCAGCTCAAAAGCGCGCCGAGCGCCGGGAATGTCAAGGAAAGCAAGCGACGACAGGACCAGGCTGCAGGCAACCGTCGCACGATCAAACGGATCGGCTCCCGGGTTGATGCTTAGCCAGTCACTCGCTGCGCGGCGGGCGGTCACCATGTCATCCATGAAGGTTGCCGACAGTGTATCGAGCAGCCCGATCTGGTTCTGTAAGCCCGCGTCGAATTCCCCCCCACCGCCGATCTGGGCGTTGCGATGCAGGCTCGCCACCAAAGTCGCGGCCTGACGATAGCGGCGGGCAAAGAACATGGCCCAGGCCTGCCAGTAGAGCAGCGTGGAATCGTCCTCGATCATGCCCTTGGGAAAGCGCGATAGCAGCTGCAGGAAGGTGGCAAGATCGCCACGCACAGATACCAGTTCCGGTGCCAACTGTGCCATCAACGACCGCGCCCGACCCGCATCGCCGGATAGCAGTGCCATGTCGATAGCTTCGGCCAGCTGCTCATTCGCTTCATACCAACGACCTGCCGCGCTGCGCATCTCTGCCTGTTCCTGCCGGGACAGGCGACCGAACTGCGTCAGGAGGTATTGGCGGAAGATCGGATGATAACGGAACCAACCGCTGTCGCTTTCAAGCCTGACAATGAACAGGTTGTTGCGTTGCACCTGTTCGATCAGCTGTCCGGCATCGGCATGCGGAACGACCGCTTCACACAGCGCAAGGTTGAACTGTTCCAGAAAACAGGTTGCTACCAGGAAGTCCTGAACTTCTCGCGGTTGACCGCGCAGAACTTCTTCTGAAAGATATTCAGCAACATCTGCATCGCGGGAGGAAATCTCCTCAAGCAGGCGCTTGGTATCAGCTCCTTCCTTTAGAGCGAGAAGGAAAAGGCGTATAGCAACCGGCCATCCTTCGGTCCGTTCCAGCACGCCGCTCAGATCGACTCCGGCGCCATCCGGCATGACCGTGCGGGCCAGCGCACCCAGCTCGCTTTTATTGAAGGCCAGATCCCTAACCCTCAGTTCGGCGACCCGGCCGGCAAGCATCAGCTTGCGTGTCGCAAAGCCCGGTTTGACGCGCGAAGAGATCACGAGGTGCAGATATGGCGATTCAGTTGCGAGCAGGGCTTCGATCAGCGCGTCGGCTTCCTGCGACTGAGCCAAATGATAATTTTCGATGATGATGGTGACATCGGCCTTGCGCCGATCGAGACCGGCGGCCACCAAGCTTGCCGACAAGGCGGCACTGGCTTCAAGGCCAAGGCTGTCGTCGTCGGCCAGACCGCCTTCTGCAGAGCTCACCTTTAGGAGGAATGCCGCGAGCTTGCGAGGCACCACATCGGTGCGGTCGCAGTTGTACCAGAATGCGCCAACTCTTGACGCCGCAAGGGCCTCATAAAGCGAAGCCAGTAATACTGTCTTGCCATAGCCAGCCGGTGCGACTGCGAGGACCAGATCCTTGGACTGTGCATCCAGCAGGAGCTGATCGAGCAGGGCATCTCTGCGGATCAGATCGCTGCCCGATACCGGCGGTGCGGTTTTGCCTCTGGGGTAATTCAATACTTTTGTATGGGCGGGCGACGGTGCGCTGCAAGGCGCTTAGTGGTTCGCCAGTTCCCTCTTGCGCGGTGAGAGCCCGAAGGTTGGCGGCATCAGAGGGTCTCTTGCCAAGATATCGTCGCCGCGCAGCTTCATGATCTTGATGTAGTTGTAGAACGGCGCGGTGGGGTAGAGGTGGTGGATCAGGTGGTAATTGTGGTTGGCCATCAGCGGCGAAAGGATCCACTCCCCGCCCATGCGCAGCGCGGTCGCCTTGTATTCGTCTTCCTTGGCATAGGTCTCGAACGGCTGGTGGGTCAGGAAGCTGAACACCAGTACGAACAGGAAGGAACTGATCCGGGTCGGGATGAACCAAAGCATCAGCAGCTCCAGCCCGTATCCCAGCCAGACGATCAACGCGCAGCTCGCGAGGATAAAAGCAACATAGGCAAATAGTAATCGAAATTGAGCCAGCGCAGCGGGAACCACACGTCCAGCTTGTGCGCGTAGCTATCGGGATCGCGCTCTGGATCATTCGCATATTTGTGATGCGCCATGTGGATGTAGCGAGCCACGTCCATTGGCGCGAGCGGCGCGAAATAGACGAGGCCGATCCGGCCGAGCAGCTCGTTCACGAACTTGATCTTGCTCACTGCATTGTGCGAGGAATCATGGACAACGCTAAACAGGTAGTAAGCGGTAACCCCGTTCACGATTGCACCCAGCCAGAGCGGAAACCCATGAGCGATGGCGGCGTACCAAACCCCGCCGATAATGCTGGTGCAAACGACGAAGAGCGCCACCGTCGGCCATGCCACCTTGGGGCAGGACCGCAACGCATTGAAATGGGCAGCTGCATTCTGCGGCGACGTCGACATCAAACTCTCCTCGACCGAGTGTTTAAGCATCATCGACCGCCCCAAGCCATCGGCGCCTCGACGAAAGTTTGGCTTGTCGATTTTTTCGCAAGGACAGGGCCTAACTTACCGCCCTGTCTCGCCCCCTCCAGAAGGGTTCGCGCAGCTCAGTCTTCCGGATCTTTTGGGCTTCGGACAGCGGCAGGCTGTGTCTGACATCCAAGCTGCGCGGCATCTGGTGTCTGGCGATCATGGTCTTGCAATGGGCCCGCAGACCTCGAGCGTCAGTTCACTAAACGACGCTAATTCTCGGATGATCTGCCCAGCCATCCAAAAGTATGGGCGGGTGCTAGCAGGGCCTGTTCTAGGAATTGTGAAACTTCTGACGAATTGGGCTCAGTAAATGATCACCGACATTATCAGCCCTTACGCTCTGCATGGCCAGGTAGTCTTCATCACCGGTGGCGGCAGCGGGATCAATCTGGCG
>RFZB01000079.1 GCA_009920915.1 Sphingomonadaceae bacterium | reverse complement strand
CAACTCGAACCGTGAGCCCGTCCCTCTGGATTCACTCGACAAGGGCCAGCGCGTCAGCTGCATCATCGAGGTTGCCTCTATCTGGAAGTCGACGATGGGCTACGGCCTGTCGATCCGCCTCCACCAGGTGATGTTCGCGCCAACCACCAAGCTCGCCCCGTGCGCTTTCCTGGCGGCGGCCGACGAGCCCGTCCCAATGTCTTCTGACGACGCTGAGGATGAGGACGCCAAGCGTCTGCCGCGTATGGGTGAGGGTGACGCCCCTGCCAAAACCAAGGTTGAGGCAGAACAGCATTTCACCCAGCCGCCGCCGCGTTATTCCGAAGCCAGCCTTGTCAAGAAGATGGAAGAATTGGGCATTGGTCGGCCCTCTACCTATGCCTCTGTACTCCAAGTGCTCAAAGACCGGGCCTATGTGACGCTGGAGAAGAACCGCTTTATCCCGAGTGAGAGTGGTCGGCTGCTGACCGCATTTCTTGAACGCTTTTTTGAGCGTTATGTCAGCTACGACTTCACAGCCGGGCTGGAAGATGAGCTTGACGATGTGTCGGGCGGCCGCGCGCAATGGCAGGCAGTGCTGGAGGCCTTCTGGCGCGACTTTAAGCCCAAGACTGCCGAAGTGATGGAGCAAAAGCCATCCGAAGTAACCGCAGCGATTGATGAATTTCTGGCGCCTTTCCTGTTCCCAGAACGGGCAGATGGCGGCGATCCGCGCGAATGCCCGGCGTGTAAGCTTGGGCGGCTGGCGCTGCGGGGCGGTCGATTTGGAGCGTTTATTGCCTGTTCCAATTATCCCGAGTGCAAATTTACGCGCAAATTCGGCCAGCCAGGCAGCGAAGGCGATGCGGGATCTACGGGCCCCGAAGTTCTGGGCCAGCACCCCGAAACGGGCGAAGCGATTGAGCGCAAATCGGGCCGTTTTGGGCCCTATGTTGAGATGGGGGCGGGCAAAGAGGCCAAGCGTGCCTCGATCCCTAAGGATATTCCGGCTGAGGAATTTGGGCTCGATTGGGCCGTGAAGCTGCTTGATCTGCCGCGCACCATTGGGGACCATCCCGAAACGGGCAAGCCAATTACAGCCAGCATAGGCCGCTATGGGCCATATCTGGCGCATGATGGCAAATATGCCCGGCTTGGTGCGACGCGCGATGTGTTTGAAACAGGCATGAATGCCGCAGTGGTGAAGCTGGCGGAGGCGGCCAGTGGCGGCGGCCGGGCACGCGGCGGGGCCAGCCGAGAGCCGCTGCGCGTTCTGGGCGCGCATCCCCGCACCAGCAGCGAGATTAAGCTGATGGAAGGCCGCTATGGGGCCTATGTGACGGATGGCACAACCAATGCGACCTTGCCCAAATCGGTCACGCCCGAAGCGCTGACGCTGGAGGAAGCCGCCCAGTTAATTGATGAACGCGCCGCGAAAGGCCCGGCCAAGGGCAAGGGGCGTGCGGCCAAAAAGCCTGCCGCCAAAAAGGCAGCGCCCAAAAAATCCCCGGCCAAGAAGGCCTGAGCGCCCAGCCAAGAACAATAGGGTTGCCTCCCCCGTTTTGGGGGAGGTGATCCTATCCTTTAGGGGGGCAAAATATTTTTATTTTTGGTGCTCAGACGGCTTGCTTTTTTGAAAGCCTCGGAAAGTCCACGCGTCGCTGCGCCGCACAGATCGCCACGGGTCATATTCGACTCATTCTTGCAACGAATCAGGCCATTTGAGAATAAATTTCCGCTTGCTTTGCACAGCGGATAAGGCACTATGGCTTGTGGCTGACCTCGGGGGTGACCCAAGAACTTGTGGTTAACAGGTTTGCCGCGGGGGTCGCCTTTCGGGGTGTGCCGGGTTCTGTAGGTTTCGGGAAAATATCCCGAATTCCGGCGTCTCAGAACATAAATAAAGCTGTGTCGGGGCCTCGGCCCCAGGGTAAAAAAGAGTCGAATGTCGCTGCGGCGATTTGGGGGCAAGAATGGATTTTCGGGATACGCACGCAACGACCGGTGGGGATGATGTGGCAAGCGGTGTTGAAGTGACGAAGGCCAAGAAGAAATCGGGTGGCGCGGCAAAGGATACGCGCACGATTGATGCGGCTTATCCGCTCGATATTGATCGCAGTCGGGATGACTTGCTGACCGACTTTGGCAAAGAAACGCTGCGCGACCGGTATTTGCTGCCCGGTGAAAGCTATCAGGATCTTTTTGTCCGCGTGGCATCTGCCTATGCGGATGATCAGGCGCATGCCCAGCGCATTTATGATTATATTTCAAAGCTGTGGTTCATGCCGGCCACGCCCGTCCTCTCCAATGGCGGCACTGGCCGCGGCTTGCCGATCAGCTGCTATCTGAACTCAGTTGACGATAGTCTGGAAGGCATCGTGAACACGTGGAATGAGAATGTCTGGCTCGCCTCGCGTGGCGGCGGCATTGGCACCTATTGGGGCTCGGTGCGCGGCATTGGCGAGCCTGTGGGCCTGAATGGCAAGACGTCGGGGATTATTCCCTTCGTCCGCGTGATGGATTCGCTCACACTTGCCATTTCGCAAGGCTCGCTGCGCCGTGGTTCGGCTGCCTGCTACCTTGATATTTCGCACCCGGAAATTGAGGAATTCCTCGAAATTCGCAAACCTTCCGGCGATTTCAACCGCAAGGCGTTGAACCTTCACCATGGCGTGCTGATCCCAGATGCCTTTATGGAAGCCGTGCGCGAGGGTGCGGAATGGGAATTGAAGAGCCCGAAGGACGGTTCTGTCCGCGGCACGGTGGATGCCCGTGCGCTGTTCCAAAAGCTGGTTGAAACCCGCCTTGCAACGGGTGAGCCCTACATCATCTATTCAGACCATGTGAACAAGGCGATGCCCAAGCATCACCGCGAACTGGGCCTGAAAGTCTCGACCTCCAACCTGTGCTCAGAAATCACGCTGCCGACAGGCCGTGACCATCTGGGCAATGACCGCACGGCTGTGTGCTGCCTCTCCTCGCTCAACATGGAAACATGGGATGAGTGGAATGGCGACAAGCAGTTTATCGAAGATGTGATGCGCTTCCTCGACAATGTGCTGACGGATTATATTGACCGTGCGCCGCCCGAAATGGCGCGTGCGAAATATTCTGCGATGCGGGAGCGTTCGGTCGGCTTGGGGGTTATGGGCTTCCACAGCTTCTTGCAGGCGCGCAACATTCCGTTTGAAGGCGCCATGGCCAAATCTTGGAACCTCAAGGTGTTCAAGCACATTGCCGCCAAGGTGAACGAAGCGTCGATGCTGCTCGCCACGGAACGCGGCGCCTGCCCAGATGCCGAAGAGCGCGGCGTGATGGAGCGCTTTAGCTGCAAAACAGCCATTGCCCCCACTGCCTCGATCTCGATCATCTGCGGCGGCACCAGCGCCTGTATTGAGCCGATCCCGGCCAATATCTACACGCACAAGACGCTGTCGGGCAGCTTTTCCATCCGCAATCCGCATCTTGAAAAGCTGCTGATTGAAAAGTCGAAAAATTCAGACGCTGTCTGGAATTCGATCCTTGAGCATGGCGGATCGGTCCAGCATCTCGACTTCCTCACATCGGAAGAGAAGGATGTGTACAAGACCAGCTTTGAGATTGATCAGCGCTGGCTGATTGAGCTGGCAGCGGACCGCACGCCCTATATTGATCAGGCGACCTCGCTGAACCTGTTCATCCCGGCGGATGTTGAAAAGTGGGATCTTTTGATGCTCCACTTCCGCGCCTGGGAATTGGGCGTGAAGTCGCTTTATTATCTCCGGTCGAAGTCCATCCAGCGTGCGGGCTTTGCCGGCGGGGTTGAGGCGGATAACACGCCTGACGCGCCCAAGTTCGAGCTGGCAACGACGACCGATTATGATGAGTGTTTGGCCTGCCAATAAGCCGCGACCAAGCCTCGATTGACCCTATTTGATTAAGGACGACGAACATGTCTCTTCTTGAAGCGCGCAAGTCCTACAAGCCCTTTGAATATCCCTGGGCCTATGATTTCTGGAAGCGCCAGCAACAGATCCACTGGCTGCCGGAAGAAGTGCCGCTGGGCGAGGATTGCCGCGATTGGGCGCAGAAGATTAGCGAGCATGAGCGCAATTTGCTGACGCAAATTTTCCGCTTCTTCACGCAAGCCGATGTTGAGGTGCAGGATTGCTATCACGACAAATATGGCCGCGTGTTCAAGCCGACCGAAGTGAAGATGATGCTGACCGCCTTTTCCAACATGGAAACGGTGCACATCGCCGCATATTCGCACTTGCTGGATACAATTGGTATTCCAGAAACCGAATATTCGGCCTTCCTCGATTATCAAGAAATGGCGGATAAGTGCAATTATATGCACCAGTTCGGCGTCGATAATGATCAGGATATCGCCCGCACGCTCGCCATGTTTGGCGGCTTTACCGAAGGGGTTCAGCTGTTCGCGTCTTTCGCAATGCTGATGAACTTCCCGCGCTTTAACAAGATGAAGGGCATGGGCCAGATTGTTAGCTGGTCCGTGCGTGATGAATCGCTGCACTGCGAAGGCATTACCCGCCTGTTCCACGCCTTTGTGAAGGAGCGGGATTGCCTGACCAAATCAGTCAAGGAAGATATTATCGATTGCTGCCAGAAGGTTGTCCGTCTGGAAGACAGCTTCATTGATCTGGCATTTGAAATGGGCCCCGTGCCCGGCATGACTGCCAAGGAAATTAAGCGCTACATCCGCTATATTGCCGATTGGCGCTTGGGCCAACTGGGCCTGCAACCCATTTATATGGTGGAAGAACATCCACTGCCTTGGCTTGCCCCGCTGCTCAACGGTGTGGAGCATGCCAACTTCTTCGAAACCCGCGCGACGGAATATGCCAAGGCCGCAACGCGCGGCAATTGGAACGATGTGTGGGATAGCTTTGATCGCCGCAAATCCACCAAGGCCGCCAATGATGGCGTGGTGGACGTTAACGAAGCCGATATGTTTGCAGCAGCAGGCGTGGCGGCGGAGTAAGGCTCTATTTTTGAAAGCTTTTAAAGGCCGCGCCAGTGATGGGGCGGCCTTTTTCTTGGCTTTTACACGTCCGACGTGTTCGTGCCTTTAAGAGCAACGCATGAGAGCCAATGCAACGTTGAACCTAGCCTTCAGTCCATTCTTGCCAAGCGGCGTGCAACGTGGAATTCGTTGGCAAAAGGATGAGGAGCGCGCGTGTTTGATAGCCTGACATTGTCAGTGATCCCGCAAGAGGATGAGGCACTGCGGGCGCCCGTGCGCGCCATGATTGCTGAGGCGATCAAGGGCCGCTCGATGGATCAGCGGGCGCGATCGTGGCAGGGCTTTGATGCTGATTTTAGCCGGGCTCTGGGGACTGCGGGCTATCTGGGCCTTAATCTGCCAAAGCGCTATGGCGGAGGCGATAAAGGTCCTTTTGCGCGCTTTGTGGTGGTGGAAGAATTGCTGTCTGCTGGTGCGCCCGTTGCCGCGCACTGGATTGCGGATCGGCAGAGCGGGCCGCTGATCCTCAACTATGGCACCGATGCGCAGCGCGATTTTTACTTGCCCAAAATCTGCCGGGGTGAGGCGTTTTTCTGCATTGGGATGAGCGAACCGGGATCAGGCTCTGACCTAGCGAGCGTCCGCACCCGCGCCGAGCGCACGGCCAGCGGCTGGCGTGTGAATGGCCAGAAAATCTGGACGACCAATTCCATGCACAGCGATTATATGATCGCACTGGTGCGTACCTCAGGCACGGCGGAAGATCGCAATGCTGGCCTGTCCCAGCTCATCATTGATCTGAAGGCACCGGGCGTCACCATTCGTCCGATAACCGATCTCACGGGCGACGCCCATTTTGCCGAAGTCTTTTTTGACAATGTTGATCTGCCGGAAGACGCGCTGGTGGGGGCCGAGGGCCAAGGCTGGCACCAAGTGACAGCTGAGCTGGCGTTTGAGCGCAGCGGGCCAGAGCGGATTTATTCCAGCGTGGTGTTGCTGGATGCCTGGGTGCAGCATTTGCGCGCAGTTGGGCGCAAGGATGCTGCCACCATGACGCTGGTTGGTGGGCTGACGGCGCGTTTGGCGGTGCTGCGGGCCATGTCCATTGCCTGCACAGCTCAATTGGCGGCAGGCGAAAGCCCAGTGGTCGAAGCATCGATTGTGAAAGACTTAGGCACAGCGTTTGAGCAAGATTTGCCGCGCCTGATTGGCGATGATCTTGCAAGTCATCCCGATGAGGCCGTGGCCGCAGACCTGTATCGGACATTGATGTACGTCACCCATATTGCGCCCAGCTTTTCTCTGCGTGGCGGCACGCGGGAGATTTTGCGCGGCATTATTGCACGCGGATTGGGGCTTCGCTGATGGATATGCAGGCTTTTCTTGATCCCTTTGTGCGCCTGTTAGAGGCTGAATGTTCACCAGACACTGTCCGCATGATTGAGGCGGGGGGCAGTGCCGATGCGCTCTGGCAGGCCATCGCGGCCTCAGGCTATCTTGATGCACTGGTGCCCGAAGAGGCCGGGGGCGCTGGGCTTGATCTCTCTACTTTGGGGCCGATCTTGATGGCGCTGGGTGCCTATGCGGTGCCTTTGCCCGTGGCAGATACCATGGTGGCGCGGGCCTTGCTGGCACAGGCAGGCAGAGACGCACCGCAAGACCCTATTATTCTGGTGGCAGAAGACAGTCGCTGGCCGGTCGTGTCGGGTCAATTGGCCAGCTGGGCTCTTGCGCAGCAGGACGACAGGCTTGTCTTGTGTCGTATCACGAAGGCAGAGCCAACTGGCGTATTTGGGGATTTATCGGCGCGTATAACGCTCGCCCCAGGGGATGTCGTTGGGATGGCCCCCGCTGGCGGGCTGATTAAGTTTGGAGCTGTTATGCGGGCCGCCGCGATTGCGGGGGCTGCTGATACATTGCTGGCCCGAACAACAGCTTATGCCAATGAGCGCGTTCAATTTGGCAAGCCGATTGGCAAGCAGCAGGCAATCCAGCAACAATTGGCGCTGATGGCGCAATATGCGGTTGCCGCGCGCTTGGCCGCGCAAACCGGCTGTGCTGCCGGTTTGGCGATCACTCTTCAGGCGGCGGCAAGTGCCAAATATATGGCGAACTTAGCTGCAAGCGAAATTGCGGCAATTGCCCACGCCGTCCACGGTGCAATGGGCATTAGCGCTGAATTTGATTTGCAGCTTTTAACCAAAAGGCTTCACGCCTGGCGCCTTTCAGATGGGGCAGAAACCTATTGGGCGCAGGCATTGGGTCGCCTGCGGCTAGAGGCGGACCTTAGCTCGCTCGACTTTATTCGAGGCGCCTAGCTTTGGTTTTTTACCTGCGCGAGCGCCCAAAGCTGAGGCGGCGCGCATGGGGGAGTGCATGATAGTTGCTCCCAATCACCAAAATGGCATGAAAAATAGCCAATATGGCCTAAGTTATTCGTGCATCGAAAGTCGTGGGTGGTAACCCCCATTTAGCTGGGGGAATGAGGTTGGCTAACTGCAGTTTTGCGCGCGGCAGCATTGCCATCAATCGCCTGTGCACACCCAAAGGCAATCTTGTGTCTGTATACAAATCAAAATTTTATCTGCCTTTATTGCCTGCATTTTCGATGGCTTCGGCAGCGATTGTATTCTTTTGTGCGCCGGCTGTGGCTCAAGGCCAAGCCCCGCCGGATCAGGGGCGTCTGGTCGAATCGCTGCCCAAACAGTCTGGCGTTGGCGCAGAACCGGGGCAGGTGAGTGACGCGGCTCAGGGTTTGCCGCCCCTCGCCGCCAAGCCAAGCTACGGCCCGCCTGTCGCCCTTGCCACGCCCAAGGCGTCTGGCGTCGTGATCAGTTGGGAGGGTGCGCCTGCCTCGGCGCCGCCCGCCCTTGTGCGCGCGCTTGAAATTGTGAGCCGAACCTATCCGAGCATCCGCGGCGCGCGGGCCGCCATTGGCGCTGCGTCTTCTGACGTGCGCGGCGCGCAGTGGCAGCGATTTCCCAATGTGTCGGTTCAGACAAGTTTTGTAGACACGGGAAATACCGTTGCGCCGTCCTTGAGCGTCTCAGCCCCCGTCTGGACCGCAGGCCGGCTCGGCGCCTCGATTAGGCGCGCCAAGGCGACACTGAGCGCAACTGAGGCGCAGTATCGCGAGGTGGTGTTGGGCCTGGCCGTTGATACAGCCCAGCTTTATTTTGATATTGCGCGCCTGTCGCGGCGCGAGGTCTTAATCCAGCAAAGCCTTGAAGAACATGGGGCGCTTGTAGCTTCAATGGAGCGCCGCGTCGCCCAGGAAGTCTCGCCGCTCGCGGACTTGGAATTGGCGCGCTCGCGCCTGGCACAAATTGAGCAGGAACTCTCCATTGCCCGCGCGCAGCGCCAGGCCTCGCTCTACGCCTTTGCCGAGCTTGTGGCCGACCCCAATTATGAGATTGGCGACGTCCCAAGCTTTGGCGGCGGGCTTGCGCTAAGGGGGCGCGAGACGCTGATGGATGAGGCACTTGGCTTTGACCCGGCCCTGCAGCGCCTGCAGGCACAAATCTTGGCCGGGCGGGCGGAGGTGTCGGCAGCCAAGGCGGCCATTCTCCCCCAGGTCAATGCCCAGTATAGCTATAATGACGCGGTTGGCAGCCGAGTGGGGCTGGTTGCGAGCTTGGAGACGGCAGGCGGGCTCTCGCGCTTTAGTGCGGTCTCCTCGGCGCGCGGGCGGCTTGAGGGACTTGAGGCGCAATATTTAACGGCCCAGCGGCAAGTGCGGCAGCGCATCAATAATGACCTGACCGAATTTGAATCGGCAAGCGCGCGCGCAGACGTGTCTCGGAATGCCTCATTTACCGCCAACAATGTAAGCCAAAGCTATATGCGTCAGTTTATTGCCGGCAGACGCTCCTGGCTTGACGTCATGAATTCGCTGCGGGAGACTTTGTCGGCGCGCCTCATTCAGGCGGATGCCGAAATCCAAACACTTGCCTCATTTACGCGCCTGTCGCTGCGCACGGGGCGCTGGTCGCCATTTAGTGGAGAAGCCCAATGACGCCGAGCCAGACATTTTTGCCGGCACTCGCACACCTCGCGCGCGCGCGCGGCCTCGACTTGCCGCCGCAAGGCGAGGAGGCCGCGCGCGCTATGGCAGGCGGCGGCGTCGAGGGGCTGGCTGCATTGTGCGAGAGCCTGGGCTGGGCGCCGCCGCGCGTCCTTGAAGCCAATATTCGCGCGCACGGCTTTCCGCTCCTGGCCTATAGCGAGACGCTGGGCTGGGGCATTGCCAAGAAATTTGAGCCGGGAAATCTGGTTGCAGTCCAGCAGGGCGACGACAGCTATGTCTGGCCGCGCGATGAGGTGCGCCTCATTGACGTCCTGATCCCGACGCCTCCCAGCCAGCAACGCTTTGCGCGCGCAATTGATGTCTTTTGGGCCGCGATCCTAAAGCGCAAGGGCGTGCTGGTGACGGCCGGGCTTGCGACCCTCGTCATTAACGTCATTGCGCTTGCGACCTCGTTATTCTCCATGCAGGTCTACGACCGCGTGGTGCCCTTGGGCGCATTTTCGACGCTCATTGTCTTGAGCCTCGGCACGGCAGTTGCGATTGGCTTTGACTTCCT
>RFZB01000078.1 GCA_009920915.1 Sphingomonadaceae bacterium | reverse complement strand
GAGGTGGTGATCTTCTTCGTCTTGGCTTCCAGTTCCGCAACGACGCTGGCAACGGCCTTATCAATGCCGCGCTTCAGGTCCATCGGGTTCATGCCGGCAGCAACCGACTTCATGCCTTCGCGGACAATGGCTTGCGCCAGAACCGTGGCCGTCGTGGTGCCGTCACCGGCTGCATCGTTCGCCTTGGAGGCGACTTCGCGCAGCATCTGGGCGCCCATATTCTCGAACTTATCCTTCAGTTCGATTTCCTTGGCGACCGAAACGCCGTCCTTGGTGATGCGCGGTGCGCCAAAGCTCTTGTCGATCACAACGTTGCGGCCCTTGGGGCCCAAGGTGACTTTCACCGCATCAGCGAGGATGTCGACGCCGCGGAGAATGCGTTCACGCGCATCGCGGCCGAATTTTACGTCTTTTGCAGCCATGTGGTTGCTCCTTCTCTCAAATCAATCTTGCGAAAGGCTGGATCAGCCAATGATGCCGAGGATGTCGGATTCCTTCATGATCAACAGGTCTTCCCCGTCGACCTTGACTTCAGTGCCCGACCATTTGCCGAACAACACGCGGTCGCCTGCCTTCACATCCAGCGGCGTAACCTTGCCGTCTTCCGCCTTGGTGCCCGAGCCGACCGAGACGATCTCGCCTTCTTGCGGCTTTTCCTTAGCGGTGTCGGGGATGATGATGCCGCCAGCCGTCTTTTCATCGGCTTCAATGCGGCGAACGAGCACGCGATCGTGCAGCGGACGAAATGCCATATGAGTTACCCTCTTCTGGATTAAGAATATCGATTAGCACTCACTCAAAGCGAGTGCTAACGCGGCGGATATGGGTGGGCATTCCCCCAGCGTCAAGGATTCGGTTGAGGATTTTTTTCTATCCCGCCTTATTCAGAGCGAAGCGGCACCAAACCTAGCTTTTCGCGGCGCATCCAGCGCCACGCCATCAACAGGCTCACAACGGCCAGCCCACTGGCAAGGCCAATCCAGATCCCCAGACCGTCCAGACCCGCGCGGAAGGCCAAAAAGGCCCCAACACCAATGCCAATGCCCCAATAGCCAATACAGGCATAAATCATCGGCACGCGCGTATCATGCAGGCCGCGCAACATGGCCGCGCCCATCACCTGTGCGCCATCCACGATTTGGAAAATCGCAGCGACCATCAGAAAGCTAATGGCCAGTTGCGCAACTGCGGGGCCGCCCTCTCCCGCTGGGTCAACAAACAACCCGACCCACACATTGGGGAATAGGCCCATGGCAAGGGCCATCAAGCTCATAAACCCAACGCCCAGCGCAAAGCCTGTCCAACCCGCCCGGCCAATCATGACCGGATCACGCCGGCCATGGCCCAGGCCCACTCGCACGGTTGTGGCTTGTGCCAACCCAAGAGGAACCATGAACGTGAGCGAGGCAATTTGCAGCGCAACGGCATGGGCGGCCACGGATTCAGTGCTAATCAACCCCATCAGGAACACGGCGGCACTAAAGACCGATGCCTCAAAGCCCATTGTTAGACCAATGGGCAGGCCCAAGCGGACAAGCGCACGGTATCGCGGCCAATCTGCCCGCCAAAAGCGACCAAAGAGGTGATAGCGTCGAAAGTCCTTATGGCGGGTCACAATCCCCACCATCACCAGAAACATGCCAAAATTGACGAGGCTGCTGCCAATCCCTGCACCAACCACGCCCATTTGTGGGAACCCAAATTTACCTAGGACCAGCCCGTAATTGAGCACTGCATTGGCAATCACCCCCAATAAAGACACATAAAGTGCCCAGATGGTGCGCCCTTTGGCTGATAAGAAAGACCGCAGCACAACCAGCCCAAGAAAGGGAAACATGCTCCATTTAAGGGCAGCAACCATTGCCGCTGCATCGCGTGCCAAATCGGGCTGCTGGCCCAGCGCGCGAAAAATCTGCTCAGAAAAGCTTAACAGCACCCAAATCGGCACACAAAAGCTTAGGCACAGCCATAAGCCTTGCCGTACGGTGCGCCGCACATCGCGCACTGAATGGGCTTTGCGCCCTTTTTCTGAGGCAATCATCGGCGCTGTTGCGACCATTAGCCCCATGCCAAAGAGCGAAATTGACATGACAAAATTGGTGGCCAAGGCACCGGCCGCCAGCGGCTCTGGCCCCAGCTTGCCCAGCAAAAAGACATCAGTTGCGTGGATCAACGCACCTGAAAGGTTTGAAAGGATGAGCGGCCACGCCAACGCCAGGGTCGCGCGGGCCTCATCAGCCCATCCCTTGGACATTGGCATGGGACATGGTTCACTCATGCCCCGGCCCTAGCGGGGTTGCGTGGGAAACCAAAGCCCCAATGCGCTTCAGCGCCAACAGGTTAGACAAAGGTGCGTTCAATAAACCAAAAACTGGCAATCGTCCCCATGGCATAGGTGGTTGCCAAGACCACAGGCCGTCGCGCGGGCAAAGCAAAGCGCGAAATCAACGCCAAAATCGCCATGCTGGCCAAAACAACGGCCACCTGCCCGGCTTCAACGCCCAAGTTGAAGGTCAGCAACGCCATGGGCACTTCCCCTTCAGGCAGGCCAATTTCCTTCAACGCGCCAGCAAAGCCAAAGCCGTGCAACAGCCCGAAAAGAAACGCGACAATCCAAGGAATGCGTTGGGACAAGCGCAACTGACCCGGCTGAACCTTGGCAATTTCAACTGCCAAGAACACGATTGACAAGGCAATCACACTTTCCACGGGGCGCTGGGGCAATCCCAAAAAGCCCAATGTTGTTCCAATCAGCGTAATGGAATGGGCCACGGTAAACGCCGTGACAGCTTTCAAAATCACCATCCCCTGCCCCAACAACAGGACCAGCGCGATCACGAAGAACAAATGGTCAAAGCCAAAGACAATATGTTCAACACCAATCACAAAATAGGTTTTGGCAACATCCCAGCGATTGGCGCGTGACGCGATGGTAAAACTGTCTTGGTCGGGCGTCAGCCGGGCGGTCTGCACGGCTTCTCCCAAGGGCGCCACACGCACCAATGCGTCTGCCAAACTGCGATCCAGACCAATAAGGCGAATGTCTTTGCCTGCCAGAGGCTCCTTACACGTCAGCGTCCACGTTGATTTAACGGCCAAATCATCTGCCACCCGCTCGGGCGGCCCGGCTGTGCAGCCTGCAGGCACACTGGGCATCGCACGATTGGCAAGGCCGGTGCGGAATGGGCCTTTGAAGGTCATCCGCCATTGGCTTGCCGAAAGCTGCGTTAAATCCAGATAGCCGGGGCGCAATTCATCCGCATGGGCAGGTGCAAGCCCCCCAAATACAAGAAAAATAGCCAAGAAAAGCTTCAGAATAGGTGTCACGGTTTTTGAATCCGCACCCGATAGCCATCCAGCAGCGCCTGATAGGCACGGTCCTGCCGTTCAGACAATGTGGCATCGCGCCAATCATTTTCCACGCGCTGGCGCACCGCCGCCAATGGCGGCACGCGGCCCGGCACCACTTGCGTGATCCGCACCAGATGCAAGCCAAAGCTTGATTTTACCGGCCCTTGCCAGTCACCCGGCGTCACATCTGCCAAAGCAGCCGCAAAGCCCTCTCCAAACTCATTTCCGATGGCTGTGGCATCAGCGCCCGCCATCTGGCTAGGTAAGGAAATGGCTTGGCCCAATGTGCGCCAGTCTTTCGGCTTTGCCACGGCGCGCTTTACAGCTGGCACCTGCGCTGAAATTTCGGGGTCATCAGCAGATCCAAGGTAAAGCTGATCAAAGCTATAGCGGGTTCCTTCGGCATAACGGGCCTTATGGCTTGCCAGCCAGCTTTGCAGGTCCGCCTCTGTCGCTGGGGCGCTTTCCACTTGCGAGGCCGCCAGAAATTCCATTTTCGACCGCAGCCGCCGCCGAATGATGGGATCATCCTGATCCAACCCCATGCGCAAGCCCTCACGATAATAGACTTCTTCTTTCACATAATCGCGGATCAGTTGATCAATTTCGGGGGGAGACGGGCTGCGCTGCCATGTCCGCTCAAATTGGCTGACAAGCCAGGTCACGCGATCTTCATCAATGGTAATTGTTCGATCAGAGGGATCAACAGATGCGCCCCGCCAGCTGGCGATCACAAAGACCAAAAAACCAGCGGCCAAAAAATGGACGAGTGGCTCGCGCAATAGCCCTCGTATCTGCTCTCCTATTTTCATGCTGGGTCTTGTAACGCACCAACGCAATGAATCTAGCCACAGATTGGCGTGCGTGCTGTGTGTAGGAGAAGAATTTTGTGGGAAAAATGTCGCTGAATGGGGCCTATTGCCCAAAGCGAGGAACCGAGGAGGCTCTGTCGTCCAAGATGGTGACCCCTACGGGAATCGAACCCGTGTTTCAGCCGTGAAAGGGCCGCGTCCTAACCGCTAGACGAAGGGGCCATCAGTGATGGAGCCGCGCCATTAGGGATTCGAGGCGCACCCGTCAACACCTCAATCGCACCAAGTTGCATCATCAATGTGAAGTTCTGCTGCAGACCGGCCCTGCCAATCATCCACCTTGGCCCGGCCTGCCACCCAAAGTCGCCGGTCTCGGCTGCTATGGAGCAGCGCTTGGCCAAGCTCAGTCTCTGCCTGCCGAAAGGCGACGGCTTTGAAGGATCGCCCATCATCTCCGGCAAGAATCGTTCGCACATGATCTTTGCCAACCACATCAGCCTTCACAATTCGCAAGGGGCCAGCGGCAATACGGGGCGCAGGCCAGCCCATGCCATAAGGGCCGCCTTCCTCCAGTTGATTGGCAAGATCAGGCGTTACGCCGCCGGGGGCGACCATCGCATCAATCAACAAAGCACGATTTTCGCTGGCGGTCGCAACGTCTGCCGCAAGCCGCGCATCCAAAAACTCAGCCAGCTCGTCCACCCAGCAGCCCCATATCTTTGGCCGCCAGCACCGCAGCCCCCAAATCTACGCCGGCAATGGATCGGCCAGAACCTTTGCCAACACCCTCGGCATCGAGCGCAATGACAATTGCTGGGCGGCCGATTTTTTCCTTCAAGCGCCCTGCCACAATGCCAATCACTCCAGGGTGCCAACCCTGGCCGGCAACAAGGGCAACTGCACGGTTGGCTTGGCGCGCAGCCAGAATATCGGCTTCTTCCTGCACAGCCGCCTCAATCGCACGCCGCTCTGCATTCAGCCGATCCAACTCCTCGGCAATCTCGCGCGCTTCCTCTGGGTCAGTGGTTGTCAGCAGGCGGACGCCCAAGTCAGATTTACCAACACGCCCGCCAGCATTAATGCGCGGCCCCAGCGCAAAGCCCAAATCAGAACAGACAGGCGCACGGGTCAGGCGTGAGGCGGTGATAAGGGCGTTCAGGCCAATATTGCGCCCTACGCCCATCACTTTTAGGCCCTGCGCCACAAAGGCACGGTTCAGGCCCTTAAGCTGCGCCACGTCTGCCACAGTGCCGAGCGCCACAATATCAAGCAGATCCAGTAATTTGGGCTCTGCCCGGGTTTGGAAATAGCCGCGCGCCCGCAAGGTGCGAACCAACGCCGCCCCCAGCAGCCATGCCACGCCTACTGCCGCCAGATGGCCATGGGCGGCCCCTTCCCCCTCGTCCAACCGATTGGGATTGACCAGCGCGTGCGCCACAGGAAGTGTTGTCGCGCATTTATGATGGTCGACCACAATGACATCGAGGCCGGCCGCGCGGGCCATTTCCAGCGCTTCAAAAGCCTGCGCCCCGCAATCCACTGTGACCACCAGACTAGACCCGGTTTCCCGCAACCGCACCAGCGCATCACCCGAAGGGCCATAACCTTCCAACAGCCGATCGGGGATATAATAGCCCGCCTCTAACCCCAATTCGCGCAGCAGCCGGATCAGCAGTGCCGCAGATGTGGCACCATCGACATCATAATCACCAAAGATCGTCGTTGTTTCGCCTGATTGAACAGCATCCGCCAGCCGTGCGGCCGCGCGCTCCATATCTTGAAAAATCGACGGGTCGGGCATGAACGCGCGGATGGTTGGCGTACGATGCGCCTCAAGGGCCTCATAAGGACACCCGCGTGCGAGCAGCAATTGGGTGACGAGATCATCCACCTCGCCCCCGGCACCGCGCCAGCGCCACGCCTGGCCAGTAATGGATCGATCAAAGGCGCGTGGAAGGCTCATGCCAGTGTCGATAGCCGGGACAGCGCTTGGCCAGCAAGCCTTGCCGCTATTGCGGTGGAGGTTGTTGTGGGTTGGTTGGCGGCTGGGCGCTGCTGGCGCGGCCAGCGTCCCCAGCGGCATCGGCGCTCTCAGCACTGGTCTGTGCCTCAAGAGTTGGATCTGGGGCAATATCCACGCCTGCGTCGCTGACATTCAACACAAGATCAAAGGCATCATTGCCAAAAGGTTCATCGGGGATTTCTTCATCCTTGGGCGCTTGGGGCATGGCGTCGGCAATCGCCTGGCCCATAAAGTCGCGCCAAATTTGGGCTGGCAGTCCGCCACCGTGCATTCCCCCCAAGGGCTTATTGTCATCGCGGCCCACCCAAACACCAACAACCAAATCCCCTGCAAAACCAATGAACAGGGCATCCCGATTGTCTTGCGAGGTGCCCGTCTTACCATAGCTTGGAATGGCAAGGCCTGCAGCACGACCTGTGCCTTGGATCACTGTTGCCCGCAGCAGCTCTAGCATTTGGGCCCGGGTTTTTGCCCCAATGCTCCGCTTGGGGCTCAACAACCGGTCCAACAAGCCGGGCGTGGCAGTCGGCAAGGCGTGCGGCTCAACTGGATATTGGTCCGCCGCAATGGCTGCATAAGCGGCAGTCAGTTCCAGCAGAGTGAGGCTCGATGTCCCCAAGGCCAAGCTGGGGTCAGCCGCAAGCGGGCTTTTAACACCCAAATCGCGCGCAGCCTGAATAATCGCCTTATCCCCCAATTGGCGATAAAGCCGCACAGCGGCGACATTGCTGGACCGCGCAAAAGCTCGCTTTAAGGGAATTGGCCCCAAATACCGGCCATCTGAATTTTTGGGGCGATAGCCACCTGTTGTAAATGGGCTGTCATCAATGATGCTATCAGGCGTTAGCCCCGCCCGCATGGCCGCCAAATACACAAAGAGCTTGAAGGTAGAGCCGGGTTGACGCCGCGCCTGCGTTGCCCGGTTAAACGGGCTTTGCTTATAGCTTTTACCGCCGATCATGGCGACGACCGACCCATTGGTGCGCATTGCCACAAGGGCCACTTGCGCCTCACCCAAGGGCGCGCGCGATACCACCGTGCGTGCAATTTTTTGCAGACGCGTTTCCAGCGTGGTCTTAATCTCTCCCCCGCCATAGCTGTCTTCCAGCATGGCCCGGACCTGTGGCAGAGCCCAATCTGCAAAATAGGTACCCGAAGGCGGGCCTTTATCTGCCGGCACATTCAACCGCGCTGGGCGCAGCGAGGCTGCGGCATCAGCCGAGACAAAGCCTGCATCAACCATAGCCGCAATGACCAGCTTTGCACGCGTCCGCGCACCGTCTAAATTGCGTGTCGGTGCCAGACGCGATGGGGCCTGCACCAGCCCCGCCAACATAGCCGATTCAGCCACGCTCAACTGATCTGGCCGTTTGTTAAAATAATGCCGGGCCGCTGCACTCAACCCATAGGCATTATCGCCAAAATATACGTTGGAAAGATAACGTTCGAGAATTTCGTCCTTGGTCAGCCACGCCTCCAACCAAAAGGCAATCAGCATTTCACGCGCCTTGCGCGTCAAGCTGCGCTCGGGCGTCAAAAAGGTGATTTTCGCCAATTGCTGGGTAATGGTGCTGCCGCCCTGTGTCCCACCATCGCCCAAATTATTGACCAGCGCCCGCGCCAATCCACGCGGATCAATGCCCCAATGGGTGTAAAAACGCCGATCCTCAATTGCGACAAAGGCTTGCCACACATGAGGGGGCAATTCGCTAATCTTTACTGGGTCGCCAATATTCGCGCCATTACGGGCAATGGGCTGTCCGTCTGCCGCCAGCAAGGTCAGTTGCGGCGGGGCAATGGGCTGCAGGGATTTTGACAAGGGCGCCGTAATGGCAAGCCACAAGACCAGCAGAACAAAAACAACCCCAGACACCTTGGTGCCAAGCTTCAGCCGGCGCCAGCGGCGCTGCCAACGGCTTTCAGGAGCTTGGGCGCCCTCAAACGCCGCTGGGTCCTCGTGCGGGCCCCAGTCGTCGCGGGGTGCATCAGCTATTGGATGATCGGCCATGACACACAGTATTAGGGGTAGAAAACGTGCGAAGCGACTGGATTTTCATCCCTTTGGGTCATTTGAACCAAAACGCGCGCTTGGCAGAGATCAATCCTGCTTGCGATGCTCACCCCGAACCCAGCGCACTGTGCCAGAACTTGCCCGCATAACAACGCTTTCGGTCGTCATTTTCCCATCCGGCAAACGCTTTACGCCAGCCAAAAGCGACCCATCGGTCACGCCCGTTGCCGCAAAAATGCAATCGCCTTTCGCCAGCTCATTAAGATCATAGATATAATCCAGATCCTGAATGCCCCATTTGCGCGCGCGGGCCTTTTCATCATCATTGCGGAAGATGAGCCGGCCTTTGAATTGCCCCCCCACGCACCGCAAGGCAGCGGCAGCCAACACGCCTTCAGGCGCCCCGCCAGAGCCCATATACATATCAATTGTTGTTTCGGGGTTGGTCACGGCGATGACACCAGCCACATCGCCATCGGGGATCAACATGATCCCGCAGCCAATACCGCGCAGCTCCGCAATCAGCTTTTCATGGCGCGGGCGATCAAGCACGCACACAATAATCTCCGCCGGGCTCACGCCCTTGGCCCGGGCAACCGCTTCCACATTTTGAGTGGGCGTTTTTGCCAGATCAATAATGCCCTCAGGATAGCCCGGGCCTACGGCCAACTTATCCATATAGACATCCGGCGCATTCAACAGATTGCCTTCTTCCGCAACCGCAAGAACTGCCAGCGCATTGGGGCCAGCCTTGGCGGTAATCGTTGTTCCTTCAAGCGGATCAAGCGCGATATCAATTTTCGGGCCAGACCCAATGGCAGAGCCAACTTTTTCGCCAATATAGAGCATCGGCGCTTCGTCGCGCTCGCCCTCGCCAATGACGACTGTGCCATCCATCGCCAGATCATTCAGCGCTGCGCGCATCGCCTCAACCGCTGCAGCATCCGCCGCCTTTTCATCGCCTCGGCCAACCAGTGTCGACGCTGCAATGGCTGCAGCTTCTGTCACACGGACCATTTCCAGCACCAAAACGCGATCGAGAACTTTGCTTGCCTTGACCATGACGCCATTTAATCCTGTCTATTTTGTTCACTTGTGGCCCTAGGCCAGCATCCCCATTATGTCGACTCAGGCGCGCACCGACACGCCCCAATCCTGTTGACATTCCTGATGGCCAAAACTGTTAACGGCCTAATCAAACTGGATTTTAGACGTCCAAAATCGGCATCACCATGGGTGCTGCCTTCAAGCTTTCTGATCCATCAAGCAATGCAAGCGCATGGCTCACATTGGCTTCTGGGCATTCATGCGTGACCAGCGCGACAACGGCAGCGCCTTCTGCTGTTACCCCACGCTGGCTGAGCGACTCGATCGAGACGCCTGCATCCCGCATGGCCGCAGTAATTTCTGCCAGAACGCCAGCGCGATCTGCGACAACAAAGCGCAAATAGCTGCGGCACACTCGGTCGCCAGACGGCGCTCGCCCCGATTGGGCAAGGCTGGCCACTGGCATGGCAAAGGCGG
>RFZB01000077.1 GCA_009920915.1 Sphingomonadaceae bacterium | reverse complement strand
ACGCGGCTTGGCGAATTGGCCTGCCATACGGCCGACTTTGACAGTCGGCAGCTTGGATGAGAAGGTCAGCACCACGGCCATCTGCAACAAGACCTTGAAGGTGTCGCGGATGTTATTGGGGTGGAACTCGGCAAAACTCTCGGCGCAATCCCCGCCTTGCAACAAAAAGCCTTTACCATTTGCAACTTGGGCAAGATCTGCGGTTAGGCTGCGCGCCTCGCCAGCAAAAACCAGCGGCGGAAAGCTCGACAAAGTTTGCGTGGCCGCGTCCAAAGCTGTGGCGTCGGGATAGGTCGGGAGCTGACGTGCCTCATGGGCAGTCCAGCTTTCAGGGGTCCAGTTCTGCGTCATAACCCCTCGCCATTGCGCAAAAATCACACGAAGCGCAAGGATTTCACGATTTTTCTATAAAAACAGAAGCCTGGCATCCCAAGGCAACCCGATGATATGGAGCCGGGGGAGGAGGGGGCTCCCCCGGCTCAACTTGCGTTAGGCTGCTTGGCGCGCTTCGGTTGCGTCAATCAGCGAGGCGACGTTGGAGCTGCCAATTTCAATGCGCCGCGGCTTCATCGCCTCGGGCACTTCGCGCACGAGGCTGATGGCCAGCATTCCGTTTTCGAGATGCGCGCCGCGCACTTGCACATGGTCTGCCAGCTGAAAGCGGCGCTCAAAGGCGCGAGTGGCAATGCCGCGGTGCAGAAATTCGCGGGGTTGCGCGTCTTCGGCAGGGGCATCGGCCTTGCGGGCACGGACAACCAGCAGATGTTGCTGGGCTGTCAGCTCAATTTCGTCTTGCGCAAATCCGGCGACAGCAATGGTGATGCGATAGGCATCTTCGCCAGTGCGCTCAATATCATAGGGCGGGTAATTGCCGGCATTTGTCTCAACCTGCGTCAGGTTTTCCAGCGTGTCGAACAGGCGGTCAAAGCCAATGGTGGACCGGCGATAAGGCGTAAAATCAAAAACAGTCCGCATCTTGAATGTCCTTTCACTAAGCAACATCTAAGTCGGACAGCGATGCACAGGTGCAAAGACTGTCCCGCCGGGCCCAGAATGGCACCCGGTCAGCCTGAAATGGGTGGGACAGTTGATTTTACAAGTATTATGTTAAATAAATTTGAGCGGACGCCTAGATCTTAACCCAGCGAATATCCCGCGCTGCGCACAGTGCGGATAACATCCTTACCGCCGCCGATGTTTAGCGCAGCGCGCAAGCGTTTGATCTGCACATCCACCGTGCGCTCCTCAATATCGCTATCATTGCCCCAAACGCCCGTGACCAACTGGCCACGCGTCAGCACGCGGCCTGGCCGCTCCATAAAATGCTGCAGCATGCGAAATTCGGTTGGCCCAAGATTAATCTCGACGCCCCCTCGGCGCACGCGATGTGCCGTCGGGTCCAACTCAATATCCTCAACCTTCAATGTCTTGCCCACCAAAGCGGGGCGCGACCGGCGAAGAACCGCTGCCAATCGGGCAATTAATTCGCGTGGGGAGAAGGGCTTGGTGACATAGTCATCGGCCCCAGTATCCAGCCCGCGAATGCGATCTTCCTCTTCGCCGCGTGCCGTCAACATGATGATGGGCACGGCGCTCGTTTCGGACACACGCCGTAAGCGGCGGCAGACTTCAATTCCCGAAATATTCTCAATCATCCAATCAAGGATGATAGCATCTGGCGTCTCTTCTGCGGCCAGCAACAGCGCTTCTTCGCCATCCGCTGTATGGCGGACTTCATAGCCTTCGGCTTCAAAATGCCAGATCAGTAACTCGGCTAAAGCGGGATCATCTTCGACAATCAGAAGCCGGGCGGCCATAGTCTATGCTCCTCGTGGCATATCGCGATCAGTGTAATATTCCCCCGTCGCAGCGTAATAGACGAGCTCCGCAACATTTGTGGCATGGTCGCCAATGCGCTCCAGATTGCGCGCAACGAACAAAAGCTGTGCAGCTGAGCTGATCGTCGCTGGGTTCTCCATCATATGGGCAACGAGATTGCGGAAGATGCTGTTGTAAAACTCATCCACCTTTTCATCGCGGTCCACGACTTCCACGGCCAGCTGCGCATCGCGCGCGGCATAGGCATCCAGCACATCCTTCACCATGGATTGCGCAATTTCTGCCATCGTGGGGATAAGCGTCAGCGGTTCAATCTTGGCCCGGCCTTCCACTTCGCCCACGCGTTTTGCGATATTTTTGGCATAGTCGCCAATGCGCTCAATAATCCCGGAAATTTTGAGTGCGGAAATCACATCACGCAAATCGTCGGCCATGGGTGCGCGCAGGGCGATGATACGCACGGCAAGGCGATCAACCTCAACTTCCAGCGCATCCAGCCGGGCATCATTGCGGATGACTTCAGCGGCCAGATCAGTGTCACGCTTCACAAGCGCCTCAACGGATTGGGCAATGCCCACTTCCGCTAGACCGCCCATTTCGGCAATCAGACCGCGCAGTGCGCCGATTTCATCATCAAAGGCTTTGACGGTATGTTCCACCATGTCTGCGATCCTTAGCCGTAACGTCCGGTAATATAGTCTTTGGTCCGCTCTTCGCGCGGATTGGTGAAGATGTCTGATGTTGAGCCATATTCCACCATAGAGCCGAGGTGGAAAAAGGCCGTGCGTTGCGACACACGGGCCGCCTGCTGCATGGAATGGGTCACGATAACAATGGCATAGCGACCACGAAGTTCATCAATCAGCTCTTCGATGCGTGCCGTTGCAATTGGGTCAAGTGCCGAGCAGGGCTCATCCATCAAAATGACTTCGGGGCTGACGGCAATGGCGCGCGCAATGCACAAACGCTGCTGCTGTCCGCCCGACAAGGCCGTGCCGGCATCTGCCAGCCGGTCTTTCACTTCTTCCCAAAGGCCAGCGCGGCGTAGGGACTTTTCAACAATGGCATCCATCTCTGCCTTGGTAGAGGCAAGGCCATGGATGCGCGGGCCATAGGCCACATTTTCGTAAATGGATTTGGGGAAGGGGTTCGGCTTTTGGAACACCATGCCAACGCGCGCGCGCAGCTGCACAACGTCCATTGTATTGCCGTAAATATCTTCGCCATCCAGATTGATCTGGCCTTCAACACGGCAGCCCGCAATTGTGTCATTCATGCGGTTCAGCGTCCGCAGAAATGTTGATTTGCCGCAGCCAGATGGGCCAATAAAGGCCGTGACATGCTCCGTCGCAATATCAATTGAGACGTTATCAATAGCCTGTTTCGCGCCGTAATAGACGTTCACATTCTTGGCCGAGATTTTAACTGTTTCGGTCGACATGGATCACCAGCGCGTTTCAAATTTGTTGCGAAGATAGATGGCAAAGCCGTTCATCGCGAGCAGGAAGACCAACAAGACAATGATGGCGGCAGAGGTGTTTTGCACAAAGGCCCGGTCCACTTCGTCGGACCACAGGAAAATCTGCATCGGCAGGACGCTTGATGGGTCAGTAATGCCTCCCGGAGGGGCGGGCACAAAGGCGCGCATCCCAATCATCAGCAGTGGCGCCGTTTCGCCCAAGGCACGCGCCATACCAATAATAGCGCCCGTCAAAATCCCCGGCAAAGCAAGCGGCAAAACATGATGAAACACTGTCTGCACCCGGCTGGCACCAACAGCGAGCGCAGCATCGCGGATTGAGGGAGGAACAGCCTTAATGGCGTTGCGCCCGGCAATGACAATGACAGGCATGGTCATCAAGGCCAATGTCATCCCGCCAACCAGCGGGGATGAGCGTGGCAGATTAAGCGTGTTGATAAACACTGCCAGCCCGAGCAGGCCAAAAATGATGGAGGGAACAGCCGCCAAATTGTTGATTGAGACTTCAACAATATCGACCCAGCGGTTCTTCGGCGCAAATTCTTCTAGATAGATTGCCGCCAAAACGCCCATGGGCAGCGCCAAGACAATGGTCACAATCATGGTCAACAGCGATCCTTTGACCGCGGCCCAGACGCCCGCATTCAGTGGATCAGTCGAATCGGAAGACGTTAAGAACTGCCAATCAATTCCGCCCACGCCCTTGGCGAGCATCGAAACAAGCAGAAACGCCAGAAATGTGAGCGAAAGAAGCACAGCCGTATAGCCGAGCGCCTTAAAGCGGCGTTCTGCCGCATAGCGCCGGGCGAGGCGCTTGGCCGTTTCTGGCGATTGCCAGTTAATAGCTGTCTTACTCATAAGCTTCCCGGAAGCGCTTTACGACGCGCAGCGCGATAACGTTCAGAGCCAGTGTGACAACAAATAGCACAAGGCCAAGGGCAAAAGCCGATAGTGTCTTCGGGCTGTCAAATTCTTGGTCGCCCGTGAGCAATTGAACAATTTGGAACGTGACGGTTGTCATGCTGTCAAATGGGTTGGCAGATAGGCGGGCTGCAGCCCCTGCTGCCATAACCACAATCATGGTTTCGCCAATAGCGCGGCTAATGGCGAGCATAACGCCTGCCACAATGCCTGGCAGAGCGGCCGGGATCAAAACTTTCTTGATGGTTTCAGACCGAGTGGCCCCCATAGCAAGCGATCCATCGCGCATGGCCTGCGGCACGGCCGCAATGCTGTCATCCGCCATGGACGATACAAATGGGATAATCATGATGCCCATGACGAGGCCAGCGGCCAAGGCGCTTTCAGTGGACGGATTGGCAACGCCAATTGCGCCCGCAAAATCGCGGACCAGCGGGGCCACAGTCAGCGCGGCGAAATAGCCATAAACCACCGTTGGAATACCAGCCAAAATTTCAAGCATTGGCTTTAGCATACGCCGCATTTGGGCGCTGGCATATTGGGTCAGGTAGATGGCACTCATCAGGCCCAGCGGAATGGCCACAATCATGGCGATAATCGCGCCAATGAAAATGGTGCCCCAAAACAAGGGAACAGCCCCGAAACTGCCATTGGCCGGGCTCCAATGCAGGCCCGCCAAAAACTCCACTGGGCTTACTTTCGAGAAGAAGATCCCCGTTTCGTAAAGCAATGAAGCAATGATGCCGGCCGTGGTCAAAATGGCAAGCAAGGAGGCAATTAAAAGGACTCCCAAGACCACTCGCTCCACGCGGGTACGGGCAGGGTAGCCGGCTGTAATTTTGGTATAGCCATAAGCCCCGCCGGCAAAGGCCAAAAGCAGAGTGATCAGCGCGCCGATGAGGCCAAATTTGGTTTGCGCCGCTTTGACTGCTCCAACCAATTTCTGGGCATCTGGATTGAAAACGGCGGCATTGGGATTCGCGGCAAGCGCATAGGCGTCTGACAGGACAGCATTGCGCTCCATATCCATCATGGGCAGGGTTGCTGCCGCCGGGTCTGCCAGAACAGCATTATGAACGAGGCCTGGCGATATATTTGACCAAGCACCAAGCCCAATCAGCGCCGGGACCATGATCCACAGCGCCATATTCCAAGCATGATGGCCGGGGCGTGAATGCATCGCGCCCCGGCCAGTGTTCAATTTCTGCGCCTTAGCTTTCGCGACAAGCCAGCCAATCAGGCCAAGCCCGGCGACAAGAATGAGGAGAGCAGAAAAAGTCATAGCAGGTCATTTAAGTGTCGAAGGGTCCATCAGCTTCATGCTGGAAGCGATTTCAGCATTCGCCTTTTGCACATCGGCAGGCGCAACGACCATCCCTTTCTTCTTGAGGTAGCCGTCCGTACCCCAAGCCTTGGAAAATTCAACGGCAAATTCGTTAATGCCCTTAATCGCCTTCAAATGCGCCGCCTTGATGTAGATATAAAGCGGACGCGCACCCGGATAGCTGAAGTCTGAGACTGTCTGATAGGTCGGCGCAATACCGTCCATCGGAATGCCCTTTAGCTTATCCATATTCTCTTCGAGGAAGGAGAAGCCAAATACGCCAATAGCCTTGGGGTTGGCAGCGATCTTTTGAACAATCAGATTGTCATTTTCGCCGGCATCCACATAAGCCCCGTCTTCACGGACTTTGGTGCAGATTTCCTTGTGCTTGTCCTTGTCGCTGTCCTTCAGCGCCTTCATGGCTGGGTCAGTGTCGCAGCCCTTTGTCAGGATCAGCTCAGCCAGCGCATCGCGCGTGCCGGATGTCGACGGCGGACCATAGACGTTAATGGGAATGGCGGGCAGCGCGGGGTTTACATCGGCCCAAGTCTTGGCGGTGTTGGGCTTGCCAAAGGGTGTTGCCGCCAGCGCCTTATAAACATCAGCCGGGGTCAACGTCATCTTGGGGCCACCCGTTGCTTCTGCAAAGGCGATACCATCCAGACCGATCTGAACTTCCACAATGTCCTTCACGCCATTCTTGGCGCAATCTTCATATTCCGACTTCTTGATGCGACGCGAGGCAGTCGCGATGTCAGGATGGGCGACGCCCACGCCTGCGCAGAACAGCTTCATACCAGCACCAGTGCCCGTCGATTCAATCACGGGCGCCTTGACGCCAGTGGCCTTGGCCGTGGCTTCAGCAACAGCCGATGCAAATGGATAAACCGTCGAGGAGCCGACGATGCGAACGAAATCGCGGCTGTCACCAGCCCCGTTTTGGCTGCCACAAGCAGTCAGTGCGATGGCGGATACGGCCAGAGCCGCAAAAGTAGGAACGAAACGCATGAATTTAGTGCCCTCCTAATCGAGTCGAGACCGAACTATGACACTTAAATGACACTTCTGTGACAGCGCCTCAAAAGGGCGGAAATAGGCAGGTTGCAGTTGTCCCTTGGCCAACGCGGCTGGCAACATCGAAGCGCCCACGATGCCGTTCGACGATATGTTTCACAATGGATAGGCCGAGTCCCGTTCCGCCAATTTGGCGGCTCCGCCCCGGGTCAGCCCGGTAAAAACGTTCGGTAAGGCGGGGCATGTGCTGGGCAGGGATGCCATCGCCTTGATCGATGATGGAAATCACAACCCAGCCTGACGCGCCTTTTTCTAGCTTCGCGAGAACCGGCGCATCCGCAGCTCCATATTTCAGAGCGTTATCAATCAAGTTACGAATCACCTGCGCCAGTTGCCCGCGATCTCCAGCGACCAGCGCTTCAGTGACGTCGCTTTGAAGAGATACTCGTTCAGGATGCCCGCATTCCGCAACGCATTGTTTGGCAACGCTTAACAGATCCACCTTGTCGGTGGGTTGCTGATGCTTGGTTGCCTCAATACGAGATAGCGACATTAGGTCTTCGACCAACGCCTGCATTCGATTGGCTTCTTTGGCAATAATGTCCAGAAAGCGCAGGCGCGTGGTTTCATTCTCGCCTGCTTTTGGGTCTTTCAATGTTTCGACATAGCCCAAAACCGCAGCCAAAGGCGTTCGCAATTCATGGCTGGCATTGGCAACAAAGTCGGCGTGCGCTCGCGCGACGCTTTCTTGAACGGACAAATCCGTCAGCGTTACCAGTCGTGTACCATCTTCCAAGCTGTTGCAATCGACATGCCAAAGGCTGCCCGGTGTCGATAGGCCAGTGACGCGAATGCTGTCATTTCGAGCGGAGGTCAGCAATCGGACCGCGTCTGGATGGCGCAACGCCATGCGGACATCCTGCCCCTCAACATGACGGCCAAACATAGCAAGCGCCGGCGGGTTGGCATGAATAATCCGGTCGCCACGCAAAAGCAGCGCTGGAATATCCAGCAAATCAAGAATTTCTGTCGAGGCAGGCGGAGGAGAATTGGCAGGCATGATATCGCCCTAATGCCCAATTATGACAATTTGATGCCAGTTTTCGGTCAAGCGCGTTTTGTCATTTGCGTCAGCATCTCTGCCATTTTCTGGTGGAGCATATTCACCGCCTTTAACGGGCGCACCATCACCTTAAAATTGACGATCAGCCCAGCATCATCCCAAGTGATCATATCAATGCCGTCAATGGCAATGCCATCAATCTCGGCATTAAATTCCATAATCAGGCTATTGGGGGCGTGCCATTCCCCCACATAATGAAACCCTGTGTCGCCAAAGACCTTGCCGGCGCTGGCCAGATATTTCTGTGTAATTGGCTTGCCGCGTTGGGGGGTGTGGACCACCGGGCTTTCAAACACGGCATCGTCATGCAGCAGTGCCGAGATCGCCGCTTCATCACCCGACAGGGCAACGGCGTGCCATTTTGCGGACATTTCGGCAGGAGTCATCATCAATATCCCAAATCGAGGTTAACACGCGGGGTCAGCGGTTCACCCGCCTTATAGCGCGCCAGATTTTCAAGGAAACGCTGGGCAGAACGAAGGAACATCTTATCCTGTGCCCGGCCGGATAAGTGCATGGTTACGTGCGCATTGGGCAGGTCCCATAAGGGATGATCTGCGGGCAAGGGTTCCGGCGTGGTAACATCCAGAAACGCCTCAGCGATCTGGCCCGATTTCAGACCCGTGATGAGAGCATCTTGGTCAATTACCGATCCGCGAGCAATGTTCACGATCCGCGCCGTTGGCTTCATCGCTGCCAATTCGGCGGCGCCAATCATGCCATCAGTTTCATCAGTTGCAGGGACGGCGAGGATCACCCAATCAAATTCACCCAATTTGCCACGCCATTCCTCTGGCCCAAGCGTGCCGGGACCGGACGAACGACGGACAATCGTAACATCCACATCAAAGGCCTTGAGCCGCGCCTCAATCAGCTTGCCAATCGCGCCATAGCCAAGAAGCAGCGCCTTTGACCCGAAAAGCTCGACCTTGCCGGGCGAATCTTGCAGCCATTCATGCCGGCCCTGCGCATGGACGACCTCACGATAGCCTTTGGCCATGGTCAGCATGCCCATCACGACATATTCGGCAATCGTGATCGCGTTGATCCCCGCGCCATTCGTCACAATCACAGTGCGCTCTTTGAGCAGATCAAGCGGCATCCCATCGACGCCCGCGTAAATGGAATTCAGCCATTTAAGGTTTGTGGCGGCGCTGATGGTTTCGGCCATATCGGCCTTGTCGTACATGTCAAACCAGCCAATTTCAGCCAATGGTGCCAGCGCCAAAGCTTCGTCCTTGGTGGTGAACCAACGGACATCAATGTCGCTGGGCAAGCGCCCCTCAACCAGCGGGCGGATCAATGCGGACATTACAGCGATGGTCATCGGTCTTTTTCCTCCCCATCGGTCAGCGATGGGGAGGTGGCATCGCGGCGCGATGACGGAGGGGCCTTCCCAAGGCTTCTCTTGTGGGCTTCGATTGTCGTTATGATCTCCGTGGCAATGTCAGCAGGATTTCGCAAGACGTCACTGGCCCGGATATGAAACACCTGGATTTGATGTCTGGCCAGAAAGGAGTCCCGAATGTCGTCGCGGTCGGGCCTGTTGGCTGTATCGTGCGCAAATCCGTCAATTTCAATCGCGACTTTGGCTCGAGCACAAAAGAAGTCGAGAATATAAGGCCCGGCGGGATGTTGTCTCCGGAATTTCAGCCCCCCGGGACAGGTCTTAAGAATTTGCCACAAGAGGCGTTCGGGTAAAGACATGTCCTTGCGCAATTGCCGTGCGCGGTGGACCGTCTTTGCCGGTTTTGTGGGTCTCATTTTGCCCCTCCGTCAGCCCTTTGGGCTGCCACCTCCCCAATGCATATCATTGGGGAGGAACTTTCCAGAGTTCTTTTGTTCTTCCCTATCGCGCGGCGATGGGGAGGTGGCATCGCGGAGCGATGACGGAGGGGACTAATTAGCCCTCGAACTTCCAATCCCAGCCCAATGGATCGCCATCCATCACCTCAACACCCTTGGTGAGCAGAGCATCGCGGATCGCATCAGATGTAGCGAAATCCTTGTTGGCGCGGGCTTCTTTGCGCTTGGCAAGTTCGGCTTCAATTTCTTCAGCAGTCAGTTGAGCATTTGCGGGCCGTACGCGCAGGTCTGCGCGGTCAAGTGTCATCAGATTTAGGCCCAAGACTGCATCCA
>RFZB01000076.1 GCA_009920915.1 Sphingomonadaceae bacterium | reverse complement strand
ATGGGCAATCAATTGCCCGAAATCAAAGGTCATATCCACGCCGGCGTCTGCCCGACCAAGGGGGGTGCCGTTCAGGTCCACGCACAAGGCGCCGTGCAGCTTGCCACCATCCCAGCGGCTGCCCAGTGCCTCGGGCGTGACGAACACCGGAGAAAAGGCACTGGCGGGCTTGGATTGGAAAAAGCCAAAGCCCTTTGCCAATTCATCTGGGATCAGATTGCGCAAAGACACATCATTTGTCAGGCCGACGAGCCGGATCAGGCTGCGAGCCTCCTCAGCCGAAACGCCCATCGGCACATCGCCCGTGACGACAACGACTTCCGCCTCCATGTCGCAGCCCCAAGCCTCATCCGCCAGCGGGATGGGGTCGCGCGGCCCCAAAAAGCCATCAGACCCGCCCTGATACATCAGCGGATCGTGCCAAAAGCTATCGGGCATGTCCGCACCACGCGCTTGGCGCACCAGCGCCACATGGTTCACATAGGCAGAGCCATCTGCCCATTGATAGGCGCGGGGCAAAGGCGACATGGCTTCCCGCTCATGAAAGCGGTGCTTGGGGATGGCATCATGCGCCAAATCAATCGCCAGATTTTCAAGCGCGGGGGCCAGCCGATCCCAATGGTCCAGTGCGGCTTGCAATGTCGGGGCAATGTGATGCGCATCGGCATACCAAGCCAGATCGTCCGAGACGACCACCAGCCGCCCGTCCCGGCCTTTTTTCAGCGAGGCAAGTTTCATGCGGCGGCTCCTTTTCGCTTGATCCCGAATATGGTTGGTTTCATTTGTAACCAAAGGCCGCCAATGTCCAACGCATTCTGGAAGAAAGGCTCTTTTGAAAAAGCCCATGTCTGAGCTTCGTCTTCATAACTTCATTCCCTATCGCCTGTCCGTTGCAGCCAATGCCGTGTCACGCCGCATTTCGGATAGCTATAGGCGGCGTTTTGGCCTGAAGATTGCCGAATGGCGGGTGATCGCTATCTTAGCAGAACATGATAGAATGACGCCACAAGACATTGGAAATAAAGGGGAATTAGATAAAATAACAGTCAGCCGTTCGGCAACTGCGCTGATTGACCGGGGGCTCCTGCTCCAAAAGCGAAATCCCGAAGATGGCCGATCTCATTTTCTGCAGCTTACCGCCGATGGCCGTTCACTTTATGAGGAAATTGCCCCGGCTGCCCTTCGTTTGGAGCAAGACCTTCTGAGCCGTTTTTCGAAAGAGGACCGCGCCCAATTGCAAAGCCTGTTGCGCCGTATTGAGGAGGCCGCAAATTCCCCTTGACGTAAACGTGAAGTTGGGGATTCCAATGGCACTATAGAATTGAAAAAAAGGATGCCCAGATGACGCTCGATGCGCTGCACCGCACTGCCTATACGCAAGATCATGAAGCGTTCCGCTCAACCGTTCGCCAATTTGTGGCGAAAGAGATCGAGCCAAACGCTAATAAATGGGATGAAGAGGGCATTGTTCCCAAATCTGTTTGGCCCAAGGCGGGTGAGCTAGGGCTGCTCTGCCCCACAGTGCCAGAGGCCTATGGCGGCCTGGGCTTAGATTTTGGCTATAATGCCATCATCAATGAAGAATTTAGCTATGGCACGGATGTTGCCACAGGCTTTTCGCTGCAAACGGATATCGTGGCGAACTATCTGATTTCTTATGGCTCGGAAGAGCAAAAGCAGCAGTGGCTGCCCAAGCTCGTTTCAGGCGAAGTGGTGACGGCGATTGCGATGACTGAGCCGGGCACAGGTTCTGACCTGCAAGGCATGCGCACCACGGCGAAGAAGGATGGCAATCATTATGTCATCAATGGCGCCAAAACCTACATCACCAACGGCCAGAACGCGGACCTGATCCTTGTCTGCTGCAAGACCGACCCGGATGCGCAGCCTGCCTATAAGGGTGTTTCGATTGTGTTGGTTGAGGCGGACCGTGAAGGCTTTAAGCGCGGCCGGAATCTCGACAAGATCGGGCTGGATGCGGCCGATACGTCGGAATTGTTCTTTGAAGATGTGCGCGTGCCCATCACCAATTGCTTGGGCGAAGAAGGCATGGGCTTCATCTATTTGATGACCGAATTGCCGCAGGAGCGTCTGTCGATTGCCATTGGCTCGCACGCCGCAGCCCAGCGCGCCTTTGATATGACGGTAGAGTTTGTGCGTGAGCGCAAGGCCTTTGGTCAGCCGATTCTCAACTTCCAGAACACGCGCTTTGTGCTGGCCGATTTGAAGACCAAGCTGCAAGTCGGCTGGGCGCATATTGATTGGGCCTTACAACGCCATATGAAGCGGGAACTGACGCCCGAAGAAGCCTCCGCTGCCAAGTTGTGGCATACCGAATTGCAGGGCGAAATTGTCGATAAGTGCCTGCAACTCCATGGTGGCGCTGGCTTTATGAATGAATACCCCATTGCCAAACAATATCGCGGTGCGCGTGTCACGCGCATTTTTGGCGGGACAAGCGAGATCATGAAGGAATTGATCAGCCGCAAGCTGTAAGAGGTGAAGATCGTGCTCCGGCTTTGAGCCGGAGCCCATTTTACGGTGGGGCGTCTGGGCTCCGGGTCAAGCCCGGAGCACATTCGTTAATTCTCACTAGCCATTTGCCCCAAGTTCCGCGAGAAGCGCGCCATGCGCAAAGGTCATCGTCCATCAAAGCCGCCGTCCAACCGCCCACGTTTTTGGGGGCGCCATGCTGTTTTGGCCGCCTTGGCCAACCCCAACCGCGTCTGCCGCAAGCTTTGGGCAACGCGCGAGGCGGCCTCGGCGCTGGATATTCCTAATGGGTTGACAGTTGCCTTTGCCGAGGCGCCCGATTTGGGCCGCATGGTCCCCTCTGACGCGCCACACCAGGGTTTGGTGCTGGACGTCGATCCGCTGGAAGATGTCTGGCTGCGCGATTTGCTGGCCGATGGGGCGGGGGATAGCCGGCCTCTGCTGGTGCTGGATCAAGTGACAGACCCGCATAATGTGGGGGCTATCCTGCGTTCGGCAGCCGCTTTTGATGCGCTGGGCATTGTGACGCAAGATCGTCATGCCCCGCCAGAATCAGGGGCACTTGCGAAATCTGCTTCGGGCGCGTTGGAAATTGTGCCTTGGGTCCGCGTTGTCAATTTGTCGCGCGCGCTGGAAGAAATTGCTGAGGCCGGCTTTTGGCGCATCGGCCTGACGGGGCACAGCAACCGCTTGCTGGGCGATGCCATTGGCACTGCGCGCGTAGCACTGGTTCTGGGTGCTGAGGGTGAGGGGATGCGCGCAAATACCGAGGCGCATTGCGATGAGCTGGCGAAATTGCCGATCAGCGACAAGATGGAAAGTCTGAATGTTTCCAATGCCGCTGCAATCGCACTCTATGCAGCCGCCTCTGCCCGCCAATAAGTCATAGAAAAGCCCCGGAAAACCGGGGCCTTTTCATCAAATTTCACAAAAGAGCTTAGTCTTCCTGTGCAATTGTGACCTTCAGGCCATCGAGCGCATCCGTGAAGTGCACTTGGCACGACAGGCGCGACTGGGCATTGCGATGCGCTGAGCTGTCGAGCAGATCATTTTCATCTTCGCTTATCGGATCAACCTTGTCAGCAAAGGCTGGATCAACATGGATATGGCAGGTCGCGCAGGAGCAGCACCCGCCGCACAGAGCGAGCAATTCATCAAAGCCCGCATCGCGGATGATTTCCATGACAGACAGGCCAGCCTGACCCTCAACTGTTTTTTCCGTTCCGTCGCGCGTGACAACAACCAGCTTCGCCATGCTTATTCCTCTTGCACCCAGATGTGGATTTCTGCACGTCGCTAGACGCGGCTTCGCAAGTTATCAAGGCCGAACGATAAAGGATGTGCAGATGGTGACCACTGCGGAGAGCTTGCGCGGCGCAATTGACGCCCTAATATTGGCTGAACCGAAATTTGCTGATGTGGTTGGGCGTGTTGGCTATCCTGAGTCGCGCCAGCGCCCCACAGGCTATGATACGCTGCTGCGCACGATTATCGGCCAGCAAGTGAGCGTGAAGGCGGCCGCCTCCATTTGGACGAAGCTGGAGGCGGGCTTGGGGGATTTAACCAGGCCAGAGACGATCCTTGCCAGCGATGAGCAAACATTGCGCAGCTTTGGCTTGTCACGCCAAAAGCAGTCCTATGCACTTAGCCTTGCGCGCTTAGTCGCTGATGGTGCGCTAGACCTGCATCATCTTCCTAAGGATGATGAGGAAGCAATTGCGCTGTTAACGCAGGTCAAGGGCATTGGTCGCTGGTCAGCCGAAATCTACTTGCTGTTTGCTGAAGGGCGACCAGATATTTGGCCCGCCGGTGATTTGGCAGTGCAGATTGAAGTTGGTCGGCTTTTGGGGCTGGCTGAGCGTCCGTCAGAACGTAAAGTGCGCGCTGTAGCGGAAAATTGGCGACCCTATCGTGGCGCTGCTGCTGTTCTGGCATGGCATCACTATAACACCACGACAATTTAGGCGGTGTCTTATTCTACTTTTGCGGCTGCGGACTAAGGATTGTAGCTGCCTCTAACCGATCTAGCGCAGCGTGTACGGCAACATAGCGTCGCGCCTTTTCGAGCCAAGCCTTTGCCTTTGAAGCCCCTGGCATCGTAGCAATCTCACGGACAGCCAGTTCCACATGATCCCGCACCAAGGCGCGGCGCGCGCGCTCTAGTTTTTTGGCTGGCACGTCAGAGGGTTGATCGGCCTTGCGGACAACGGCAAGCGTGCGGGCATTGTTTAAAATGTCTGCCAGCCAGCCTTCTTCGCCCGCGCGTGTCATCAATGTTGGTTCCAGCAATGCCAGCTCATCGGCCAACGCGTCCACGCGCACGGGGCGGCGGGCATGGTCGACAATCAACGCCACGTCCCCGGGATAAGCACCGCCAAATTGCTGCGCCAAGGCGGGTTCCAGATATGCCAGCGGCTGGCCCCGGTCGATTGCCCGGCGTGTTGAGAGCAGTATCAGCAAGCGTTCCGCTTTTGCCGCATGGGCCAGCGACTGGTTGGACATGCGATCTGCGTCTGCAAGGCGGCTTTCAATTGTCGCAATGCGGGTCGCAGTATCTGTTGGGCTAAGCGGAGACGTTGCGGGCCTGCTTGTCGCTTCTGGCAAAAGCGCGCGGGTGGTTGCTGGGGTTTGGGCATCTTCAGGCTTTGATCGCAAGAGCGTCCAGCCGATAACTGCAATCCCAAGCACGAACAGCGTGATGGCAGACACCACAAGCCCGCGAATGGCACGGGTACGGGCGGGTGCAGTGGGAGGCAAAATAGGCTCGTCCATGGTTCAGTCCTGCCCTGTTAGGCGCTTCGACACAAGGGGGCGGCGATGTGGAGCATCGCGCTGCTATCTGGCTGGTCCGGCCAATGATAACTGGCCCAGCCTTGTCCAGCGGCGTCTGCTGCTTGCGCACTAATGGCGACCAAATGGCACAAGCTGTGATCGGGCGTCAGGTCTGCCAATGTGCGCGCCATACGGGGGGAGTGTGCCAGCACGACGCATGGCTGCGCCAGTACGGTCCGCAATGAATCGGGCACAGGCAACTCCGCCATCTCATAAACCAGCTGGACATCGAAAGAGAGGCTGGGGTGCGCAATTGGCTTGTGCGGCTGCCCAGCGAGATGCAGCACACGTTGCCGCCCATCTGCTGCAGCCAAGGCAGCCAGTGCCGAGCCATCGGCTGTGCCCATAATGATGGACGTAAAGCCTGCAGCGCGCGCTGCGGAAGCACTGGCGGCTCCTACAGCGTAAAGCGGCAGATGGCGATAGGTCTCTATCTCCTCCCCAACTGCGCGAAGAGCATTAGAACTTGTTATGAATAATGCATCATAACTATCTGAAATATCAGATTTCCATGAAAGTTTTTTGAGATCAAATAATGGGCAGGCAAACACCTCTAACCCAAGTGCATGGGCCGCAAGTGCTGTCTCATGATTGCCCGGCTCTGGCCGTGCGACAACCAGCGGGATCACCCGAAAATAGCCCTTAGGCTTGGAGAGGCGCGGTCCAACAGCGCGGCGGCAACTGCGGCAGGATCTGATCCTTGGTCAGCCACATAGTCCGTACCATCTTCGCTCAAAATCTCTCCCCGCAAGCAGAGAACGCCATGTTCCAGACGCGCTTGGGCAGCAACAGGGGAATGGCAATCAGCCTTCAACTCCTTCAGAAAAGCACGTTCGGCCATGACGCAGGCAAAAGTTTCGGCATGATTAACTGCCGCGAGTAACGCATGAACTGGGGCATTGTCGCTTAAACACTCAATGCCAATTGCCCCTTGTGCCGGGGCCGGAAGCATCTCTGTTTCGTCAATCGCGGAACCAATGTCGCCCAGTCCCAGCCGGTCTAGTCCGGCAGCGGCAAGCAGGGTGGCGTCTGCCTCGCCCGCGTCAAGTTTGGCTAAGCGCGTCGCAACATTGCCGCGAAACAGCACGATCTGAAGGTCAGGCCGCAATCGGCGCAATTGTGCAGCGCGCCGGGGTGAGCTGGTACCAATCCGCGCCCCTTGGGGCAAATCTGCAATGCTCGGGGCACCAATCAGCCGATCACGCACATCGGCCCGCGGCAACATGGCGACAATGGATAGGTCTGCCGGGCGCAGCGTTTCAACATCCTTCATGGAATGAACGGCAAAATCGACGCTGCCATCCATCAGGGCACGGTCCAGCTCTTTGGTCCACAAGGCTTTGCCGCCCACTTCTGCAAGTGGCCGGTCCAGAATACGGTCGCCACTGGCGGTCATCGGCACAACTTCAACGCGAGTCTCATCCCAGCCATGCGCCGCAAGCAGCGCTGCACGCACGAGATATGCTTGTGCCAGTGCCAGCGGAGAGGCCCGGGTTCCCAATTTCAATGGACGATCAGTCATAGTGACGCTTGTGCTAGCGGCCTGTGCGGCTAGAGGGAAGGGCAATGGCATTGATCCTTGGCCTTGAATCGAGTTGCGACGAAACGGCAGCGGCGCTGGTGACCAGCGAACGCACTGTTTTAGCGCATTGTTTGGCAACCCAAGAAGCGCATCACCGGCCCTTTGGCGGAGTGGTGCCCGAAATTGCGGCCCGCGCGCATGTTGAAGTAATGACACCTCTGGTTGAGCAAGCCTTGGCACAGGCGAATGTCCGGCTGGCTGATGTAGATGCCATTGCCGCAACCGCCGGGCCGGGCTTGATAGGTGGCGTCATGGTGGGGCTGGTGACAGGCAAAGCGCTGGCGCACGCGGCTAGCAAGCCGTTGATTGCCGTTAACCATTTGGAGGGCCATGCATTGAGCCCGCGTCTCGCCAATCCGGACCTGCAATTTCCCTATCTTCTGCTTCTCGTTTCCGGCGGGCATTGCCAATTGCTCTACGTCGAGGCTGTGGGTCGCTATCGGCGATTGGCGACTACAATTGATGATGCCGCGGGTGAGGCATTTGACAAAACGGCGAAACTATTGGGGCTTGGCTTTCCGGGCGGACCTGCTGTGGAGGCCGCAGCCAAAGCGGGGAACCCTAAGGCGGTGCCGCTGCCAAGGCCCTTGCTCGGCACGAAGGAGCCGCATTTTTCCTTTGCTGGCTTAAAAAGTGCGGTGCTGCGCGCGCGCGATGCGGGTGTTTATAAATCGGAGGACATTGCAGCGTCCTTCCAACAGGCCGTGGTTGATTGCCTTCTTGATCGCACGCAACGTGCTGTTGACGTGGCAGATGGTGCAACGGCACTCGTCGTGGCTGGTGGCGTGGCTGCCAATCATACAATCCGCGCTGCGCTGGAAGGATTGGCGGCGCGCAATGGCTTGCCCTTTTTTGCACCCCCGCTTTGGCTCTGCACTGACAATGCCGCGATGATCGGCTGGGCTGGGGCAGAACGCTTTGCTGCGGGGTTAACGGACCCGTTGGATGTGGCGGCACGGCCACGCTGGCCGCTGGATCCAGATGCGGAGAAGGCCAGAGGGGCAGGGGTAAAGGCATGAAGCTAGGAGTGATTGGCGCCGGCGCTTGGGGTACCGCCTTGGCACAAATTGCTGCCACTGATGGGCAGGATACGCTGCTGTGGGCGCGCGAGGTCGAGGTGGTTTCTGCGATTAACGAAACGCATGAAAACGCCCTGTTCTTGCCGGGGATAGCGCTGTCTTCGGCGATTATCGCAACATCCGATTTGGCAGATTTACAGGCGTGTGATGCTTTGCTGGTTGTTACTCCCGCGCAATTTTTGGGCCGGGTATTGGCCGAGGCCCAGCCGGGTCATCGCCCCCTCATTTTATGTTCGAAAGGAATTGAGGCCGAAACGCAGCGCCTGATGTCAGATGTGGCAGCGGCGACCTGCCCCAAGGCGCCTATTGCTGTGCTGTCTGGCCCCACTTTCGCACATGAAGTGGCCAAGGGTTTGCCGACGGCCATCACACTGGCCTGCGCAGATGATGCTCTGGGCCGGCACTTGGCGCAACGTATCGCTCAGCCCCATTTTCGACCCTATTTGTCTACTGATGTGGTTGGTGCAGAAATTGGCGGTGCGGTAAAAAATGTGCTCGCCATTGCGTGCGGCGTGGTTGAGGGGGCGGGCTTGGGTCAGAATGCGCGGGCCTCGCTCATTGCGCGGGGGTTTGCGGAAATGACACGCTTTGGTGTCGCGCGGGGGGCTCAGTCAGAAACTCTGGCTGGGCTGTCAGGCCTTGGGGATTTGGTCTTGACCTGTTCGTCCACCAGTTCGCGCAATTTCTCCCTCGGCAAGGGGTTGGGTGAGGGGCAGTCCGCCGCCGCCTTGCTCGCGGATCTCCGGACCGTTGCAGAAGGTGCCTATACTGCTCCCGTGTTACAACAGGCCGCGCACGCACTTGGTGTCGAAATGCCCATTGTCGATGCCGTCTGCGCGCTTTTGGCAGGTGATATGGATGTTGGCGGGGTCATGACTGCCCTTCTTTCCCGCCCAATCCGAGGGGAAGCGTCCGTCTAATCCGCTTGCCCCTGGTTAAAAATCTACGGCAATGCCTTTTAGTTCCCAATCGCCATAGCGCACCGGGTTCAGACCAAGCGGATCGTCCGTCGCCTCTTTTGTCTCCACTGGTTGCGGCTTTGGCACAGGCGGCGACTTGGACAGATAGGCGGGCGGTTTCACATGGGCGGGGCGCTGTCCCATCATTATCTTCCTTCTTGAAGCTGACACGTTCTTCACCCACATTGGGGCGGGCACACGGAGAGTTCAAGTGAACGGTTTCAAGACTTTGATGCTTTTATCTGCGTTAACAGCTTTGCTGATGGCGCTGGGCTTTACTTTTGGCGGGTCGCAAGGCGCGCTGATTGCACTTGTTGTTGCTTTGGGAATGAACCTGTTTTCCTATTGGAATTCAGATAAAATTGTTTTGCGTATGCATGGTGCGCGCCAGGTGGATGGCCAGTCTGCGCCCGAATTTTATGCAATGGTGGCAGAGCTTGCCCGCCGCGCAGAGTTGCCCATGCCCAAGGTCTATGTGATTGACTCACCGCACCCCAACGCCTTTGCAACAGGCCGTAATCCTGAAAATGCAGCAGTGGCGGCGACCACAGGACTGCTTAACATGCTGACGCGAGATGAAATTGCGGGCGTGATGGCGCATGAATTGGGCCATGTTAAGAACCGTGACACGTTGATCATGACAATGGTGGCAACAGTGGCGGGGGCCATTTCCATGCTGGCTAATTTTGGGATGTTCTTCCGCGGAAACGATAATCGCGGCAATGCCTTGGCGACCATTCTTGCCGTTATTGTTGCGCCGATTGCTGCCATGATTGTCCAAATGGCAATCAGCCGGACACGCGAATATGGAGCAGATCGGGCTGGGGCTGAAATTTCTGGCAACCCCATGGCTTTGGCATCCGCACTGGCGAAAATCTCCCGCGGGGCGGCGGCAATCCCCAACCCTGTGGCGCAGCAAATGCCG
>RFZB01000075.1 GCA_009920915.1 Sphingomonadaceae bacterium | reverse complement strand
GGCACACGCAGAAAGGCCTCCGCGAGCGACAGCAGCGCCACGCCTTCTTGTGTGTTGAGCCGATATTCATTGAGAAACTGATTCACCCAGCCGCTTGATTGTGCTCGACGCAGATCAGCGAGCAGCCCGCTGGCGCGCGCAACAATGCGATTGCGCTCGTCCGGGCTCACCGCGGCACGGGCGATGAGAGGCTGAAGAACCGCGGGTTCAGCGGCTCTATGGAGGCTGCGCATGAGCGACGTTGCGGAATCCATAGCTTTTGACTCTAATAGAATGAAGGTCCTAAATCCCGATTGGGACTCGCGCCGTTGTAATAATGTTGCGCGCCATTAGCGAGAGGAAAGCTTATGCCTGTAGTGAGCAAAGAGGAACTTTTTGGTCTTGTTGGCAAAGACGTAGGTACGTCAGAGTGGATGCTGATTGATCAGGATCGCGTGAACAAGTTTGCCGAAGCAACGGGAGACTTCCAGTTCATCCATGTCGATCCCGAACGCGCTAAGCTGACGCCTTTTGGCGGGCCAATTGCGCATGGGTTTTTGTCGCTCTCGCTGTTGCCAGTGTTGACGGCGCAGGCAGATTTGCCGCGTCTGGATGGCATCAAGATGGGCGTCAACTATGGCGGCAACAAAACCCGCTTCATCGCGCCCGTCAAAGTTGGCAAGCGCGTGCGCGGCCATTTTAAAATGCTGTCGCTTGAAGAAAAGCGCCCCGGCCAATTCCAGCAGACGATGGAATTCACGCTGGAAATTGAAGGTGAAGATAAGCCTGCTTTGATGGCAGAGTGGATCACCCAGTTTTTCGTCTGATTTCCAGACTTTTTTGATATCGTTCTCAGGAGAATTTCATGCGTAGTGCCGTTATTGTGTCCACCGCTCGCACGCCCATTGGCCGGGCCTATCGCGGGGCGTTCAACATCACCCCGTCGCCAACGCTGTCGGCCTATTCCATCCGGGCCGCGGTAGAGCGGGCTGGCATTGATCCAGCAGAAGTCGATGATTTGTGCTGGGGGTCGGCGCTGCAACAGGGCAGCCAAGCAGGCAACACAGCACGCACCGCACTGCTGCGTGCGGGCCTGCCCGTTACTGTGCCGGGCATGACCATTGACCGCCAATGTTCGTCGGGCCTGATGGCCATTGCCACCGCAGCCAAACAGATCATTGTCGATAACATGGACATTTGCGTCGGCGGCGGCGTGGAATCGATTAGCCTCGTCCAGACGCCGGAAATGCGCGTTGCCCCGGATCCTGAGCTGCTGAAGATGCACAAGGACATTTATATGCCCATGCTGCAGACCGCCGAAGTGGTCGCTGCCCGCTATAAGATCAGCCGCGAACGTCAGGACGAATATGGCCTGCAATCGCAGCAGCGCACTGCCGCGGCCCAGGCTGCTGGCAAATTTGATGATGAAATCATCACCTGCACCGCGACCATGGCCGTCACCAACAAGGAGACGGGCGAAGTCAGCCAAAAGGAAGTTACGCTCAGCAAGGATGAGGGCAATCGTGCGGATACCACGCTGGACGGCCTGAAGCTGCTGAAGCCAGTTCTGGGGCCGGATATGCACATCACGGCGGGCAATGCCAGCCAGTTGTCGGACGGATCGTCGGCCAGCGTACTGATGGAAGAATCGGTCGCCGCCAAAAAGGGCCTGACGCCGCTGGGCCGTTATGTCGGCATGGCTGTTGCTGGCACTGAGCCTGATGAAATGGGCATTGGCCCGGTCTTCGCCATTCCCAAGCTGCTGCAGCGTTATGGCCTGAAGATGGACGATATTGGCCTGTGGGAATTGAACGAAGCCTTTGCCGTGCAGGTGCTGTATTGCGCTGATAAGCTGGGCATCCCGATGGATCGTCTGAACGTCAATGGCGGCGCGATTTCAATTGGCCATCCCTATGGCATGTCGGGTGCGCGCATGGTTGGCCATGCCTTGATCGAAGGCAAACGCCGTGGCGCAAAATATGTCGTGATCACCATGTGCATTGGTGGCGGCCAGGGCGCGGCTGGGCTGTTCGAAGTCCTCTAAACGCTCAGATTTCTGATATTAAGAGAGGCGGTTGACCAAATGGGCAGCCGCCTCTTTGTCTTTTCGGCCAGAGCCGCTTAGAGACATAGGCGTGACAATCACCCGCCTCAGCCTCACTGATTTTCGATCCTACCCTGATTGCGTCGTGGCACCTGGGTCGGGCCTTGTTGTGCTGACGGGGGAAAATGGGGCCGGTAAAACCAATATCCTTGAGGCAGTTTCGCTGCTTGTCCCCGGTCGGGGCCTGCGCGGGGCCCCCTTGTCTGATATTGCGCGCCAGGGCGGGGCAGGTGGCTTTGCCGTGGCAGCGCGGCTGGGCGATGTCGAACTGGGCACTGGCACCCGTGCCGAGGCGCCAGAGCGGCGATTGGTGCGCATTAACGGCGCGACAGCCGCTGCCAATGATTTGGCGGAATGGGTCTCTGCCCTATGGCTGACCCCCGCAATGGACCGATTATTCTTGGAAGGCGCCAGCGAGCGGCGGCGCTTTTTGGACCGGCTCGTGCTGGCATTGGTGCCAAGCCATGCGGGCCATGCCAGCCGGTATGAAGCGGCCATGCGCCAGCGCAACCGCCTATTGTCAGATGAGCGCCCGGCCGACCCGGACTGGCTGACCGCGCTGGAAGCGCAAATGGCAAGCCATGGGCTGGCGCTTGCGGAGGCGCGGCAGCAATTGGTGACAGCGCTTGGCGCGCGCTTGGCAGACCAGCCAGAAGGGCCCTTTGCCCGCGCTGGGCTGGCCCTTAACGGCGGCGAAATGGATGGCGATTTTGCTGAGCAGCTTCGCCGCCATCGGCCGCGCGATGCGGCCGCTGGCCGGACGTTGCTTGGCCCACATCGTATGGATTTGGCTGTGACACATTTGGGCAAAGCGCAGGCCGCTGCCCGGTGTTCAACGGGAGAGCAAAAGGCACTGTTGCTGGGCATTATTTTGGCGCATGCCGAATTGGTGGCGGAACGGCTGGGGCGTGCGCCGATCTTGCTGCTGGATGAAGTGGCAGCGCATCTTGACCCCGTCCGCCGGGCAGCGCTGTTTGCGCGCCTATCCGCCAATGGCGGGCAAGTCTGGATGACGGGCACGGAACCGAGCCTGTTCGAAGAGGCTGGGGCGGCCGCAACCCGCATGATGGTGAAAGACGGCCAAATTCTGGGCTAGGCCAGTGTTTTGCCTTCTTCGCGGAGTTTTAGGCTTTCGGTAAACAGCGGCATTGCCGCCTTTTGAAAAGCGCCAGGCGTCATGCCCGCATAGCGCCGCACCTCGCGGTTGAGATGCGATTGATCAAAATAGCGCAAACTCGCCAATTCGGCCTGATCTGCATTGCCAATCCCGCGCATCGCGGCCGCCATATCGAGAAAGCGGCACCGTTGCAGAACCGCCTTCGGAGACAAGCCAAAGCTGGTCAGGCAGCGCCGCTCCAACTGGCGGGGGGAAAGGCCCAATATGCGAGCAGCGTCTTCCACGCGGGTGGTGCTGTCGCGCCGGGCAATTGATTCAAATGTCGCAATCAGGGGGTCAACGCCTTTTCCGTTAAGGCTTGCCAATTGCGTTTCGATGGCGGCCTCTAGGGCTGCCAATCGGTCTTCATCATGCTTGGCGGCCTCCAAAGCTTTGATAAGTTCAGCCACCAGTTCAGGTGCCCAAACATCGGCCAATGGCGAAATCATATCAACATGGCTGGCTGCTGCTTGGGTGAAGAGCGCTGTCCAGGCGCTGGGCCGGATGGCAAAGCCGACAACAAATATGGGGCCGCGCGCGCGAATGCGCAGCATTTGTGCATTGGGGCCAAAGACCAATGCGCCAGACCCCGCAACCCATTGGTCTTGGTGCCACCAATCCCACTCACCCGCCAGAATAACGCGCACAAATCCATTATCCGCCATCAGATAATCTTCATGGCAAAAATCAGCGGGAAGCTTGGCTTCCACAATGTAATGCCGCCGAATGAAAGGCAGCAGGTGCGCTGAAGGCGCATAATTGCGTGAGGAAATCATTCACCCCCCGAAAATGCCACGTGCAATGCCAGACCCTAGTCTTATTCCATTTAAAGATCAGTATCTTATTTATGGAAACCTATCCCTTTTGCGGTCCTTACATCTCACCTGTTGCTATTAACGACAAAAGTGCAACTTGCTTGCCGCGCGCATGGCAATCAGGCTAGGGATTCCTCATGTCTTTTGCTGTCAATCTACTCAACCTGATCGGCAACACGCCGCTCGTCAAACTCGAAGGCCCGTCTTCGGAGACTGGCTGTCTCATTTTGGGAAAATGCGAATATGCCAATCCCGGCGCCTCGGTGAAGGATCGTGCCGCGCTGTTCATTGTCGAAGATGCCGAGGCACGAGGTGCCCTGTCGCCCGGCGGCACCATTGTCGAAGGCACGGCCGGTAATACGGGCATTGGCCTTGCACTTGTCGCCAATGCGAAGGGGTATAAGACGATTATCGTCATGCCCGACACCCAAAGCCGCGAAAAAATGGATACGCTGCGGGCCTTGGGGGCAGAACTGGTCTTGGTGCCTCCGGCCCCGTTCTCCAATCCCGGTCATTTTGTGCATACGTCTCGCCGCATTGCGGAAGAGACAGACGGCGCAATTTGGGCCAACCAATTTGACAATATTGCCAACCGCAAAGCCCATATCATGGGTACGGCGGAAGAAATCTGGGCCCAGACAGAAGGCAAAGTGGATGGCTTCACCTGTGCGGCGGGCACCGGCGGCACCATTGCAGGCGTTGGCCTCGGGCTGAAAGCCCATCGCGATGATATTGTGATTGCCCTGACAGACCCGCACGGCGCGGCGCTCTACAATTATTATGCCCATGGTGAGTTAAAGGCTGAAGGAAGCTCAGTTGCCGAGGGTATTGGCCAAGGTCGCATCACGGCAAATTTGGATGGGGCGCCAATTGATACCCAGTTCCGCATCTCGGATGAGGAAGGGCTATATTGGGTTGCGCGGATGCTGCGCGAAGAAGGCCTGTGTTTGGGCCTGTCCTCGGGCATTAACATTGCCGGGGCTGTTGCACTGGCCCGCCAGCTTGGCCCTGGCAAAACAATTGTGACGATTTTGTGCGATACGGGTTTCCGTTATCTCTCCACACTCTATAATTCAGATTGGCTGCGGTCGAAGAACCTGCCGGTTTTTGAATGGTTGAAAGACTGATTATGGCACTGGACCCCCTTCAAGAACGGAATGAAAGCTGGCGGCGTATTCGCGTTGGGCTGACGGGCTTGGGTGGTATCTTGCTGCTCATTGGGTTGGCCAACGCGATGTTGCAGCAATTGGGCACTGCCAAAGTGCAGGATGTACCAACTGTGACGGGCCAACCAGCCAAATCAGCAGATGAAAAGAACGAGCCTTTGGCGGAATTGGGCGTTGCCCCCGGCGCGCCCACAAAGGCGGACGAGCCAGCCCCTAAAAAATGATGCGCAGGCTGGTTGCCGCGCTTGCTTTGCTATGCGGGGCCTGTTCTGCCGTCCCGCCCGCGCCAAAGCCAAAGCTCCATATTCTCACTGCTTTGCCTCTTTTTTGGGGGGAGGGGGATGTCGCCGATGTCCTCCAAAACCGGACAAGCCCGGCGCCTAGCCTTAAGGCACTTTCGGGCAGTTGGGATGTGGTGGCGCTCGATATGGCAGATGCAGCAGCCTTACAGGCTGTTCAAAAGCTGCTTGTGATTCAGCCACCGCGCCTTGCCCCAGCCGAGTTGGTGGCGCTTGATGCCTGGGTGCGGCAGGGCGGACATGTTGTTATTCTCGCGGACCCTGATTTGCGCTGGCCGCAACAGCGCCCAATTGGCGACCCACGTCGGGCGCCTGCTGCCACGCTCTTGTCGCCCTTATACCGCCATTGGGGCTTGGATCTGCAGCCTGATGCCATGGGCAGCGCGCCCCGGATAGCGCGGATACAGGCATGGACACTCGCGCTGCCCGGCAGTGGGCAATGGGTGCGCGCGTCTGGCCCGTGTCAGGTGCGTGATCCTGCACTTGCCATTTGCCAGCTTGGCAAGGGGCGGGCCGTCCTGATTGCCGACGCCGATTTCTTTCAACCACAAGGGGATGCTGCAGCTCAAGCCCGTGGCATTGCGGCCATAAATGGCCTGCTGATGGATAAAAATCTGTGAAATCAAAGAAATAGAAAGAGGTTAGGTTAGAAAAACACGTCACGAAAAAGCACGGTTTCTCCTTAAAAACCCGATATTGGGGTGCTAAATCCCCATTTCACCCGTGAAATCCCTTGCTGTCCCCATGATTCCCTGATAGTCCGTAGCTTCGTCAAATTGGGGCGGGGCTGTCCTGATTCAGTGTTGAATTTGCCAGGCGTAACATGGGGTTATGGCTTGGCGGCGGCCCATCTGCTCCGGACGCTGAGGGGTGCTGTGAGCGAACGGGAGCTATTCAGGGGACACGCGCTGAACGCGATTGACGGCAAAGGCCGCGTCGCGATTCCCGCTTTCCTGCGCTCTGCAATCGAAAAGAACAGCGATGGCCGCGTGCTCATTATCGCCAAGCACCAGCAAGACCCTTGCCTGACGGGTTATGACAAAGGCTGGTCGCGCCTGCTGCATGATCGGCTGGAGCGCGAGGAAGAGCGCGAGCGTAATGCGGGCCGCGATTTTGACTATTTCAACAATAACCGCCGCGCCTTCGGCCTTGTCGAAGAGGTGCCTTATGACACCAGCGGTCGTTTCATTTTGCCGGCTTTTTTCCGCACCAAAGCGCAGTTGACGGACCTCGCCTTTTTCTTTGGCACCGGCAATACATTTGAAATTTGGAACCCCAATCTCCTGATTGATACGCCAGGTATTGATGAGGAAACAAAGGATGTTGCTGCCTTTTTGATGGCAGAAAGGGGCGTGCGCTGATGTCTCAGGCTGCGCCGCACATTCCCGTCTTGCTTGCAGAAGTGATCGATGCGCTCGCCATCAGCCCCGGCGAAACGCATGTTGACGGCACCTTTGGTGCAGGCGGCTATAGCCGAGCCATGACAAAGGCAGGCGCGCGCGTGATTGCCTTTGATCGGGATCCAGACGCGATCGCGGCTGGGCGCGCGGCTGGAGACGAGGGCCTGACACTGGTTCAGGACCGGTTTTCCAATATGGCGCACCATTTGCCAGACCCTGTGGATGGCGTCACGCTGGATATTGGCGTGTCCTCCATGCAGCTTGATCAAGCTGGGCGTGGCTTTTCTTTTCAGGCAGATGGCCCGCTTGATATGCGCATGGAGCAGGTGGGCGAAAGCGCCGCTGACTTCGTGAATTCGGCAGATGAAGCGCTGATTGCCGATGTCATCTATCGCTATGGCGATGAGCCAAAATCTCGCCGCATTGCGCGGGCCATTGTGGCTGCCCGTCCCATTGAGCGGACCGCCCAGTTGGCGTCGATTGTCCGGCGCGCCGTTGGCTGGCGCGATGGCCAAAAAAGCGACCCGGCAACGCGCGCTTTTCAAGCCATTCGTATTCACATCAACCGTGAACTCGAAGAGTTGGAAGATGGCCTGATTGCAGCCGAGCGGGTGTTGAAGCCCGGTGGCCGCTTGGCAGTGGTGACATTCCACAGCCTGGAAGACCGGATTGTTAAGCGCTTTTTGCGAGACCGCAGCGGCCAGCGCCCTGCGGGGTCACGCCATTTGCCTGATGTCGGTGCATCGGGCCCTGATGCCACTTTTGAAGCTGTCGCAAAGCCCGTGCGGCCCGGCGAGGCTGAATTGACTCGTAATCCTCGTGCCCGTTCTGCGACCTTGCGCGTCGCGCGGCGCACATCTGCAGTTTTCTGGCCTGACCAACTTCGAGGTGCCGCATGATCGCTCACAGATTTCGTCCCGTTGTCTGGGTTGTTGGGTGCGCCTTTGCAGCAACGGCGCTGTACACTGTCTCGTTAAGTGTCGCGGCGGAACGCGCCCGGCTGGAGAAGGTGGATCGTCAGATTGCGAGTACGCAGAATGAAATCAGGCAGTTGCAAACGGAATTGGGCACACGTGCCTCACTTCGTCAGCTAGAACGTTGGAATAGCGAAGTTTTAGCCCTTGGTGCGCCCAAGGCTGGCCAATTCCGGGCAACCGAAACGGCCTTGCAGACGCTGGATGGCGGCATTTTGCCGGCCAGCGTTGGGGCGCCTGCCCCCGTCATGGTGGCAGCCGCGACAACAGCACCCGCGCCGACCAATACGCCGCAACCATCCGCAACGCCTGTACAAACGGCGCAAGTGGCCCCTGGCGCCAAGCCCATGGCAGCGACGCCCAAATCTGCAGCCAGTGCGGCGAAGCCCGCCAGCGCTGCTGCCAAGCCCGTGGCGCTTGCCTCAGCTGATGTTCGCCCCGCGCGCGCCACGGCTGTTACGACAGCAAAGCCAACGGCCAAGGCGGCGGCCCCCAAACCAGCGTCAACCAAGACAGATTCTGCAAAGCCCCAACGTTTTGCAATGCTAGACCGCAAGTTGGTTGATCAGCGGACCTTTAGCGAAATCCTCGTTCGGGCGGCCAGTGAAAGCCAAGCCGGAGGTGGAAAGGGCAAATCGGCCCAGTGACCGCATCCGTCGCCCGGCCCAGCCGGACACGTCATGCTGAGGTAAAGGTTCAATCGCTGGCGATTGCCCACCAAAGGCTGATGGTCCTGATGCTTTTGTTCAGCGCGGTGGCCGGTGTCATCGCGCTGCGGCTTATGTGGCTGACAGTGTTTTCTGGCCCAAGCAGCGGCTTTGCAGCCGTAGAGAGCCAGCGTGGTGCGCGCGCCGATATTGTTGATCGCAATGGCGAGGTGCTGGCCCGAACTATGGAGGCTTGGTCGATTGGCGTGCACACCAATCGCTTGCTGAACAAGCCGGAAGACTTAGCCCCAAAACTCGCAGCTTTGATGCCGGAACGGACCGAGCAGCAATATTTAGATCTTCTAAAGTCGGGCGTTCGGTTCACCTATTTGCGCCGCCGCGCGATGCCGGAACTGGTGGCCAAGGTGAATGCGCTGGGTGAACCCGCTATGGCGTTCTCTCGCGAGCCAGAGCGGCTCTACCCGCAATTGACGCTGGCATCGCACGTCCTGGGCTATACCGATATGGAAGGCCGGGGCGTGATGGGCATGGAACGAGCCTTGGATAAGCAATTGTCCGATCCAGCCCGACGTCAACCTGTTGCCCTGTCCATTGATAAGCGCGTTCAGGCAGCGATGGAGTCTGAACTCTCTGCAGCGATGACAAGCCATCAGGCCTTGGGCGCCACCGGACTTGTGCTTGATGTGCACACTGGTGAGCTTTTGGCCATGGTGTCACTGCCCGTGTTCAACCCCAATAACATCCGCCGGGTTGATCCCGAAACGCTGCGCAACAATGTGACGCAAAGCGTTTATGAGCTGGGCTCTACGTTCAAACCCATTGCCATTGCCGGGGCGATGGACGCAGGTGTCGTGACCAGCATGTCCAAGCGCTATGACGCAACGGCCCCGCTGCAAATTGGCAAATTTAAGATCAAAGATGACCATCCTTTAAATCGCTGGCTCAATGTGCCGGAGACGCTGGTTCATTCTTCCAACATTGTGACAGCACAAATTGCCGATGAAATGGGCCCACAGCGGATGGAAGCGCTGTTCCGGCGCATTGGTTTTTATGATCCGCCTGCCATTGAGTTAAAGGAAAAAGGCCGTCCGCTTGTGCCCAGTTTCTGGGCGCGGACAACCACCATGACGACGGCCTATGGCCACGGCATTGCCGTGACGCCGCTGCAATTGGCAGTGGCCTATGCGGCTTTGGTGAATGGCGGCATTTTGCGGCCGGCAACGCTGGTGAAGGTGCAGCCGGGCCGCGCCGTGCCGGGTCGGCGTGTCTTTACCCAACAGACCAGCGATACATCTCGGCAGCTTCTGCGTCTGATTGCAACGGATGGCACAGGCAAAA
>RFZB01000074.1 GCA_009920915.1 Sphingomonadaceae bacterium | reverse complement strand
GGGCAGATAGGTATATTTTTTGGGGTCAATAAAATCGGTGAGCATCGGCGCTTTGGGGTCTGACACGTTGACCCGGCGGACAGCCACGGTGATGATTTCAGCGCCAGAGGCCTCCAGCGCCGCCGCATTTTGGGCAAAATCCTTATATTTGCCCGTGCCAACAATCAGGCGTGATCGGAAAGTCCGGCCCGCGACGGACCAGCTATCCTCCGTCGCGCCGCCCCCCACAAAATGAACAATCTCAAGCGTATCGCCATCCGCAATGGCAATGTCGGCCAACATCGAACGCGGCACAATTTCCAAATTGCGCTCAACCGCAACCTTGGCCGGGTCCAGACCAATTTCTGCGACCAATTGCGCGATTGTGATGCCGGGGGCCACCTGACGTGGCTCACCATTCAAGTGGATGGAAATCATCAAGATGGTCCGTTCCTTTGCCTTTTGCCGTCGGCCCATATAGGGGAGGTAGTGAAGGTCGCAACCGGAACCCGATAGGGAGTAAGGCTCCATGGCAGAAAAGCCTGTCATTTATGTGCTGAACGGACCGAATTTAAATCTGCTGGGCACGCGTGAGCCCGAGATTTACGGATCCGATACGCTGGATGATATTGCCGGGCGTCTGGAAGATCAGGCGCAGGGGTTGGGCGTTATGGTGGATGTCCGCCAGTCCAATCATGAAGGCCATTTGGTTGATTGGCTGCACGAAGCGCAAGCCATGAACGCAAAGGCCGTGATTTTGAATGCTGGCGCCTATACCCATAGCTCCATCGCGCTATATGATGCGATTAAGGCGATCCGCACGCCCGTGATTGAGGTGCATTTGTCGAACCCGCACCGGCGCGAGGCGTTTCGCCACAAAAGCTATGTTGGGGAGGCCGCTTTGGGCACCATCGCCGGCTTTGGTGCGCGCAGCTATACACTCGCGCTGGACGTAGCGGCAAAGCTCTGACAAAGGGCCAAACTTATTCTGATTTGAGGGTCAAATGGCTGAGAGAACGGGAAATATGCAGGTAGATGTGAAATTGGTCCGGCAGCTGGCAGAGTTGCTGAACGATACGAGCATGACCGAAATCGAAGTCGAAACCGAAGAGTGCAAAATTCGCGTTGCCCGCACGGTGCACGCCGCCGCTGTGGCCGCGCCTGCACCAGCGGCAGCCGCCCCGGCTGCAGCGCCTGCCAATGCGCCAGCGGCCGCCCCGGCAGACCATCCCGGTGCCGTTAAATCCCCAATGGTTGGCACCGCCTATTTGGCCGCCTCGCCCGAAGCAGCGCCCTTTGTTAACGTGGGCGATAGCGTGAAGGAAGGCGATACCCTGATCATCATCGAAGCCATGAAGGTGATGAACCCCATTACCGCCCCACGCGGTGGCAAGGTGACGCAGATGCTGGTCGCGAATGGCCAGCCGGTTGAATTTGATCAGCCGCTTGTTGTGATTGAGTAAGCGTCCGTCGGCACGCAGGGGATAGGTTGATGACCATCGAGAAATTGTTGATCGCCAATCGCGGCGAGATTGCTTTGCGCATCCATCGTGCCGCGCATGAAATGGGCATCAAGACGGTCGCGGTGCATTCAACCGCTGACGCAGATGCCATGCATGTCCGCTTGGCGGATGAAGCCATTTGCATTGGCCCGCCAGCGGCCAAGGATAGCTATCTCAACATCCCCGCCATTATTTCTGCCGCTGAAATTTCGGGCGCGGACGCCATTCATCCCGGCTATGGGTTTCTTTCAGAAAATGCCCGTTTTGCGGAAATTATCGAAGAACATAAGCTGATCTTCGTTGGGCCAAAGCCTGAGCATATTCGCACCATGGGCGACAAGGTGATGGCGAAGAAGACGGCAGGTGAACTGGGCCTGCCGCTGGTTCCCGGATCAGACGGCGCGATTGAAGATGTGGAAGAAGCCAAGCGGCTTGCCCGTGACGTCGGCTATCCCGTCATCATTAAGGCGGCGTCGGGCGGCGGTGGCCGTGGCATGAAGGTCGTCTGGAACGAGGAAGACCTCGAAAACCAAATGCAGCAGGCCGGGACTGAGGCCAAAGCCGCCTTTGGCGATGCCACTGTCTATCTTGAGAAATATCTGGGCAACCCGCGTCATATTGAGTTTCAAGTCTTTGGCGATGGCAACGGCAATGCCATTCATTTGGGCGAACGCGATTGCTCGCTGCAGCGCCGCCACCAAAAGGTTTTGGAAGAAGCGCCGTCGCCCGTCATTTCATCCGAGGAACGCGCGCGCATGGGCGGCATTGTTGCCAAGGCGATGGCCGATATGGGCTATCGGGGTGCGGGCACAATCGAGTTCCTCTGGGAAAATGGCGAGTTCTATTTCATTGAAATGAACACCCGCATTCAGGTGGAGCATCCGGTGACGGAAATGATCACCGGATTTGATTTGGTGCGCGAGCAAATCCGCGTGGCAGAAGGCAGGCCGCTGTCTGTGCGTCAGGAAGATCTGGAATTCCGTGGCCATTCCATTGCCCCGCAGGTGGTATGCACGTACGCGTCGATAGCGGGCTCTATGCCGGGTATAAAATCCCGCCTTATTATGACAGCATGATTGCCAAGCTGATTGTCTATGGCCGGACGCGCGAAAGCTGCATGATGCGGATGCGCCGGGCGCTGGAAGAAATGGTCATTGATGGCGTGAAGACCAACATCCCGCTGCATCAGGACCTGCTGGCGCAAAGCGATGTCATTGATGGCAATTACAGCATCAAATGGCTGGAAGACTGGCTCGCCAGCGAAGCTGCCAAGGGGTAAGTCCCAAATTGGGACAGAGTGCTGCTGGCCCGAAAAAATTATCGAAAATGGTGCAGAGTCGCGTGGCCGAGCGAGAATCTGCGAATTTCTGACCCGATTTTTGCAATTTTCTGCCACGCGAGTCGCGAGTCGACGTCGCATTTGAAACGCAACATATCCGGCGGTGGGCGCGGGCCTTAGACAGCGGCGCACTCAAAAAATGCGCCGCGCAAATTTGAAAAAAAGGGCTTCGGTACTCGACCAAAGCCCCAAATTTCACTTTTGATAAAATGGCTTATTATGGCTGGGCCCAACGTTCGCCGAACAACCATTTCCACATATCAAACTTAAGCTGAGCCTGAATTTTGCTCTTCTTCATGATCAGTCCCTTTTGTGTCGACGCCCGTTTTGAACGTCGCGGGAATTTTGTATGAATCCGCCATATCGTGCAAGATGGTTCTGCCACTATCGTCTCCACTCAGGCGGCACGCGCAGCGGCGTTTTCCATAAAAGTGACAAAATCTGCTTGGGGCACAGGGCGCGCAATATAATAGCCTTGCGCCTTATCGCACCCCATGCGGCGGAGCATATTAAACGTGTCTTTGGTTTCGACACCTTCAGCGACAACCGAATGGCCAAGCGAATGCGCCAGCTTGATCGTCGCGTTCACCAGCAAGCGATCAGACCGATTGCGATCCATAGTGGCGACAAAGCTACGGTCGATCTTCAATTCTTGGGCCTGAATTTTGCGCAGATATTCAAGCGTGCTGTACCCCGTGCCATAATCATCAATCGAAACCGTCACGCCAAGTTCAGCAAGTGCAGTGAGAGTCGACAGCATATCTGCTTCGCTTTGCACCGCCGCAGATTCTGTAATCTCGAGAGTTAAATTCTGAGGGGCCACTTTGTGGCGGACAAGAAGAAGCGCCAGCTTTTCAGGAAAGTCTTTACGGCTAAACATCTGGGCAGAAAGGTTGACGGCCATGTCAAAATCTGGCCCCATTTTGGCAGCGAGCGCCAAAGCCTGATCCAGGACGAAATAGGTCAGCTTGTCGATCCGACCGCTGATTTCGGCCACGGGGATGAATTCGTCTGGCGCAATTGATCCGCGCTGGGGATGCGACCAGCGGGCCAACGCTTCTGCGCCCGAAACACGGCCTGCCACCAAGTCATATTTGGCCTGATACGCCACCCAAACTTCACCATGATCAATGGCAGCATCTAATTGACCCAAGAGAGACATTTGCCATTCCGCCTCATCTTGGGGTGCCGCATCATGCACTTTCCAGCGCAGACCGGCTTTGGCCGCTTCACCAGCCGCCACAAGCGCATTGGCAAAGCGTTCTTGGGGATTGGGGGAGTCACTATCATCAAGCCCGCAGGCTAAGGTCAGGTCCACCTGACGCCCCTCGACCAGCAGAGGCATGCGGAACAAATTATGCAGGGCCTCTAAATGTTCGGCCAGCTGGGTTGGGCTGCGGGCCGCACTGATCCAGCAGAAGACGCCTTGATCGCCGTGGAACAGCAGCTCTACCCCCGCCCCTTGGAAACGCTGGACAATTTGCGCGATGAGCTTGTCTTCACAGCGCGATAAGGCGGCTGCAAGGGCAGGATAATTTCGGATATGCAGGGCCAAAACAATGTCTTTATCGGCAAGCTGACAATCCCGCAGCGAAAGCAAATTCGGCAGCCCTGACAAGGGATTGGTTAGCTCACTGCCACGGCGATATCGGCGCCACAGCCGCGCCAGCAAGATCGCGCCCACCACGGCAAGCCCGGGCGCAATATCAACATAGGTGCGCTGGAGATGACACAATAAGGGGATGAAAAAGCTGACAAGGCCCGCTGCAACCAGCGCAGCAATGGCAACCCGCCGACGCTGAAACCAAATGAGCCAACTTGTTGCAAATCCAAGCACCAGCCCCGGCCACGGCCCAACATGGCGTTGCTGCCCCTCCATCAAGGTTGCGGCCGACATGGCATGCGCCATGACAAATCGCGCCGAGCCGGTCCGCGGCAAAAGGACTTCATTTCGCGACGACGAAATCAGCACCTGCCGCCCCTTCAGCTGATCAGTCACGCGCCCTGCCAACACATCTCTGGCCGAAACTTGAGGGATGCTCCCGGGGCGAATAGAATAATCAACATACGCGTCTCGGGCGCGCAATTTCGGCTGATTTGCAATCGCCGCCGCGATGGAGGGCACATTGTGCCCATTCACCGTGATGCCATTTTCGATGTCTAGCACATACCCAACATAGCTGATGGGAACCGAGCTGATCGCAACCTGCGCATGCGCGCTCAACTGCGGGTCCGGCCATTTCAGCTTGCGCTGGGCGCCCGCATTTCCAATTTCATAGCCGGCAGCAATAATCGGACGTTGGGGCAGCGATTGAAAGACGCGCGCCAATTCGGCAGTGCCCGTCCGGTCTTGGCCAGGCGCAAAAATATGCTCAAATGCAACGCGCTTTGCCCCGGCCTCATCAAGTGCTGTGACCAGCTTGGCAATATCATGTCGCGGCCAAGGCCACTCACCAAATTGATTGGTCGACGCGTCATCCACGACAACGATGGCCAGCTTTGGCTTGGCATCATGCAGGAAGAACGCACTGCGCGATGTCCGGAACAGATGATCGAGCGGCTGGAAGCCCCCGGCAATCGTCAAGACAAGCACAAAGAGACTTGTCCAGATAAAGACGCGGTTTTTGCGGTCGATGGCCCGGTGCCATACTGTGGTGAAAGCTTGTTGCACGTACAACCTCGTTTTGCGTGAGGCCTTGCTTGTGCCGGAAAATGGTTAATTTCCCGCTTCGGCACAGGTTGAGCCGCAGCAAAATCTGCCTCACCCTCGAGATTGATCGGCAAGCTTTGAGAAATGTTGAACATTTATCCATCGTCATGACCGCTTAGGCGCTTGCATTTGGCAGGCCTGTTCGGGCATTTGAAAGCGGCAAGGGTATTTCGCCGCGCAATAAGGTCTGTTGTATGTCCTCTCCGCTGTATGCACTATCGTCTGTCATCGCGCTCTTGGCGACGAGCATGGCTGTGGCCCAGCAAAGCCCGGTCCCCCTGCCCAATTCTGCCCCCGTGCCGGCAACACCTGCGGCACCAGCCCCTGCGGTGCAGGCCCCTGAGGCTGCCCCTGCAGCGGAGACAGCGCCTGCCCCTTATTGGACGCAGGCCGACGCAACCCAATTGCTAAATGCCATCCAATCCATTGGCAAAAAGGGTCTAATCCCATCAGATTATGAACCCACAGCGTTGAAAGCGGCTCTTGCCGCCGGCGAGGGCGAGGCTCTGAATAATCTGGCAACGCGCTTGTTCACGGCGCTCGCCACGGATTTGCGCGATGGGCGCACGCCTGTTTCAGCCCGGGGCGAATGGTATGTGAACGACACTGATGCGCAGACGCTGCCACTGGATATTGCCTTGGCCGTCGCGCTGGAAAGCCATGATATTGACGGCGCTTTGGCCCGGCTGGAACCCAAGCATCCCGATTATGCCGCGTTAAAGGCAGAGCTGGCCCGCACACCCGCAACTGCCACATCGCGCATCGCCCTGTTGCGGACCAATTTAGATCGCTGGCGTTGGCTGCCGCAGTCGCTGGGCCTTAAGCATGTGCTGGCCAATGTGCCGGAATATATGGTGCGCGTGAACACCTATGGCCGCAATATTGCAGCCTATCGGATTATTGTCGGCAAGTTTGACACGCAAACGCCCATGCTCTCCGCAGCGGCAACGGGCATTGTCGTGCATCCGCCTTGGGTGCTGCCGCAAAGCATTATTCGCCAAGAGGTTGGGCCACTAATTGCGCGTGACCCGGCAACGGCACGCGCGCGCGGCTATGTTTGGACGGGGACGGGTAAGTCCCTATCCGTTGTGCAAAAACCGGGGCCGATGGCGGCTTTGGGCCAACTGAAGATTGATATGCCAAATCCGCATGCCATCTTCCTGCATGACACGCCAAATAAGACGCTGTTTGCCAATAATCCGCGCGCCTATAGCCATGGCTGTTTGCGGACAGAACGCGCCTTTGAACTGGGTATTTTGTTAAGCCTGCTGCAATCGGGTGAGCAGTTGAATGATGATGCCGCGCGCGAGCGGATTGCCACAAATCTGGTCGACATGATCCGCGCTGGCGACACGGCCAAAGCCCCGTTCAAAGAATCTATTCCCGTCTTTATTGGTTATTTTACGGTCGCCACAGCGGGCGGTGCTGCGCTGCAGACATTTCCTGATTTGTATAAGCGGGATGCCGCCGTCATTGCCAGCTTTGCCAAGAAGCGCAGTGACTTGCTGACGCCCCCAATAACAGCTGCGGCCCCCTTAAGCCCAGCAAGCTGATCGACAATCCACAAACGGGGCGCTGGCGCTGCTGGACGACAAGTCTAGCAGGAGACTGGTATTTTTGTTGCGACTCTGTTATACTCTGTATCGACAGCGGGGTTATCCCGCACCGAATGGAGCGTCCCAGCCCCTCATCTCTCGCGCAGGGTGCCGCAGCGGCGGCCCTTCTGCTTTGGTCGGGAGTGGCGGACGTATCGGTTAGAAAGGTCGCAAATTATGTCCAACGCGCTTGAGTTCGTCGTCGGCGACTATGTAGTCTATCCCAAGCATGGCGTCGGCCGGGTGATTGAGCTGCAAAGCTCTGAAATCGCTGGCATGAAGCTGGAACTATATGTTCTGCGCTTTGAAAAGGAGAAAATGACTCTCCGGGTTCCGACCAATAAGGCGGAAAGTGTTGGTATGCGCAAACTCTCATCTGACAAGCAGATGGGCGAAGCGCTCGCCACATTGAAGGGCAAGCCCAAGGTAAAGCGCACCATGTGGTCGCGCCGCGCACAGGAATATGAAGCCAAGATCAATTCCGGCGATCTGGTCTCGATTGCGGAAGTCGTCCGTGACTTGTTCCGCCCGGAAGATGCACCCGAGCAAAGCTATTCAGAGCGCCAGATTTTTGAAGGCGCCACCAGCCGCTTGGCGCGCGAATTGGCCGCTATGGAACAAACCGATGAAAAGGCGGCCGCCGCCAAGATCATCGACATTCTGAAAAAGGCAGCGCCCCAATATCATAAGGCAAGCGAAGCTGCCTGAGCGGCACTTGCCATAGGCACATGAAAAGGGCGGCCTGTGTGCCGCCCTTTTTGCTAAAGCGGCGCGGCTTAAATCAGCGCAAGCGACGCCAATTCGCGCAAAAGCGGGGCTGGCAGATCATCATTATGCGCGCCCAGATTCCCCAATAAATCTTCCGGTGCATCTGCGGCTTCCAAATATCGCCAACCTTGATGTGCACGGCGCGGCTGTGGGCGAACGGCAATGACTTTGGCCTCCAGCACAATATCAATTCGGCCTTCGGCAGTTGGATCAAACCGCTTGATGGACGCACGCCCCACAAGCTGATGGCGGATGATCCAATAGAGCGATCCACCAGACAAAATTTCCTCATGCCGCTTGGGCAGGAACCGCGTTGTCATCCGCACCTCGCCTTGGATCGCCCGGGCAGCGACACGGTCCACCAAATCCTCAAGCGAGGTCGCGCCGAAGGCAACTTTCGTCAGATGAAGCGGCACTAGCCTGCAAGGCCGACAAGCGCGGCAAGCCCCAAAAAGCTGAAAAAGCCCATGACATCGGTCATCATCGTCACAAAGACAGCAGACGAAACGGCTGGGTCAACATCCAACCGGTCGAGCGTAACTGGAACAAGAATCCCCGAAAGCCCCGCGACCAAATTATTGATCACCATGGCCGCCCCCATAACCGCGCCCAACATGGGGTTGTCAAACAGCAAGGCCACGGCCGTCCCAATTAACAGGCCCAGCGCCAAGCCATTGGTCAGCGCGATCCGCAATTCCCGCCCGATCATCCGCACCGTGTTGGAACTGGTCAGCTCATTGGTGGCAATTGCGCGGACCACCACAGCCAGCGTCTGCGTGCCCGCATTGCCGCCCATGCCCGAGACAATGGGCATCAGCACTGCGAGCAACGCGAACTTGGCAATTTCGCCTTGGAACATGCCAACCACGCTGGCGGCAATAATCGCGGTCCCTAAATTGACGACCAGCCATGTCAGGCGCGTGCGCACGGTCAGCAGGATCGGCTCGTTAATATCGCCTTCGCCTGCGCCGGAGAGCTTGAGAATATCTTCGCTGGCTTCTTCCTGAATGATGTGGACGACATCGTCGACCGTGATCATCCCAACCAACCGGCCCGATGGATCGACGACAGCCGCCGAAATCAGGCCATATTTCTGGAAGCGCAGGGCAACTTCTTCCTGATCCATATCGACGGGGATCAGCGTTTGTTCACGCTTCATCACATCCGTCATCAGCACCAGGACATTCTTTAAAACGGTGATGGGCGTGGTGTACTCGCGGTACACGTTGAACTCGTCCAGGTTAAGGCGGATATTCCACGTCCGTGATGGGGGCATTAGGCCGTCGGCCTCCCCCATGCCCGCAGGCAGGCGTCGAGGAACGCCTCTTCGTTTCGGGCGATGAGGCAGAGGCTGATGCGCGCGCTCATGGGGCGTGAGCTGGAAGATCTTCGCGGTCAGGCGGACGACCTTCATCGCGGGATGCTGCATCCGGGATCAGCCCTTCACGGCGCCGGCGGTCAGCCCCGACGCGTATTGGTCGACGAAGAAGGAATAGACGATCGCCACGGGAATGGATCCGAGCAGCGCGCCGGCCATCAGCGGTCCCCAGAAATAGAAATCCGCGCGCGTCAGCTGGACCAGCACGCCGACGGGAATGGTGCGCTCGCTGCTGGCGGTGACCAGGGTCAGCGCATAGATGAACTCGTTCCAGGACAGGGTGAAGGAGAAGATCGCGGCGGAAAGGATCCCTGGCCGCGCCAGCGGGATGGCGATCCGCAGCATCGCCCCGATGCGCGTCATGCCGTCGACCCGCGCGCAATCCTCGAGCTCGGTCGGGATGGTGCGGAAATAGCCGCTCATCAGCCAGGTGACGAAGGGCACGAGGAAGGTAGGGTAGACGACCACCAGCGCCCAGATGCTGTCGTCCAGCCCCAGGCTGACCATGACATGGATCATGGGGATGAAGAGCAGGGTGGTCGGGACCAGATAGGTGACGAAGATCGAGGTGCCGATCAGTTCCGAGAACCGGAACCTGAAGCGCGCCAGCGCGTATCCGGCCGGCACGC